>JAJCZF010000073.1 GCA_029262535.1 Deltaproteobacteria bacterium
GTGCCCTCGTCTATCTTCGTATAACTGACCGAACCTATCGGCAGGGCGCCAAATCCCCTGCATGCCTCGATCTGGTTTTCGTCTCGTCCCGTAACGCTAAGGACCAGCCCGACGCTGACCGGAAGGCCGCCCGAGAGCATATCCTTGAGCCTTACTATAGAAGACTCGTCACGCGGGTTGATGCCCGGAGTGTCTATAAGTATAACCTCTTTGTCGCGTCCATACCAGAGGGCGCGATTAAATTCTTCCTTGGTGCGCGGCGTTTCCACCTGCATGCCAAAGGCCCTGCCGCATTGCTTTAGCGCGGCGCTGCCGCCGGGCCGGTCGTTATCGAGGCTTATCAGCCCTACGCGTCCGGCCTGTTTCTTACGGAGGCGGCCTGCTATCTTTGCCAGGGTTGTCGTCTTACCGGCCCCGGTCGGACCGACCAGCGCGAGTATCTTCGGGCCGCCCTTGCCTGCGAGCGGGTTAATCACCCCGGCCCTCGCTTTGATGAGAGATATACAGCTTGCTCTCAGACTCTCGGAGAGTGAACCGGCCTCGTCGCTCGTGGCGTATGCCGCGGCCTTTATGAGGCCGTGAGACAGTTTTTCGTTGAGCCCTCGCCTCAAGAGATCGTCATAGACCCCTATGGCGCCGCTCCCAAGCCTTATTATCTCTTTTCTGGAGGCGTTACCGATGACATTGGAAAAGAGCGACCTCAGTTCGGAGAGTTCGTCTTTGATCTCGCCAAACCCAAGCTCCGGGAGCGGAGCGGGGACGGATTCGGGAAGCTCTGGCGCCGGCTCTTCCTGCGACGGACCTCCCTCTCCCTGATGGCCGCCCTGGGCCATTATGCCGCGTTCAAGCTCCTCAGTGTCAAAGTCAAGCGCAGCGATCACCTCGGCAGAGCCGTCTCTGTTCTTGGTAGAGAGAATTACCGCGTCGAGCCCGAAGGTCTCTCTAACACCTCCAAGTGCCTCTTCAATGGATCTTCCTGTAAATCGTCTGATCTTCATCTTAAACACTCACCACCTTTACGTTTTTTATAGTAACATTTCCACTTATCTCACTCGTTGATAGGACCACGAGAGAGGGCAGCACCTTTTCGGCCAATATCTTTACAAAACGCCTTATCTCAGGGGAACAGAGCAGTATGGGCTGGTGTCCCAGACTCGCCACCTCCTGCATGCCCTGGCTTATACTCGTAAACATCGCCTCGGCAACGGCCGGCTCCAGAGAGAGCGTCATGGACTGTGCCGAGCCGCCGACGGCCGCGGCCACCGCCTGCTCAAGCGTCTGGTCCATTATCATTACATTTACCGCCATGGAGGCGTCCGCATACTGCTTGGTTATAGACCTCGCAAGCGCCTGTCTCACATACTCGGTAAGGCTGTCGGTATCCTTAACAAGCGGGGCAAAGTCGGCCAGTGTCTCTACTATCGTAAGTATATCCCTTATCGAGACCCTCTCCTTGAGAAGGTTCCTAAAGACCTTCTGTATTGAACCGGTCGTCATGAGGTTCGGGACGAGCTCTTCAACTACCTTCGGATGCGTCTTTGCCAGGCCGTCGAGTATCGTCTGTACGTCCTGTCTCGTCAGTATCTCGTGCGAGTTGGACTTTATGAGCTCCGTCAGGTGCGTCACGACGACGATAGCGGGGCTGACGACCGTATAGCCGAGAACCTTGGCCTTCTCTTTACCTGCCTCTTCTACCCAGAAGGCGTCGAGGCCGAATGCCGGCTCCATGGTCGGGATACCCTCAAGCCCCTTCTCGGCGTTGCCGGGATCGATAGCGAGGAACATATTGGTCTTTATCTCTCCGCGGCCCACTTCTACGCCCTTGAGCATAACTACATACTCTTCGGGTTTAAGCTGGAGGTTATCCTTAATATGAATGGGCGGCACGAGGAAGCCCGTCTCAGAGGCCGACTGTTTTCTCATCGCCTTGATCCTGTCGAGCAGCTCGCCGCCCGAAGAGGTATCTACAAGCGGAATGAGCCTGTAACCGACTTCCATTGAGAGCGGATCTATCGGCACGACCTCTACGGTCTCTTCCGGGGCGGCCTGCGCGGCTATCTCTTCCGCCTCTACCGCGGCCTCCTGCTCAACGCGCCTTGCCGTTGAGACCTTGGCGTAATAGGCGATACCGCCTGTTATCACCGCAAGCGTTATGAATGCCACATGCGGCAGACCCGGTACGAGACCGAGAAGGAAGAGCACACCGGCGGCACTACCAAGGGCCTTGGGCCTTGAGAGGAACTGTCCGGCGATATCGGTGCTCACGTCGTGCGCACCGGCAGAGCGCGTTACGATGATACCGGCGGCGGTACTTATGATTAGCGCCGGTATCTGCGCCACAAGTCCGTCGCCTATGGTCAAGGTAGAGTATATAGTGACGGCCTCGGAAAGCGTCATGCCCTGTTGAAGGACACCGATGATGAGACCGCCTATGATATTTATTAGTGTAATAAGCACGCCGGCTACGGCGTCTCCCCTTACGAACTTACTCGCACCGTCCATGGAACCGTAGAAGTTGGCCTCGTTCGAGGTCTCTTCTCTGCGTGCCTTGGCCTCGTCGTCGGTGATGAGACCGGCGTTAAGGTCGGCGTCGATCGCCATCTGCTTGCCCGGAAGGGCATCGAGCATAAAACGCGCGCTTACCTCGGCGATACGTCCGGCGCCCTTTGTGATGACGACGAAGTTTATTATTATGAGTATGAGGAATATTACGAGCCCTACGGCAAAGTTACCGCCGACGACAAATTCGCCGAAAGACTTGATGACCTGCCCCGCCGCGCCAAGCCCTTCGTCTCCGTGAAGCAGGATGAGGCGTGTTGTTGCGACATTGAGCGAGAGTCTGAAGAGAGTCGTAATAAGCAGGACCGTCGGAAAGAGCGAGAAGCTCAGCGGCTTTACAACGTGCATAGTGACGAGCAGGATTATGATGCCTATCGTGATATTCATCGACAGGAGGAAATCGAGCAGGAAGCTCGGCAGCGGTATTATCATGATACCGAGTATTCCGACTATGCCGAGCGGTAGTATGAACTCACTCATCTTGGCCGGCAAGAAACGCTGCATATTTTCTGTCAGTGTCGCCACTCTAACTTCTCCTCGCCTTTAGGCGGAATACATATGAGAGCACCTCGGCGATAGCCTGATAAAGGGCCGTCGGCACCTCTTGTCCTATCTCCACTATCTTCCACATATTACGCGCCAGCGGTTTGTTCTCGACTATCGGAACATTATTCTCTCTGGCGAGCTCTTTGATCCTCTGCGCTATATGGCCCGCGCCCTTGGCAACGACTATCGGCGCGTTCATCTCGCCCTGGTCGTACTTGAGCGCCACGGCGATATGATCCGGGTTCGTGACTACGACGGCGGCTTCCGGCACTTCGGCCATCATGCGGTTTTGAGCCATCTGTCTCTGCATCGTCCTGATACGCTGTTTAACGAGCGGCTGACCCTCGGTATCCTTGAACTCTTCCTTGATCTCGTGCTTGCTCATCTTGAGATTCTTCTCTCTCTCATATCTCTGCCATACAAAGTCGATGATCGAGATAAGTATGAGAACCCAGGAGGTCTTCATAAGCACCGAGAAGGCGACCTTGCCGAGATATGAGATTATCGTCAATGTGTCCGAATCCGCAAGCTGACCGAAGTTTTCGATCTCACCGCGCAGGACCGAGACGGCGACGTAACCGACAAGCGCCATCTTTGCGATATTCTTCGCCATCTCCATTGCGGAGTTCAGGCTAAAGATCTTCTTTGCGCCCTCTATAGGGTTTATCTTCTCCAACTTGGGCGTTATCGGGTCGAATGAGAATATGAAACCTATCTGCATAATATTGGCCAAAAGTCCTACGAGCGGTAAAAGAAGGAAGGGCAGCATGATTACGCCGATACCCTTCATGACCCTTAAAAAGAGGTCCTGGCTTCCGTCGACCGTGATCTGCATAGAGCCGGCCTCGCTAAATAGCGAACCCGTGACATCCTTCAGGTTGTCGATGATATAACCGTTAAAGAAGTAAAAGATACCGAGCGCGCCGAGAAGTATCGCGACACTTGTGACATCCTTACTCTTGGCTACCTGCCCCTTTTCTCTCGCTTGACTTAGTTTTCGGGGTGTAGCCTGTTCAGTTTTATCGTACTTATCTTCAGCCAACGCCTTATCTCCTAGTGCGCGCCGGTTCGCAGGAGGTCGAATATATCATTCGACATACCCCCGTACGAACTCGTTATGGTTGATACGACATAGGGCATGGCGAAAAATAACATCACGAGCCCAAGCGTTATCGTTACCGGAAAACCTACTACGAAAATATTTAACTGCGGCACGGTCCTGGCCAGAATACCCATGGCGAGGTTGGCAAGCAGTATGGATATCGATATCGGCGCGGCAAGCTTGAGGGCTATCTTAAAGATATCAAAGCCCATCTGAAGTATGCCGCTGTAAAGTGTCTCGTTAAGAGAAAAACCAAAGGGCGGCACTACAAGAAAACACTCTTTAATGGCGCCGATGAAGATAAGATGTACGTTCAGCGCGAAGAATATAAAGATGCCGACCATATTATATACCTGAGCGACGACCGAGAGCTGACCGCTCGTGTGCGGGTCAACGACATTGGCCATTGCGAAACCCATCTGAATGCCTCCGAGCTGTCCGGCGAGCTCAAAACCGGCGATAACCATACGGGCCGCAAGGCCGAGCGTTAGACCTATAAGGATCTCCCTGAAAACAGAGAAGACGATACCTGGAAGCGTCTCAGGGATCGGCACCGGGGTCGTAATGGTCGGAACGATCAGGATTGCGAGCATTATCGTGACCCCCATCTTGAGCGGCATCGGCACCGAGCGTCCGCCGAGAAAGGGTATGGCCGAGAGTATGGCCAGCACCCTGACGAAGACGAAGAAGAATGTCTCGGTATTTGAAAATATCGTGTTCAGCATCTCTTAACCCACATAGTTTGGAAGGCTTGTCAGTAGCTCGCGCGTATAGTCGAGCATCATATTAAGCATCCAGGGTAAAAGTAAAAGAAGCACGGCGAACATTGCCAGTATCTTCGGGATGAAGGTAAGCGTCATCTCCTGCAACTGCGTAACGGCCTGAAAGAGGCTGACGGCAAGCCCGACGACAAGCGCCACGGAGAGTACCGGCAGGCTGATCATCAGAAGGACAAAGATAGCGTCCTGTGCGAGCGTTATTACGAGTTCGGGTGTCATAGATGAAAGCTCTCCACCATGGAGCCGATAAGAAGGCCCCAGCCGTCCACGAGGACGAATATCATAAGTTTAAAAGGCAGCGATATCATTACGGGCGGCAACATGAACATACCCATACTCATAAGGATACTTGCTACGACCATATCTATAATCAGGAAGGGTATGAAGATGACAAAACCTACCTGAAAGGCGTTCTTGAGTTCACTGGTGATAAATGCCGGTATAAGCACACTCGTCGGAACCCCTTCGTAATCTTCTACGTCCTTGACGTCGCCCATATCCATAAAGAGCTCTAGCGAGCTATCGGATACCTGTGAAAGCATAAATTTTCTAAATGGCACGATCCCCTTTTCAAAGGCCTGCTGTTCGCTCACCTCTTCATCGAGGTAAGGCACAACCGCGTCGTTATAAACTTCGGTAAGGACCGGTGACATAATAAAGAAGGTCATAAATAGAGCGATGCCAAGAAGTACCTGGTTAGGCGGGGTCTGCTGCAGACCCATTGCGTGGCGAAGCAGGGAAAATACTATTACAAACCTCGTAAATGAGGTCATCATAAGAATAATAGCCGGAAGCAGCGTCAGGACCGTAAGCATTATTACGATCTTAATCGTCGTTGAGAAGCCCTCGCCCTCGGCAACCTTGAGGCTCATCTCCGGTAGCGATATCGGCTCGTTCGCCGCCAGCCCGAAGGCCGGAAGCATTAAGACGATAAGCGCTATAAGCGGTAATATTTTAAAAAGAATCTTCATAATAGTCTCTATGCGTGCTCACTAAGGGCCGGGCCGGAAGCGGCCTTCTTTTTTTCTGTCATGGCCTTGCCGGTGTTGCGAAGAAGCGCTTTTACGCCCTCTACTTCGCTCTTCTTCACCGCCTGTGCCGGGTCTCTTTTTACTTTAGGAGCAGGAGCCTTGGCTGAGGCCTCTTTGGCCTCTTTCTTCTTCAAGTTAAGCGCGGCAAAGGGGTTTAATATATTTGAAAAGCTCTTCTTCAGGCCGCTACTTTTCAGAGAGCCCTTATTGGTCAGGAGCTTTTTAAAACCGTTCCCAACGCTATCGTTATCTGTGAATGCGTCTTCAAGCCTGTCGACGGTATCGGGATTATCTATCTTCGTAAGGTATGAGACCTGATCGCTTGAAACTCCGAGGACCAGATACTCTCCGGCGATATTAACGACCGAGACCGACTTCTTCGGGCCAAGCGGCAGATTATTCATGACGCGCATAACGCCCCTCTTCTTGCCTTTTATACCTCTAAGGCCGGTGCCGCCGCTCTGCTTCGAGTAGATCCAGATCACGAACCAGATGAGCGGTATTACCAAAAAGAGCGCTCCGATAAATTTTTGTGCCATCTCCGCCATCGTCTTATCCTTTACTTCCTGAGCTGCTTGATGCGCTCGACCGGGCTTATGATATCGGTAAGCCTTACGCCGAACTTTTCATTTACCGCCACTACCTCGCCCTTTGCGACCAGGCGGTCGTTTACCAGAACTTCCATCGGCTCTCCTGCCGCCTTGTCAAGCTCTATCACCGAGCCGTGGCCGAGTTGAAGCAGATCGTTAATGAGCATCCTGACCCTGCCGACCTCGACCGAGACCGTGATCGGGATATCGAGTATCCTCGAAATATTGTCGTTTACATCCGAGGGCTCTTCGTTGATTATCTCGTCAAAGTCGGCCGGAGCCGCCTCCGTGTCGCCTGCTGTCAGATCTATCTCTTCTACCATTTGATTACTCCCCTTCCTGTTCAATAAATTCCAAAAGCTTTATAGCGTACTGCCCGTCGCTTATACCGGGTTTGCCTGTAAACTTAAGCACCTTCTCTACATGTACCCTCGCCGGTTCGGTCATCTTTTGATCGAGCATAATGACGTCTCCGGTATTCAAGGTCAAGAGATCTTCTATCTTTATCTCGGTCGTTCCTATCTCTGCCGATATCTCGACGTCGGTGCGCCTCATCTCCTCTTCGATCATCTCGGCCCAGCGGTTATCTACATCCATCTGGTCGCTCTGGTAGGTGGCGTAGAGTTTGTCCTTGATCGGCTCCATCGACGAGTAAGGTATGCACATCGACATATTGCAAGAGCGCCCTTCTATCTCAATCTGGAAGTGAGATACGATTACTATCTCGGTCGGCACGACTACATTCACAAACTGCGGAGACAATTCAGAGCGGTTGTATATGAACTCCAGCGGGAAGACCGGCTTCCACGAGGTCTGCATATCGATGAATACGCGGTCGGTAATCTTTCGAATAACGCGTTGCTCAAATGTCGTAAACTCCCTGCCCTCTACCCTTGTAAGGTCTCTGCCCGAACCGCCGAAGTAGTTATCGAGTACGATAAAGATCAGGTTCGCTTCGAATACCATCAGCGAAAGCCCCCTGAGCGGCGATATCTGAAAGACATTAAAAGAGGCGGGAAGAGCAATCTTTGAGATATACTCCGCATACTTCATCATTGAGACACCCTCGACCGTAACATCCGCAATCTTACGAATAAGGTTGAAGAGAGAGAGACGAAAGTGTCTGCAAAATTGCTCGTTGATGATCTCAAGGGTCGGCAGTTTGCCTCGAACGACTCGCTCCTTACTGGTTATAAGGTTATACTCGTCTGAGGGTAGATTCTCCGCACTCTGGTCGCCCTCTGTTCCAACGGCTCCAGCGCTAACACCCTTCATCAGGGCGTCGACTTCTTGCTGACTTAAGACCTTTTCAGCCATAACATTCTCATTTTCTAAGGTTTAGGGGCTCTTTCGACCCCGGACGTCTACTGGATCACGAATTCCGTAAAGTAAACACTCTTTATCTTGCCCTTGGAGATAATCATATTTACGCGGGCGGCTATCTCGTCTCTTAACTGGTACTTGCCCGCAACCGATATGATATCGCCATGCTCTTTACTACTAAGAAGTATGATGACAGAGTCTCTGATCTGGGCAGTCTTTGCCTCGACCTCTTCCTTCATAGACTCGTCTACCTCCATATTGATCGTGATCTTAAGGTATCTGTTGCCGCCCGAGGCCAGAAGATTCACAACAAATGGCTCAAAAGCGACAACTGTCGCCGTCGACTCGGCCTCTTCGAGCGCTGCGGCCGCTTCAGCCGCCTCTTCCTCGGTCAACTCGACCGGTTTTTCCTTTAAAAAGAGAAAATAACCGGCTCCGCCGCCTCCGAGTATGATAATGAGAGCGGCTATTATGATAATTAATTTCTTTTTTGACTTTTTAGCGGGTTTGTCTTCCGCTTTTTCGTCTTTTGCTGCTTCTTCGTCGGCCATCTTATTGCTCCCCTTTCGGTTTATAATTACAAAAACTTTTAAAAACACTTTCAGGCGCGGATTAAAAGACCGTCAACCGTCGAAAAAATTGCCTCGCGAAAATTGGTTGCTGGCGCTGTCCGCTTATTATACTAGTCCTGATAATCGCAACAAGCGTGCCAAGGTTTATAAAGGCTGGATTTTAAAGAGTTTTAAGACGCAGGTGTAGAAAAGAAGGGTTTATCTAATGTCGTAATTGTGACGGATTATTGTCGTAAGGGCCCCGGGCGTCAAGAAACTGACGCGACAAAGGGGATTAGTGCGAGAACTGCCGGCCTATTGAGCGCGGACAGGGAATTGACCGGTCACCTCGAAGAGCGGCGCGAAATTGGCCCCGCACACTGTGCGGAAAAATGTCCTGCAAGAGGGGCCACCACGCCCCTCTTGCAGGTTCTAATATCCTCGGAGAAATTACTATGGGAGTAGATTTTATTTCTACACAAAGGATATTTAGGTGAAACGCCTTATATTAACGCTTGAGGTTTACCAGTTCGTTCAGTATCTCGTCGGTCGTGGTGATGACCCTTGAGTTTGCCTGAAAACCTCGTTGCGCAGTTATCATCTTTACGAACTCTTCGGCGATATCTACTGTGGATAGCTCCAAAGAGCTTGAATGAATAAGTCCTAATCCGCCGGTTGAAGCGGTGCCCACAAGTGCGGTGCCGGAGCTATTGGACTCTGCGAAAAGATTGCCCCCGACCTTTTCGAGCCCCTGGGCATTTGTGAAGTCGGCCATAGCGACCTGTGCGAGCGCCCTACTTATACCATTACTATATATTCCCATAACTACACCATCTTTGTCAACAAAAGTACGTTGCAAGGTGCCTACCGGATAGCCGTCCTGGTTCTGCTGGAAGACGAATGAATCTTCGCTATACTGGGTCACTCCCGTCAGGCCGTCCGAGCCTTCGGTTATGGAATTACCGAAATCAAATGAGATTACCTGACCCTGCGTCGGGCCTCCGGCAAATTCGAAACCGCCACTGGTCGTATTGTATGTAATGGCGCTCTCCGAATTAAGCGCGCCGCCGGTCGAAAAGTCGAGCGTGCCCTGCGCCTGTATTTCGGTCACCGCGTTTGTGCTGTCTTCGCCCTCTACAACCGCGAACCATTCCCATGTATTACCGGTTGCCGCGATGTCGGACTTTCTAAAGTAGACCGAGACCTGGTGCGGGTTTCCAAGGGAATCGTAGACCGTTACGGCTGTTGAGAAATTTGATGTCTGGACCGGGTTTCCAACGTCGAAATTACCGGCTGTTACGTCCGAGCTGTCCATCACCCCGCCGGCTATCAGACCTGAATCGACGGCGGTAAAACCCAGTGTATCGGCGATATTCGAAGTGGACCAGTTGAGTTCCAGATCGACATTGGTCGTATCCGATGTAATATTAAATGTTCCGGTAATAGGGGTATAGGCTACCGAGAATTTCGTGCCGGGGGCCTTGGCCTCAAGCGCGGTCTTTATGGCTGCGGCTACCTCTTCACCGGTATATGCCTGCCCTTCTACAAGTCCGTCGTCCGTTATAAGGCTCGCACTATACTGAGTCGCCGCGCCGAGCGGGTCTAGCGTTATATCGATGGTGTCGTTTACGCCCAACTCAAAGACAAAACCTGAGACGTCGCTATTGGAATCAAGGTTAGCGACCATATCTATGGCCGTGCTTGATCTCGGCTGTACCGGGGCGAAGTCGAGCTGTATGTCGCTCGTTGCGCTGCCGATATTACCGGCGCTATCGGCCAGGTAACCCTGAAGCACATTTTGACTCGGATCGACCAGAAGGCCGCTCTTATCAAAGCTGAATTGGCCGGCGCGAGTATAATAGGTCGAACCCGCGCCGTTTTTCACTACAAAGAAGCCGTCGCCTTCGATGGCCATGTCCGTCGCGCTCGAAGTGCTTTCCACTCCGCCCTGTGAGAAGACCGGATCTATCGAACCGGTCATGACGCCGAGCCCAAGCTGGTTGGACCCGCTAAGCGAGCTGAGATTTTGACTCATAAGATCGTTAAAGCTTACCCGGCTTCCCTTGAAACCTATCGTATTCATATTGGATAAATTATTGCCGATTACCGACATTGAATTCATATTGGCCTTTACGCCGCTCGTCCCTGAGAATAGTGATGATAACATTTTATGGCTCCTTTCAATTGAGCACTGGGGTAGACGTCCCTTTCTACCCATTTATAGCGAACTCTCCCGAATCTCGTTTATGCTGTTATAATTAACCTTCTGTCCATTTATCAAGAGGAAAGGCGTATCGTTCTCAAATACAACGCCCTCGACCGTGTCTATCATATAGCTATCGGCTCCAACTCTGGAACCGTCTCTATTCGTGCCCATTACGGCATAGCTGTAGTTGCCTGCCGGAAGTTGGTTTCCGTCATTGTCCATGCCGTCCCATGTGAGACTTGCGGGGCCTATACCCATATGGCCCGCTTCGATGGCGCGAACCGGAGTGCCTAGATGGTTGTATATATTTACGCTGACCGAATCGGCCCTGTCGCTCATAACAAAGTCCATCCGGGCCGTGCCGCCCTCGGCGAGTTCAAGGCCGCTTCCGGGAAGTTTTACTTCCTTACCGATCAGCCCGGCGACATTGAGATTTTTCATATTAACAAGAGACGAACTCATCGTCTCCATATTGCTACTCATATTCGTAATGCCCTCAAGCGTGCTGAACTGTGCCATCTGCGCGATAAAGTCGGTATTCTTCAATGGATCGAGCGGGTCCTGATACTCAAGCTGGACCGCGAGTAGTTTGAGAAACTCGTCCTTGCCGAGGTCATCGGCCTTTGTTGCCGCCTCAATCGAAGCAGGATTCTGCCCGCTCATAAATGAATTTATTGATGATGTATCCATAATCCTCTACCGCCTTCCATGGCATTCGTTAAGATTGATCTTTACTATAAAGCGCTTCATATCTCCGTCGCGGGCTACAAGTCCGCAGGCGGTTAAGAACTCTCTGCGCGAAAGAAGAGCACACCTGTGTGCTGTGCGCTAGATAAAGAGGTCTACTTCCGCGTCTCCGGTCGCCTGCGTAGCTGCTGGCGGCACTATATCACTCTCATCCTCTAACAGACCCCGGGTAGAGCGGCGTGATTCGGCTCCTTTGTCGCCACCTCCCAGTTCGCCGCCCGCGTTCTGTTGAGTTTTAGCGTCTATCTCTACTATAATCTCGTCCACCGAAAGGCCCTGTGCCTCAAGCGAGCTCTTTAAGGTAGCTATATTGGCTTCGAGCGTCTCCTTAACCAACGGGTTCTCCGCCTTAAGTACGGCCTTTACGATATTATCTTTCATCTCAATATCGATCTTCATCTTGCCCAGTTCCGGCGGGGTCAAGGTGATGGTCGCCTTCTTAAGCCCTAACCTCATCAGTACGGTAAGGCGCGATGTCGCCGTCTTTACCAGTACGCGTTCAAGGGCTTCTTTCGTCATGGGAGCGCCTGCCCCTCTAGCGGCGGAGCTCTTTGAAGTCGAGGGCGCGCCCTTTATAGAAGTCAGATCGGTTGTGGCTCCGGCTCCGGCGCTATCTTTAATAGAAGCCGCAAGCAGTTCCTTTGTTGACGCCTGGCCAACCTTTAAAGACTCCGCCATCTCAATATCGGACGGGTTCAGGCCGGAGGCGCCGGTGCCCGCCGCGGCTGCCGCGATCTTTGCCTCTAGATTTCCACTGCCGCTTCCCTCTTCGGGGTTATCCGAGCTGTCGGCACTATCTCCTGCAAAGGCCTCGGCTGCTGCCTCGGTCTCTGCTACACTTACGGCCTCTTGGGCAGCGGCTTCTTTCGTTGCTTCTTTAGTTGCTTCCGCCGCCGCTTCCCTGGTGATATTTTGAGCGCTTTTTTGAGTCGTGCTATCTGACTTTGAATTTAGCGCGGCCTCGGTCGCTCCCTTTTCAGCCCTCTTAGATTCGGTCGCGGCCTGGCGAGACTCTTTCATATTCTCACTTGAATTATTAATATCTTTATCAACTCCGGTCCTTGCTTTTGACTCGGCACCGGCTGTAAAATCTTTCGTTCCTGCCCCTGCTCCTACTTCGGCGGCGGTTTTTTCCGAGAAAGAGCTTGCGTTTGAAGTTGCCGCCTCGTGTACCGATGAGAAAGACGGCTCAAGCTTTGTATCGGAATGCAGCGCGAATCTATTTTCGGGCATCACCTCCGGAGCGAGAAATGGATAGATACTCAGGAGAAATTCCTTCTCAAACTCTTTTGAGATGGGCCCGTCGTCATTTGGCCTGGAAAAAGAGTTCTTCTCTCTGCCTGCTGGTGTAGAGCTAATCAGTTCAAATCCGTTTGCCTGTGTCATTTTGTCAGATCCTCTCCCGGTATTATACTTTGACCGAATCCCTCTGAAAGTATTGCAGCCCTGTCCGGCGCTACAAAGGCGAGCATCCTGCCCGACTTCCTGCTCTTCATCTTTTTAAGTATCCTTACGGCGAGCTCCGGCTCGACCTCGGTTATCCTCTTTGCGCCTTCCTCCGGCGGCATATTCTCATAGACCTTTGCAAGGTCGCTTATCTGCTTCTGGTCGAGCTTTCTCATATTCTCCAATATTTCATTGAGCTTGGCGTTAGCCGTCTCAACGGCCCTCAGCCGTTCCTCTATCTCTAACTTTAACTTTTCAAGATTGCTCTCTTCTTCACGTAATCTTTCTTCGCGTTCGTTCAGTTCATTATTTCTGCGCGTCATGGCATCGAAAAGATCCTTGGGGCCCTCGTCGGCTATCGGTATTTCGTTATAATTATACTGGCTCCTGTCGTCGGCGGAGGCGGCAAGCGCCGGCACGGAAGGGAGCGTGGCAGTTATAAAGGCCGCAAAGGTCACTGCCGATAGATAAGGTCTTATTTTTATAATAATATTCATTACTTAGTCTCGTTTACCTGCTTTGCGAACTTCGTTACGCTATGCTCGTCAAGTATCTTTATATCAAACTTCTCAGAGGCCTCTTTATACTCCTTGTGGCGTTTTTCCTTGAGATTTTCAAGGACCTTCTTCTCCCTTGTGGCCTCGACCAGTTCAAGCCTCTTTGCCTCTGCCTTTTCCACGCACTCGGCAAGGATCAGGCGACACTCTGTGACCTGGGCCTTAACGCCGCTAAAGTAACCGTTATAGATGGCCAGTTGCGGCACTGTGAATTCGCCTTTTTCAACCATCAGGGCGCGCTCTCTTAATACACCGGCGTCGAGCTTCTCAAGGGCCTCTTCCTCCACCCTGACGGCGGCCTGAAGAACAGAAAATTCCTCTTTAAGCAAACCCTCGATCCTCTCGCGGTAGGTGAGTATCGACTCCAGATTAAATCTGTATTGTTTCACCGGTTGCCCCGTCCTTTAGATTGAGTTCATTCATGGCTCGCAGCGACTCGGTATAATCAACCTCTTCGTCTATCCATTGCGTAAGGAAGTTGTTTATGGCCGGAGTAGTGGCGATCGCGTAATCTATCTCCTGATTAGCGCCGTCTTTATAGGCTCCGATATTGATAAGGTCTTCGTTCTGCTTATGCGTCGCCAGTATGGTCCTGGTCCTCTGGGCGAGCCTTGCGTGCGCCTCCGGTACGATATCTATCATACAGCGGCTTGTCGAACCCATTATATCGATAGCCGGGAAGTGGCCCTTACCGGCAAGCTCTCTGGAAAGAACAATATGGCCGTCGAGTATGGCCCTTGTCGTATCCGCTATCGGGTCGTTTATGTCGTCGCCCTCTACAAGTACCGTATAGAAGCCCGTTATGGCCCCGGCGCCTTCGCATGTGCCGGAACGCTCAAGCAGCTTTGGCAGCATCCCGAAGACCGACGGCGGATATGCCCTCGTCGTCGGCGGCTCGCCTACGGCAAGACCTATCTCGCGTTGAGCCATTGCAAAACGTGTTAAAGAGTCCATAAGTAGAAGGACCTGTTCGTCCTGATCCATAAAATATTCCGCTATCGTCATGGCGAGAAATGCCCCGCGCACGCGAAGTAGCGGCGGCTGGTCCGAAGTAACTACTACTACGACCGAGTTCTTCAGCCCCTCTTTAAGGTCTTTATCTAAAAATTCGTTTACCTCGCGCCCTCTTTCGCCGATAAGCGCGATGACGTTGACATCGGCCGTTGTACTTCTGGCCATCATGCCCATGAGAACACTCTTACCAACGCCGGAGCCCGCGAATATTCCGAGCCTCTGGCCAGCGCCGACCGTCAGCAGGCCGTTTATGGCCTTTACGCCCACGTCGAGAGGTTTTTCGATCCTGCGTCTAAGTAGCGGGTTCGGGGCCTCGCGGTAGAGGTCGTAGTCGGCCTCCCTCTTAATCGGGCCGAGTCCGTCGATTGGATTGCCCAGCCCGTCGATAACGCGACCGAGAAACTCCTTGCTGAGACGAACCCTCGCCCTGTGGCCGAGCCTCTCAATGCGTGAACCTGGGCCTAAACCGCGTGTATCTCCAAGCGGCATCATCAGGACCTTTCCCTCGGAAAAGCCTACGACTTCGCAGACGACCGGCTTGCGGTCGCTCGGGAATACCCGGCATAACTCGCCGATATTCAGACCAACGCCAACGCCTTCGATTACCAAACCTATTACTCTGGTAACCTTGCCCTGGACCTTTATCGGGTCTGCCTCGTTAACGGCATTTTTTAAGAGTTCAAGCTTCATTTCCAACAGACTCCATCATTGTCTTCTCTATGGCCTTTAGTGATTTCTTTAGATTCACATGGACCTCGGCTTTATTATTCTCGATATTACAGCCGCCTCGGTCGAGCTCTTCGTTTGTTCTTAATTTAATGCCCCTCGTCGTCTGCAGCTCTTCGACAAATTCAGGCCTGTGGAGCCTCAAGTGCTCAAGGTCCGAGGGATTTAGTTCTACCAGGAGGCACTCGGTCTCAACTATCGCCTCAATCGCCGAGTTCAGTACGTTATATATGACGTCGCGGTTCGTTTCCAGTTCGGCGCATACGACCCTTTCGGCAACGGAGCTTACGATATCGACAATCTCCGTCTCCTGCTCTTTATAGTAGTTGGCCTTATATGTCACAAGTTCTTCTATCATTGTCGAAAGCCTGCCCGTAAGTACGTCGATCGTTTCGGCTGCTGAACCAAGCCCCGCCTCTTCTCCCGCCCTAAAACCCTTTTCGTATGCCTCGCGCTCTATCGTTTCAAGCTTCGAGTGGTGTGTCTCGTCCTCAGTGCGTATCTGCTCCTGAAGCTCTTTTAATGCATCCTCTTCACGCTCTTTCTCTTCTTGAAGCTTCTTTAGACCCCGTAACATCTGATCCGAGAGCACGGGTTTCATCTTCATCGCCTTTACGGACTTTATATTGTCCTTCTTATATACATTCGATTTAGACGAGAGCATCATCGGCTCCGTCTCCTACGGCCATGACCTCGCCTTCGCTCATGAGCCTTCTTACGATCCTTACTATCTCAAGCTGCGCGTTGTTGACCTCCGAGAGCTTTACCGGTCCTCTCGTCTCCATGTCGTCGGTGAGCATCTCTCTTGCGCGTTCGCTCATATTCGAGAGGAACTTGTCGGAGAGATCTTCCTCAGCCGTCTTGAGTGCGAGGATGAGCTGATCGTTGGTGATATCCTTGAGTATGCGCTGTATGCCTCTGTCGTCTACCTTGCCGATATCGACGAAGGTGAACATATTTTCCTGTATCTCGTTTGCCAGTTCCGCGTTCTTGCCCTCTATGGTAGAGAGTATCTCCGTCTCGGTCTGGCGATCTATCTGGTTAAGTATCTCCGCCGCCGCCTTTACGCCGCCAAGGGCCGTCGTCTGCGTGCCGATCGTTCCGGCGAGGTTCTGGCTAATAGCTTCTTCAAGCTCGTCGAGCGCGCCGGGGGCAAGGGTCTCCATCGTGGCTATCCTTGTAACGACATCGACCCTCGTCCTGGGGTCGAAGAATGTCAGTATCTGCGCCGACTGGTCCGGCCCGAGGTTGGACATAATA
The DNA here is from genome assembly GCA_029262535.1 of Deltaproteobacteria bacterium. Classification (GTDB taxonomy): domain Bacteria; phylum Desulfobacterota; class GWC2-55-46; order GWC2-55-46; family JAJCZF01; genus JAJCZF01. The sequence continues at coordinate 16,438 of JAJCZF010000073.1, forward strand.
ACGGCTATGGTCTGCGGGTGTTCGTTCTTTATAAAATCGGCGACTACACGCGAGTTCATCTGCTTAAGCGACTCTATGCCGCCCTGGTCGGACCTTCTGCCGATACGCTTGAGTATCTCGGCGGCCTTTTCAGGGCCGAGCGCCTTGAGGATAACCGACTTTATATAGTCGTCCACATCGACAGGGACATTTTCGAGAAGGGCCTCTTTTTCAAACTCTTCGGCTACCAACTCAAAGACTTCCTTTGAGGCGTCCACGACCTCGCCCATCTTTCTTCCGACGGCCTGTATATCTCCGGGGTCAAAATATTTTATGACCTCGGCCGCGGCTTCCTCGCCTATATAAGCCATAAAGATGGCTGCCTTTTCAGGTCCTTTGATCTCTTTTTCCATTACATTAAGTCATCCCCTGACACCGGACCTTTGTCCTTAAGCCAGTTTTTGAGTATTGCAGACGATTGCTGCGGGTTAGCCATTACCATGGCCCTGATGCTCTTCTTCCTTCTCGCCTCCGGCGTCATGGGTCTGGAAAGGTCCTCTTCCTCTTCGCCTTCCATCTCCATAGCCATCTCCATCGCCTCAAGCTCTTCCGCGCTGATGGGCACACCGTCGGGCGTTACCATGATCTCGGTCGGAGGCGGAGGTGTCAGTAACTTCTTCATCGTCGGGCGGACAAAGAGCAGAAGTATCAGCAAGGCTATCAGCACTATTGAGCCGTACTTGATCATCATCGCAAGGTACTGATCGAGGAAGCTCAGTTCAATCTCTGCGAAATCCACGGTCTCCATCTCGCCAAAGCGTATATTTACGACCTCTACGGTGTCGCCGCGCGAATCTACGATGCCTACCGCGCCCTTTACAAGATCCTTGAACTTCAAGATATCTTCATCGCTACGCGCTTCATAGTCGCGCGTTTCATTGCCCTCTTCGTCCTTATTATTTATATATGAACCGTCGACCAGTACGGCGACGCTAAGCCGTTTTATCACGCCGGTCGGGGCTATCTTCTTGCTTATGATCTTGCTTATCTCGTAGTTAATGGTCTCTTTCTGTTTTTCACTTCCGGAAGTAGCCGACCCGCCGCCGGGAATTTGCTCTCCGGGTACGTTCGAGACCACTCCGGGTACGCCGCCGAATGCGCCGCCGGTGGACTTTTCCTTGCTCGACTGCTCGCTCCTGACCACTGCGCCGTCGGGATCGAACTTCTCTTCGGTCATTTCAAGCTTGGTAAAGTCTACTTCAGCCGATACACGCGCTATGACCTTGCCGATGCCGAGGACCGGCTCAAGTATATATTCAACCCTCTTTACGAGGGCCTTTTCTACATTCGTCTGGTATTCAAACTGGGTGGCGGTAAGTACCGATGTACTCTCTTCGTCCTCGTCGCGGCTGAGCAGGTTGCCCATAACGTCAACTACCGTTACATTTGCCGTCTCAAGGCCGTCGATAGAGGCCGAGACCAGGTTAACGACACCCTTTACCTGCGCCCGAGTGAGCGTCCTGCCCTTGACTAACTTAAGTACTACGGATGCGCGCGCCAGATCGCCGCGTTTTGCAAAGAGTCTTTTTTCAGGGGTGACGATGTGAACGCGCGCGCTCTCGACCTCGTTAAGAGAGCTTATGGTGCGCGAAAGTTCGCCCTGAAGGGCGCGTTGATAGTTGACCTTCTGAACAAACTCGGTTACGCCGAAACCGGTACGGTCGAATATCTCAAAGCCTACGCCTCCGCCCTTTACAAGGCCGGCGCCGGCGACATCCATTCTCGCCTCGTAGAGCGCGTCTACCGGTACGGAGATCGCGCCTCTGTCGTCGAGTTGATAGGGTACGTTGGTATCTTTTAAGCGTTCGACGATGAGAGCCGCGTCTTCCTGCGTAAGATCTTTATAGAGGACCTTGTACTCGGTCTGCATAGACCAGAGTAAGGCTACTATCGCAACGCTAAGGACTATGGCTGTGATGCCGCCCATGGCGACCTTTTGGGCCATTGTCCTTTCTTTTAACCAGTCGAGTATTTTATTTGGCATCTTATTATACCTGCGTTCTCATTACTTCTTCGTAAGCGGAAACAATCTTATTCCTGACCTGAACCATAAGCTGAAAAGATACTCCTGCCTTTTCAATGGCTATCATCGTCTCGTGCAAAGAGGCCTCGCCCTCGGCAAGTTTTTCGACCGACTTGCCGGCGTCTTTCTGGGCCGTATTGACCTTATTGATCGTATCTTTTAGAAGCTTTGAAAAGTCTACCTTCTCTCCACCAGGTTTTTCACCGCCCGGCGGGGTTACTCCCGGCAGCCCGGCGCCGCCTAATCCTTTTATATTATCGATCATCTTAATTATCTCCCGAGATCCAGCGCTTTCATCTTCATATCTTTTGCGCTCTTAAAGGCCGTTACATTGGCCTCGTATGCGCGCATCGCGCTTATCATATTTACCATCTCTTCAACGACATTCACATTAGGAAGCGTCAGGTAACCCTCTTCGTTAGAGTCGGGATGGCCCGGCTCATATACGACCTTCATCGGCCTTGGGTCTTCTATTATTCCATTAACCATTACCGGGACATTCGCCTCGGCGCCGGGAGTAAGCATATCCTTAAAGTTCGGGGCGGCGGCAAAGAGAACGTCGCGTCTTTTGTAGGCTTCTCCGTTCGGTCCGCGTGTCGTATTAACGTTGGCGATATTACTCGATATCGTATTGAGCCTTACTCTTTGGGCGGCCATTCCGGAAGCCGCAACATCAAAATCCTTAAACATAATTACCTCGTATCGTTAATGGCAGACTTAAGGCCAGCGAACTTTTTGGCCAGTATGGTCAGTGCCGTATCGTTCCAGACCGAGTTCTGGCTCATCTTTACCATCTCTTTTTCGAGATTTACGGTATTTCCGTCGAGCCCCTCGCCGTCACCGAGCGTGTAGTTCACCTTGGGGGCGGTCTTAGCGCTGATATCGGTCGGCAGATGCGCTGCATGGGTCTTGTTCAGTTTGAGGCTGTCTTTGCTGATCTGCATGGTAAGTTCGCGCTGGAAGTCGATGTCCATGGACTTATAACCGGGAGTCTCCTCGTTGGCTATATTGGAACTTATAAGCTTGTGCCTCGTATTCGTAAGGTCAAGCGTTCTTTCCATTAAAGGCATCGTGCCGCCGAACAACCCATTACCCATCTTGCTAAATCCTCGCTTCTAAAAGTTTATATCGTTTAAATAAAGTTTCTGTCGCTATATGTAAATGCAATAGGTGTGCCAAAGTTTTCGAGGGGTTTGGAAAGTGAATTAAAGAAGTATCATTATGGATAAAAACAGTATGTTTTTCAAATAGTTTCATGACAATAAATATCTCGCTAAACCGGCATTGCGGAGAGTCGAAGATAGGACATCCGCTGTCAAAAATCTGTCTCAATAAGGAAAAAAGCGTCAGGCTTCGGCATCTTTTTCCTCCACTTCATACTCTTTCAGCTTATTTCTTAAGGTTCTTGCGCTTATGCCAAGGCTCTCGGAGGCGCGCGATCTGTTGCCGTCGGCCTCGTCTATGGCCTTGTAGATCATCTCGCGTTCCATATCCCTAAGTGTCTTTATGGTCGTTGACGGCGCGCTCGGCTCCGGGTCGCCGTAATAGAGATTATCGAGCGTTATCTCTTCACCGGACGAAAGAAGCACGGCGCGCTCCATCACATTCAAAAGTTCGCGTATATTGCCCTGCCAGGGGTTTCTCTTGAGAGAGGCCGTGGCGTCGGCGCTTATGGCGCTTGCCTTCTTTGCATACCTTTCACTAAATATCTTCAAAAAATGTTCGCTAAGCAGCTCTATCTCTCCCTGACGTTCGCGTAGCGGCGGCAGGGCGAAGGGAAATACATTAAGGCGATAAAAGAGGTCTTCTCTAAAGCGTTTCTCTCTGACCTCATGGCGCAGATCCCTGTTGGTCGTTGCGATTATGCGTATATCGACCGGCACGGGCTTTTTGCCGCCTACGCGGTCTATCTCTTTCTCCTGAAGGACTCGAAGAAGCTTGGCCTGAAGCAGGATGCCCATCTCGCCGACCTCGTCGAGCAGCAACGTGCCACCGTCGGACTGTTCGAACTTTCCTATGCGGCGTTCAAGAGCGCCCGTAAAAGAGCCCTTTTCGTGGCCGAATAGTTCGCTCTCTAAGAGCCCCTCCGGTATGGAGGCGCAGTTTACCGATACAAAGGGCTTATCGGAACGGTCGCTTGAGTTATGTATATAACGGGCGAGCATCTCCTTGCCGGTGCCGGACTCGCCCGTTATGAGGACCGTTGCCGTCGTAGCGGCAATAGACTTTGCGATAGAGAGTATTTCGAGCATCTTTGCGCTCTTTGCGATTATGCCGCCCTCTAACTCGCTATGCTCCGGCGCGAGCGCCTTTGTTACGGCGCGTTCTATGACCTCGGTTGAGAAGGGTTTTAAGATATAATCGGAGGCCCCTTCCTTCATCGCCTCTATCGCGGACTCAATGGTGCCGTAGGCCGTCATCATGACTACAGGCATCTCCGGTTTTAGAACCTTGATTGAGCGCAGTAGTTCAACCCCGGTCATGCCTGGCATCTTCACGTCGCTTATTACGGCGTTAAAGTCGCCGCCCTTTAATAAAGATAGTGCGGCTATGCCGTCCGACGCCGTCTCGACCTCGTAGCCCTTACGTTTAAGGGCCGCGTCGAGCGCCTTTCGCATCTGGGCTTCGTCGTCTACTACTAAAAGTCTCTTTTGCAATTTATAGAATCCTCTTGGAGGCCGTTATAGGCCCGTGCGTTTAATTTGCTATACCTAACTATCCATAACCTGAGATTCTTTGCAATGCTCAGAATGACAAACGCGGATGAGAAACTAGCAAAGGCTCAATAACCAAGTCCGCGAAATAATGGCACACCTGTGTGCTTCGCTACGCTCAGAATGACAGACGCGGGCATAGGACTTATAAGTATTAAAAACCAAGTCCGCAAAATAAAACCACACTTGTGTGGCGCGAAATAAAACCACACCTGTGTGGCACTACGTTCAGAATGACAGGCGCGGATGAGAAACGAACAAAAGCTCAATAACCAAGTCCGCGAAATAAGACCACACTAGTGTGGGTGTGCTAGAGTTCGCGTGGCAGGGTTACGGTAAAGGCCGTGCCGCTCTTTGCGTCGCTCTCTACATCCACAAAACCGCCGTGCGACTTTACAATGCTATTTACTACAGTAAGGCCAAGCCCCGTGCCCTTTGCCTTGGAGGTATAAAAGGGATCAAAGACCTTGTCGATATTATCGGGCTCAATGCCCGCGCCGTTATCGCTTACAACGAGCATTAAGGAGTCCTTGGGGCCGTCGTCTCCGTCATCTCCATGGGCTACGCGAAGGCGCACTCGCGCGTCCTCCCTGCCGGAGGCCGCGTCGATTCCGTTTATAATGAGATTTACGAGCACCTGGCGTATCAGCTCGCGGTCGATTTCGGCGACCTCGCCCGGCGCGCCGTTCTCCATCTCAATGGCTACTCCACGGCTGGATGCGATATGTTCAACCACGCCGCGCAGGTCGCCGATCAGGTCCTCGGTATCGACCAGCGTCTTACGTGTCGTAGATGTATTTGCGAATAATAACATATTTGAAAGAGTATTATTTAGTGAGCGAACAGACTGTATAATATCTTGCGCATGCGCGCGGTTGTCGGCGTCGGCCTTAAGCTCGTCGTTTAATATCGAAGCGAAGAGTTCAATCGAACCTAGCGGATTTCTTATCTGATGGGCTATCGAAGCAGCCATCTCGCCCATTGCCATAAGCCTCCGGTCGCGGCGCGCGTTCTCTTCGAGCCTCTTTATATCGGAGACATCCTTAATGACGATAAGCCTGCCGCTATCAGCTCCCTGAAGATCGCTCAGCACCGTCGCGGTGACGGTAAGCGTCTTTTTCTTTTTGCCCTTTAATAGAGACTCGGCCTCTGGCGCGCCGCCGGGCGAAAGCACGCCAAGGGCGACCTCCGCAGAGAGACCGGACGATACCAGAAACTCGGAGAGTCCCCTGCCCTTTACCTCGCCTCCCGTAACGTCGAATATGGAGTAGGCAGGGTTATTCATCGACCTTATGATACCGTCCGTATCTGTAACTATAACGCCGACAGGCAGCCCTTCAAGCACGGAGGTCAGGAAGTTATTCTTCTCGGCAAGCTCAATGTCGAGCTCTTCGACCCGTAGTTCGAGATCATTATATGAACCCTCTAAAGTGGCGGAGGCCTCTTTAAATGTTTCAAAGGCGTCCATCAGAAGGTTTATTTCATTTATGTCCGGGCCGCGTCCCATGCCTTCATCTCCTTAATGCGTTCGGCTGAGAGCCTTCCGAGTTCGCTCTCCGAGTTAAGCTCAACGGCCCTCTGCCATGCATTTAAGGCCGGCTCGCGCCTGTCGAGTTTGTAGTTTGATTCGCCGATCAGGTATAGGGCCCTCTGCTTCTTAGAGAGCTCCGACTGCTCCACTAAGAGCGGCTCTGCCTTCTTCATTACCCTAAGCGTATTTTTATAATCCTTTAATTTAAAGTAAGACTCGCCGAGCGAGGTCATGGCGCGAAGGCGAATAGCTGCTTCCTCCAGCTCGTTATATAGTCCGATTATCTCGTTATATACCCTTACGCTGCCTTTGTCGTCGCCATAAAGGGACATCGTATCGGCCTCTTTAAAGTATATCTCCGGGTCCTTTAATACAGAGCCTGCCTGCTCGTAAAAGAAGGCGGCCTCGCGGTAACGCGCAAGCCTGTAATAGTAGTCGGCCATGAGGAGCTTGCTATCTGCCTCAAGCCTTTGCTCACGTTCGTTACGCGGTTTCATCTCCTTTAACCAGCGCTCGGCCTCTTCGACCTCTCCGAGACCGATATGGGCTCGTATAAGGCCTGAAACAGCCTTTCGGTCGCTCTGGCGGCCTTCACCTATAACGAGCTTTTCAAATATCTTTTTCGACTCGGACGGTAGGCCCGCATCCATAAAGGCCGTGGCTATCATGATATTTGCGCGCCGCTGCCGCACATATTTTTTAAATTTATAATAGGCGTTAAGCACCCCCTCATAGTCATTCTTGGCATAAGGGTCGGCTATCGTTTTGTATATATAACGGTCTATGACGACCCAAATATCTTTAACCCAGGGGTTTTTCGGGTAATATTGCAAAAAGTCCTCAATACGAGCAAATGCCTTCTCTCCCTGCCCGCTATGGTCGTATAGATATATAAAATATAGAGGTAGGGAGCGACTCATCTCAAGGCGGGGAGGAAAGATCTCGTCCTCAAGATCGAGAAGCAGGAGTATCGATTTTTCGTACTTATTTTCTAACATTCGCAGTTCGGCAAAGGCCAGGGTTCGCATGATGAAACCCTCGTCCGCAGTCGGCTCTTTTTTAGAGGGGTCGCTCCATCGATTAGAACGTATCTCATTATAGAGCAATTCCGCCTGCTTATAATCGCCGCGTTTAACCGCTATATCTCCAAGGCGCAAGTTGGCGTAAGAGAGGAGCTGAATATTCTCTTGCGCCGCAGCGTAGTCGTGGATCTTTCTAAAAATAAGTTCCGCCGATATCAGGCGGCCAAGATTCATGTGGTTTTCTGCGCGTACAAAGCTATAGGCCGGGTCGAGCAGGCCGTCCGCGTCAAGCTTTGAGAATATCACCTCGGCGTAGGCGTGCTTGCCAAAGCCATAGAGCATGACTGCGTGTCCGGCCAGAGCCGTAGACCAGAGCTTTACCTCTTCACTCTCTGAAAAGACCTTATAAAAGCCCTTATCGGCCTTTACCATCTCAATAACCGAACCGTAGTTAATGGCGTCTATCGACTTTAGAAAAGAGCTTCTAAGAAGCGTCCTGAGTTGAAATTCGCTTAACGGCTTCTCCTTCGCAAGTCTTTCACTTAGCAAAGGTGGCGACGCCTCCTCAGTGACTTCGGGCTTATCTCCATAAGGGTCTTCTTCAATGCGCTTATAATATCCGAGTGCTTCGGGGGTAAGGCCGAAGCTCTCGTAGATAAGGGCAATAGCGAAATAGATCTCGTCGGTATCGGGCGGCCCCAAGTCCGTGGCCATATCCCTAAGCGTATTGACCGAGTCGCGCCAGTCCTCTTCGTAGCGAAGTTTGACGGCTTTTCTGACGTTATAGTCGTCAAATCTTATCTCTTCAAGATCCTTCTTGGCATTCATAATGTGCATATCATAGAAAAACTTGTCTCTATAATAGTTTCTCCAGACCGACTTTTTAGAGTCGAGCGCGTGTACGACACTGGGCGTAAAGCCAGCGTGGACAAGGGCTGGCAGCGAGACCACCCCACAGGTAATGGCAAATATTATAAGAAAAATTTTAGAGAAACTCTTTGACACGCGTAACTATCCTCCTTATCCGGCAAATATGCATTTAAAGATAAACGCAATTTACGTGCCAGGAACGCGCTATGAAGAAGCCCGGACTCTTATCGGGCCCTTAAAAGAGAGCAAAGACGATTTTTTTATTATACCAAATAACCGATTGAAAAAATAGCAGAGTAAGAAAGATGTAGAGAGGTTTCATTAGATGGCGCACAAAATACAAAGGAAGCCTTTTACAACGTCGCTCTTTTTATAGGAGCTTTATCTGCCTGAGAGACATTTACGGCGCTCCCAACTACTTACTCATCAACCATAGTAGTAATAACGGCGTCGAGACGAGGCTTATCAGCGTGCTCATGGCTATGGCCGATGCGACCAGTTCGCTCTGAAGTTTATACTTGTGGCTCATGACAAAGTTTATCACCGCCGCGGGCATAGCGGAGGAGAGTATAATGACCTTTTGGCTAACGCCGCCAATGCCGAGTAGCTCCGTTATGAAATATGCCGCGACAAAACCGCCTATTATCCGTATGAGCGAAGAGATGATCGAGTCGCCAAGGTGTGTGATACGGGTCGAATAGAGCCTGTATCCGAGCGCGATCTGCATGAGCGGTATGGTCGCCGCCCCTAGCATCGTCGTAGCCGTTAGAGCCTCGTCGGGCAGCTCTATATCCAAAAGATTTAATGTGAGCGCAAAGGCGGCGGCATAGATGAGCGGCAGCTTAAAGATCTCTTTTATGCCGTCTGACCCCTTGCAGATATAAACACCAAGCGTATAGACCGAAAGCCCAACGGTGATATAATAGAGGACCGCAACGCTTAGCCCCTCTGCGCCAAAGGCAAGCAAGGCAAGCGGAAAGGCCATATTGCCCGAATTCATAAATATAGTCGGCAGGTAGAAGCCCCTAAGCTCACGTTTACCAGTAAGGCGCAGATATATATAGGATATAATTGCCGTAATAGCTATAACAAAGATAACCGATATGGCGACATGCAAGAGCTCTGAAACGTAGAACTTCCTCTCCGACAGAGAAGATATAACAAGCGCCGGTATCGTTATATAGAGCAGTATCTCTATTATAGGCTCAAGGCTGATCTTCTTAAAGCGGGCAAAGAGAAACCCCACGCCTATGACGACGAAGACCGGAAAAACTACTGAAAATACATCTACTAAGGGCATCTCTCTCTTCTTTCTTAGAGTTTCTTCTCTATATCATATGGTAACATGTGACACGGGCAGGGTAAAGCCGTCAGTATGAATTTACTACCCTCATGGCTACTGGCCAATAATGGATTGAATAAAAAGCCCCCCTGTGGTTGAATGGCATTCAACCCTAATCTTATTCGAGAGGCCTTTTATGCGATACTTGACCGGACTATTTAAGACCATAAAACCCGTTACGACCCTTATAGCGCTTTCACTCCTAATCTTTACATACGGATGCAGTGATTATACGACCGCCGATAAGACCGGTTCTTCCAAGACCGAGCCCCAGGCCGAACTAACAAAGGTCATAGCGGTCGGTTCGCAGTGGTACGGGCATATCCCCACATTCGTAGGCATAGAAAAGGGTTTTTTTAAAGAGGCCGGTTTCGACCTTGAGTGGCGTTTTATCGGAAAGTCAATGGACCGCCTGAACGCCATCTCTTCCGGTGAAGCTCAATTCGCCTCTCTAGGCGAGATCGCCATGCTTAGCGCAATGGCCCACGGCAACAAGCGTTTTTACTGGGTAGGCAATCAGGATATCGCTCCGGGCTTCGAAGGGCTTGTGGGCGGACCGGGTATAAAGACTTTCGCAGACCTCAAGGGTAAAAAGATCGGCTTCCCCTTCGGCTCGTCCGTGGATATCACCGGCCGCACCCTGCTTAAGGCCAACGGCCTCGTGCCCGGACGCGATGTCGAGCTGGTCAATCTCGAAGTCGGCGACGTACCGGCGGTGCTTCGCGCAGGTAACGTAGACGCCGCTCTCATATGGGAGCCGGGTTTTTCTCAACTAAAGGCCGTCGAAGGGATGACCGTGCTCGGCATGGACACAGATACCGACATCTATAAAAAGTTCCATACAATGACAGGCCCCGACGTGCTCATACTGGGCAAAAAATGGACAGATAACGACCCTGCGCGGGCAAAGAGATTTCTTACGGCATACTTTAAGGCCATAGACTTTGTAAAAAATAATCCAGAAAAGACCGCAGAGATAGTCCAGGGTAAATATGTACAGCAAGACCTTGAACTATTAACAAAGAACCTGAAACGCTTCAAGTGGCTCGGCGCGGCCGATCAGGCAAAGGTCATGACCGAGAGCGGCATCTACGGACAGGCCGACTATGTTACAGAGATTCTAAAGAACGACATAAAGGCGATACCCGAAAAACCCGACTTTAGAAAATGGGTCAATCTTGAGGTCATACCGTCTGGCTCGAACTGATAAACTTTTGTGAAGAATAAGAAAAATTTCGAACTCTGGCAGGTCGCCGTTATCGGTTCTGTCGGCCTGATAGTCTTTCTCACCGTATGGGAAGGTGCGGTCAGGTCTGGGCTGATCGACGCATTCTTTCTGCCACCGCCGTCGGCTGTCCTGAAGCGCATGATCCAGCTCTCTACCGGAACCGACGCGGTCCTTCTGCGCGACATACGGGTCAGCGCCGTGCGCGTCCTTGTCGGCTTTGCGCTTAGCGCCCTTGTCGGCGTACCGGCGGGGCTACTTATGGGCATCAGCCCGACGATGCGCGCCTTCTTCAACCCCGTTATCTCAATTATCAGGCCTTTGCCGGCGCTTAGCTGGATTCCGCTCTCCATGCTCTGGCTCGGCATCGGCGAAGAGCAAAAATACGCCATAGTATTTATGGGTTGCTTTGCATCGGTACTCGTCTATACGACAGACGCGACGATGCGTGTTGATCCGCTGCTCTCACTCGCCGCCCGTAACCTCGGAGCCAAAAGGCTTCAGGTCATACGCCACGTAATACTGCCCGGCGCGCTGCCCAATATACTTAGCGGCCTGAAGGTAGTGCTTGCAATCGCATGGACCTGCGTCATCTCGGCCGAGATGGTCGGGGCCAATGTCGGCCTTGGTTTTCGCATATGGACCGCAAAGGAATGGTCCGATACAGGGCAGGTGCTGGTCGGCATGATATCGATAAGCATTACCGTGCTTCTGCTCGACATACTCTTTCGCCTGGTTGAACGCGCCCTGCTTCCGTGGCAAAAACATGGAGTCCACAGGTGACGGAAACTCTTATCAAAATACAAAATGTCTCCATGACATTTGAAACGCGAAAAGGCCGTGTCGAGGCGGTCAGCGACTTTTCACTCGACATCGAGCGCGGAGAGTTTGTCTGCATCGTCGGCGCGGCGGGTTGCGGAAAGTCCACGTTATTAAATATGCTCGCCGGGTTCGTCCAACCGACAGGCGGTTCGATCTCTCTCGACGGAGATATCATAAAGAGTGTCGAACCACGTTGCGGTATCATATTTCAAAACTACGCGCTTATGCCGTGGATGACGGTACTCGATAATGTCTCGTTCGGCCCTCGCCTCAAATATATATCTAAAAAAGAACGCCACGCGGCGGCTCGCCTCTGGATAGAGAAGGTCGGCCTAAAAGGTTTTGAAGATGCCTATCCGGGCGAGCTATCGGGCGGCATGCAACAGCGCGTCGCCCTATCGCGCGCCCTTGCAAACGAGCCGGACGTGCTGCTCTGCGACGAGCCATTCGCCGCGCTCGACGCCATGACGCGCCAGCTCATGCAAGAAGAACTCGTACGCATCCAGCGCGACACAGGCAAGACAGTCCTATTCATCACACACTCAATAGACGAGGCCCTCTTGCTTAGCGACCGTGTAGTCGTCATGAGCGCGCGACCGGGCCGCGTCAAGGCCGTATACAAAAATGATCTGCCTCATCCGCGAAAGATGGAGGTGCAGATCTCGGAACGTTTTCTGGAATTAAAGAGAGAAGTATGGGACCTGGTGCAGGAAGAGGTAATGAGATCGATCCGGGAGCGAGCGTGATCAAGTAACGCTGTAACGCGGACAAGAAAGCCGGGCTACTAAGAACTTACCGCGCGAAAGAAACATACGACTGTCTGTGGGACCTGGTGCAGGAAGAGGTAATGCGCTCAATCAGGGAACGCGCTTAACCACAGAGGTGTGGCTTTTATCTCGCCCACACAGGTGTGGTTTTTATCTCGCGGAGCGAATTCTTTATGAAGCACTAATCTGTCGCCCGCGTCTTTAGTTGGTTGCGACTTGACAGGTAGTTTAGAGTGCTCTTAGTTCTCGCGCGGATTTGCCAGACACTACTCAACTTACATTATTAGAATTTTCTTATCTCAATCGTGCCCTAGAGTTTTCGCTACGCTCAAAATGACAAGTTTTTATCTTATCTTGATTAGCGAGCGCGACCTGCGGGCCGACTCCATGGCCTGCCTTGTTGCTGCGGCGTAACCGTGCATCTCAAGCCGCTCGAATAGGACAAGCGCCTCTTCGTAGTAGCGAAGGGCCTTTGCATACTGGCCGAGTTTTCTATAGGCCTCGCCCATATTTATCAGACAGGCCGATTCTATCTTCGGCTCTTCTATCGCCCTGGCTACGATGATCGCCTCTTCATAACTTTCAACAGCACGCGCATAGTCGCCGAGCGCGTCGTATATAGAGCCTATATTATTCAGGCCGTGCGCCACCTCTCGCGGAGTACCAACCTCGCGTGAAATCTCCAAAGACTCTTCATAGTACTTCAGAGCCTCTTGATAGTTGCCAACCGAATCATATACCGCGCCGATATTATTCAGGCTAGCGCCGAGGTTTTCCCTTATATTAAGTTTGCGCGTAAGCTCAAGCGCCTCGCCGTGATAACGCAGGGCCTTTACATACTCGCCGAGCGCGTCGTAGACGAGGCCCAGGTTATTGAGGGTGATCGCAAGCGCCTCGGTATTATCAATCTTTCGAAGTATCTCAAGGGCGTCGTAGTAATATGGCAGCGACTTTTCAAGATTGCCGCGGTTACGGTAGACCTCTCCGATATTATTTAAGGAGGCGGCGATATTCTCCTGCTTGCCGTGTTCGCGTATAAGGGCGAGCGCCATATTATGATAATGAAGCGCCTCGTCAAAGCGTTTCATATATTCGTAGGAGAGGCCGATATTATTATAGTTGGCAGCGATATCGTCCGGGCTGCCGATCTCTTCGTAGATGACGATGGCCTCTTCGTAATGTTTGATCGCAGAGACATACCACCCCATAGCCCGCGCCTCGTCCCCAAGCTGATGACGCTCCACCGCCGCGACCTTCAACTGCAAACCGGCGCAGGAGAAGAGCAGGAGGGGGAGGATGAGAGTTACTAGGATTTTGGAGAGAGGTTGTTTCATGAGGAGACTCTAGTTTACCTCGGCCTGCATGGACTTTTTAAACGAGTCGATCAGCCCCATAGTAACGGGAACAGACTTCATATTTTCTCTTGATATAAGAAATGTTCTACGCACGGTGGCGTACTCCTTTATCTCTAATAATAAAAGAAACAAGAAACGCCGCCGGAGAGTTCCTCCGGCGGCGTTCTATTTAAAGAGTATATCGTTCTAACGCCGCCCGCTACGCAGGTTCGACCACTACCAGTGTCTCGTCGGGGTTTACCGCGTCGCCGACCTTTACTAGTATCTCTTTTACAGTGCCGGTGATGGGGGTGTGGACTTCGTTCTCCATCTTCATGGCTTCGACTATGAGGCAGGTGTCGCCCTCTTCTACCGCGTCGCCTTCGGCTACTTTTATAGAGGTTACCTTGCCCGGTACGGGGGTGGTGACGTCGCCCTCGCCCTTGGCCTTGGGACGGCTCGACTGCGGGGTCGACTCAGCCTCAATCTGTCCGGCTGTCGATGGTATCACCTCGGTAAGCGACTCTATGGTAAGCTCTTCGAGGCGGCCGTCTACCTTGAGGAAGAAGGGACGCTTTCCGGCTACGCGGTGGCCCGCTCCGGCTACCTTTATATGAAAGGTCTCGCCGTGCACGGTGATATTAAACTCGCTCGGCGCAAGATGCGGCGCGTGATGTTCAGGGGTGATTACGCCACTGGCCTCTGCGTCCATCTCAAGCGACTCCGGCTCAAGCGTGCCCGACTCGCGCTGCTCGAAATACTCCATAGCAACGACAGGAAAGAGGGCGTATGAGAGCATATCTTCAGTAGTCTTTATATTTGGGTCGTTCTTTCTTCCTATCGCGTCAAGTTCCGGCTCCAAGAGATCGGCGGGGCGACAGGTGATCGGCTTCTCGTCGCCGATGGCGATCTTACGCGCCTCTTCATCGACCTCGCCCGGAGCCTTTCCGTATAACCCTTTAAAGTAATTACGCGTCTCGGTAGTTATGACCTTATAACGTTCGCCCATCAAGACGTTTAGTGTCGCCTGGGTGCCGACGACCTGGCTCGACGGGGTGACGAGCGGCGGATAACCCATATCTTTTCTAACGCGCGGTATCTCGTCAAAGACGTCGCGCATCTTGTCGAGCGCGCCCTGTTCCCTGAGTTGGTTGGCAAGATTAGAAATCATGCCGCCCGGAATCTGCACAACAAGCGTCTTTGTATTTACGCCGGTATATTCGCTCTCGAACTTTTTATATTTTTTACGAATGACATGCACGCGGTCGGCGATATCCGATATCAGGTCGAGGTCCAGCCCTGTCTCATGAGGCGTGCCCTTCAGGGCGGTAATGAGCGTCTCGGTCGGCGGCTGGGCCGTGCCTGTGGACATCGAAGATATTGCCGTATCAATAATATTAGCTCCGGCCTCTATGCCCTTAAAGTAACTCATCGCGGCGAGCCCCGAAGAGTCGTGAGAGTGAATATGGATAGGAAGGTCTATATTCTTCCTCAGTTTCGTTACAAGGTCGAACGAAGCCGGGGGCGTAAGCAGGCCGGCCATATCTTTTATACATATTGTATCGGCGCCCAGATCGCGAAGCTTCAGGGCCATCTCGACAAAACCCTCGTGTGTATGAAAAGGGCTGGTAGTATAACAGATACATGCCTCTACTATGGCGCGGGCCTCTTTGGCGGCGCGTATTGAAACCTCCATATTGCGCGTGTCGTTTAAGGCGTCGAAGATACGAAAGACATCGATGCCGTTACGCGCGGAGCGTTCGACAAACTTCTTTACCACGTCGTCGGCATAGTGGCGGTAACCAACTAAGTTCTGACCGCGAAGCAGCATCTGAAGGCGTGTATTCGGGATGGCCTCGCGTAGCGCCTTGAGCCTCTCCCACGGGTCTTCCTTAAGAAAGCGCAGACACGAATCGAATGTCGCCCCGCCCCATACCTCAAGCGACCAGTAACCAACCCGGTCGAGATCCGATGCTATCTCAAGCATATCGTCGGTCCTCATCCTCGTCGCCAGAAGCGACTGGTGCGCGTCCCGAAGCACGGTATCTGTGAGATAGGTCTTTCCCGTTAATACAGTATCTTTTACGCTTCTCAGATTTTTTTCCGTCATATTAAGCTCCATTGCTTTACTAATAATGTCTTTATTAAAATCCTTTATTGCCTAAAGGTTCGAGCGAAGATTCTAACTCGACCCTCACTTAAAATTACTTTGGGATCATTGCTCCACCGCAGGTGGTTAAAAGCCGTAGTGCGCCGCAATCGCCGCCGATACGGCCGCAACCAGGTCGGTGCGTTCTCCGTACTCGTAGTAATCCATAAGCTCGGGCTTGCGGTCTATATAACCGGTATCAAAGTCGCCATTCTTGAAATCCTCGTCGCTCATTATGCGCTGATGGAACGGGATGGTCGTCTTTACGCCTCTTATTACGAACTCGTCGAGCGAGCGCTTCATACGGGCCACGGCCTCTTCCCATGTAGAGCCGTGTACGATCAGCTTTACGATAAGCGAGTCGTAGCAGTCCGGGATTACATAGTCTTTATAGATAGAACCGTCAATACGCACCCCTATACCGCCGGGCGAATAATAGGCCGTAACGCGCCCCGAGTTGGGCATAAAATTATTCTTCGGATCTTCTGAACAGATACGGCACTCGATTGAAAAACCCTGAAGCTTGACATCTTTTTGCTTTATATCAAGCACCTTACCGGCTGCGACCTCTATCTGTTTCTTAATAAGGTCTATACCCGTGACCTGCTCGGTTACCGGGTGCTCGACCTGAATCCTTGTATTCATCTCAAGGAAGTAAAAATTACGGTCGTCGTCAACGAGAAACTCTATGGTGCCGGCGTTGGTATAGTTAGCGGCCTTGGCAGCCTTTATAGCGGCCTTGCCCATGGTATCCTTAAGTTTATCGTCGAGTATCAACGAAGGCGCTATCTCTACAAGCTTCTGGTGGCGGCGCTGTATGGAGCAGTCGCGGTCGCCGAGATGTATGATATTGCCGTGTTTATCGGCAAGGATCTGAAACTCTATATGGTGCGGCCTTACAAGATATTTTTCCAAAAATACGTCTGACGAGCCGAAAGCGGCCTTGGTCTCGCTCTTTGCGGTCTCATATGCGCCCTTCAGGGCCTTGGCGTCTTCGGCCATGCGAAGCCCCCTGCCCCCGCCGCCTCCGGCGGCCTTGACCATGATGGGATAGCCGATCTTTTCGGCCCACATAAGTGCGTCTTCGACCGTGTCGACCGGGTCTTCGGTGCCCGGCACGACAGGCACTCCGGCCTTCATCATCAGCTTACGCGCCTTGACCTTATCGCCCATCTCCATTATAGACTGGGCCGAAGGGCCGATGAATGTAATGCCCTTCTTCTCGCAAAGAAGCGGAAAGCGTACCTTTTCGGATAAGAAGCCGTAACCGGGATGTATCGCGTCAACGCCTATCTTCATGGCGAGATCGACAATCCGGTGGATATTCATATATCCTTCAATAGGCCCCGGCCCGACCATATAGGCCTCGTCGGCCTTCTTGACATAGAGGGCGTTCGAGTCCTCTTCCGAGTATATCGCCACAGAGGGGATGCCTAGCTCCTTACACGCCCTGATAATACGCGTGGCTATCTCTCCCCTATTGGCTATAAGTATCTTCTTAAACACGTAAAACTCCGTTTCCTTTACGTTTTATGATAAATGAGCCCTAAGCACAGTTATCCAATTCAACATATCTTGTAGCGCGAATCGATATGAAAAGTCAAGGATTATCGGATTGTGGCCGAACGCGTTCAGGAAATTATGACAACCTGTGGTTTGAGCATTTGTAAATGGAGTTTTTCTCTAAGAAACTTCCTTAAGGATTAAGGAAGTCTTTTTTGCAAAGTAAAAATTGCAAGAAAAGAACTGAAAGGGGACCTGCATCGTCTCGGAGGCTATCAGAAGTGAAGCATCTCATGAGACGTTCCAAAGACACAACGCCCCCTACTCCGGCGGTGGCGTATCGCTATAACCCTTTTCTATAAGATATTTAGAGAGTTTTTTGTCCTCTCCGCAGATATGGATCGACAACCATTCGACCAGGGCGTTTCTGGCCTGTATGGTTAGGTAGTAACTTGCGCCACGGGCGTCGAGATCGCGTTTGAAGGACATGATCATATTTCTAAAGGTAAGGTGCAAGGCCTTGTGCTCTACCGTGCCGGGGTATAACGTTTCTTGCATGGCGCGCTCTTCGCTTGCGAAATGATAAACGACGTAGCGTTCGAGAAACTTTATGATCTTTATCGTCTCGACACCGCCCTCACCGGCATCCATAGCGGCAACCAGGCGAGAGAAGGCCTCGATAAGCTCGCTATGTTGGGCGTCAAGCCAGCCTATTCCTGTTTTAAACTTCTCGCCCCACTCTACATTCATATCGGCTCCAGCTGGCAAGTGATTGGACCTATATAGACTTAACTATGAGATAACAGACCCTTCTTCTTAATATTTGCCTTTAGGACATTTTATCAATAGAAGGGTTAGAGTAAAGCGTATTAAGAAAGAAGCCGGACTTTAGTGAAGATGCTCCTGCTTAAAAGCTTTTTCTTTAAGAAAGAGGGCCAACTCACGATCCGTACCCGCTATATGCGAGGAAAGCCACTCGACCAGGGCCTTTCTGGCCTTGAAGGTAAGGTGGTGGCTCGCCCCACTCGTGTCAAGCTCTACCTTGAAGGTAGTAAGCATCTGCTTAAAGTTCAGATGCTCTTCTTTATGCGCTGCTATGCCGGGATAAGAGTTCTCATCCATGGCAGTCTCTTCGTCACCAAAGTGAGTCACAACGTAACCGAGCAGGAACTTTATAATCTTTATCGTCTCAACGCCGCCCTCGCCCTGCTCCATCGCGCGCACCAGGCTAGCAACGTAATCGACAAGCTCCCTGTGCTGGCGGTCGGCCCAGTCAATACCCGACTCGTACTTCTCTTCCCATTGTACGCTCATAAGCTGGCTCCTCATGTTGAGTTAAACAAATATTATTATAACAGATATAAGGATTTTTGTCCTTCTCATTCAGCGTATTAGTCAACACTTTACAAAAAGCCCTCTCAGGTGATAGATTGGCTCTATGAGAAAGATCGCTAAAGAACGCAGAAAGGCATTAGGGGAGAGGCTCGACGCCCTCTACGAGACCTTTGACCTCAACTATCTCTCGCCAGACCCGCTGGAGTTTCTGCATAAGTTCAAGCGACCGGAAGATATCGAAATAACCGGCCTTCTGGCCTCGTCTCTCGCTTACGGCAGGGTTGCCGGCATACGAAAGTCGATTACGCGCATTCTTGACCTGATCGAATGGCACCCTTACGACTTTACCATATCCTTCGACCCGCTACGTGACAAGGCCCTATTTGACGGTTTCAGGCATCGCTTCAATACCGGCGACGACGTCGCGGCCCTATTTCTAATCGCCGGGAAGATGATAGAGGATTCCGGCTCCATAGGCGCTTTTTTCTTAAAAGGCTATCACAAAGACGACGAGACGATCAGGCTACCTCTGGCCTCTTTCTGCGAGAGAGCGCTTGCGCTTAACCTTTCGTCCATATACGGCGACGGCCCGTTACCAAAGAAGGCCGGCATCAGGTATTTCTTCCCATCGCCTGCAAGCGGAAGCGCCTGTAAACGCCTGAATCTATATCTAAGATGGATGATACGCCGTGGCGACACGCTAGACTTCGGCTTATGGAAGGGGGTGGACCCGGCTAAGCTAATCATACCGCTCGACACCCATATAGCGCGCCTCTCACGTAATATCGGCCTAACGACGAGAAGATCTCCGGATTGGAAGATGGCCGAAGAGATCACCGCAGAGCTACACGCCCTCTCTCCCTCGGACCCGGTAAAGTACGACTTCGCGCTCTGCCGTCTGGGTATTTTGGAAAAATGCACTACGAGTTATGACGTAAAGAAATGCGAGGCATGCCTAATAAAAGAGATCTGCGTACTATAGGCACACAATGTGTGCTCTTATTTCGCGGCACACAAGTGTGCTCTTATTTCGCGGAAACAGTTCTCAGATGCTTGCTCAATTATCGTTCGCGACGAGGGTTTTAGGATTTCGGTTCAAGCTGCAACCTTGAACCGGCAAGGGCACACAGGTGTGCTTTAATTTCACGGCACACAGTGCGTGCAACCAGTTTCGCGGAAGGAGTGTCTGGATGCTTGATAAGTCCTCATCCGCGACGAGAGTTTTATCATTACACTTTAAATCAAGAATGCGGACGAGAAAGCAAGCGACACCTAAGAGTTCTCTGAGCGAAAGGAAGCAGGCGACTGCCTGTCGTGTAATACCACGATACTGGTCGCGCCGATCACCGCCGCGGGGATGACCATAAAGTTCAGAACCGGCACGAATAAGGCGAAATAAATACCGATACCAAAGCCTTCACTTCTGGATAAATTAGCCTTTAAAAACACCATCTTCTGGCCGAAACTTAATCCTTTCCTTTCAAGAGGATAACTCAAGAATTCAAAGGCCGCCACAAAGCCGGAAAAGAGCGCCCAGAGGATGGGAATGATCAAGTTAAGTCCCGGCACGAACGACAAGGCGATTGTAATAATAAGCAGTATGGCGGCGGCAATTATATAGACGATAAGCCGTTTTATCTCCGCCGCGAGGCTTGCGACTATCGAGAGCCCCTCGTCCGGCCTCTGCCCCGTCAGCAGCTCTTCGTAACGCGCGCTCAAGAGTTCATTAAAGGGGGACGAGATAACACAGGCCACGGAAAAGAATGTAAAAAAGGTCCCAATAACAATAACTACGGCCAGGACGACCCAGAGCAGGTAACGAAGCAGGCTATAATACCAGCCCTCGCCATCCGGCAGATAATAGCCCATAATATCGCTAAAAAAGTATATCCCCATACCGATGACGGCGATATAAACGACTATATTTATAATAAGCGGCACCAGCGCGTAAGGCCACAGCTTAGGTGTCTTAATGATCGTCCGCGCCCCGGCAAGAAGGTCGCCGACACCGCGTACAAGTCCTGTCATATAGGAAATCTCCCAGAATTTATTTCTTTTAACTATACGATAGTTTTGCAATTTTATCAATCCGAATGGCGCATGGCGGTAAGAAACGCTAACAGGTAATGCGCCTGCGCCTGAGCAAGATCGCCGCCAGCATAAAAAAGAATAACGCCGCAGTTAGAGAGTATATGATGGAAAAGAAGAAATATCCGAAGGAAAGGTCGTAAAAGTCCATAGAGTTCATAAAAGCAGCCATTTCGCTATGAAAGAGAGTATATGTCGGAAGAATATAATATATAAGATCTATAAGTCTAGTTATCAGCGAATCGGCTGCCAGCTTCACACCGAGCACATCGGTAAAAAGGCTCTTGATTCCGTAAAGTGTCTCTTCGTTAAATAGAGTAAAAGCGATCAGCACCATCACCGGATGAAGCAACGAAGCGAAGATCGACACGACAGAGATAAATAGCACCGCGGTAAAGAAATTATATATAAGTGCATAAACCATAGCCCACGGCATCGTTATGCCATAGTGGGCAAAAGGTATCATAATAACCAGAAAGAGCAGAATATGCAGCGCCAATAGAGCTGCAAATACGGTAAAAAGTGCCGAAGCTAACCACGTCTCGGGCTTACACGGGCGGGTAAATACCATCTTTAACGACCTTGCCGATATATGATGATAAAGGATAGAGACTATCATAATAGCTCCAAGCAGGGAGACCATGTCGCAGAGCATATGAAAGCTTTGCAAAATAGCCTTGAATTCATTACCCGCTGTCAGGCCGGCAAGAGTGGCACGAAAATAGAGGCCGCAAAAGATGATCATCAAGACAAAAGCCGCTAAAAAGAGCCGGTTACGCCTGAGAAAGGTAAATGTGCTCTTCATATTGAGAAGAACAAGCTCCATCATCCGCCCCCTTCCCGGTTTATAAGGTTGACAAAAGAGTCTTCCAGGGTGCTCTTCTTAAAAGAACAACTTCTGACAGTCGCACCGGCCCCCCTACAAAGGCGACAAAATCGCTCAACCTCGCGGCTGGTATCTCCCCCCTTAGAGGCCCGCTGCTCTCACCGTCGCGCACTATCTCTAAATTGAAATAGTCCGGCAGCCCCTGACAGTTATCAAACTCAACACTATAGGTCTCTCTATCCTCGCTGATAAAGTTCCTTCATGTCGACCTTATAGAACTTTACCCTGCCGTCGGCGCCGATAAAGACCGTAGTCAGAAAGGCATTAGCCGCATAGAGTGACATGAGATCGCGGTCCTTATCTATGCCGACCGGATATTTAACCTTATACTTCTTTACAAATTTACTAACGACCTCCCTGTCCTCGTCGCCATCGATGCCGAGCATGATAAATGGTTCGTCCGCGTGTTCTTCATGAAAGGCGACAGGGTCGGGCATTTCTGCCTTGCACGTACCGCACCAGGTCGCAAAGAAGTTTATAAGAATCGGCTTCTTACCGATATTCTCAGAGAGGATAAATCTGCTTTCGTCGATCAGGTCGAGGGTAAAATCAGGCGCGAGACGTCCGAGCCACTTGGTGGAACGAACGGAGTCATCCCTGCTACTGTCGCCAGACATCTCTCCGACAGACTTCTTGCGTAGAGATTAAAGATCAGGAGGAGGAGAAAGAGCAGTAGAGTCAGGACTGAAAACTTACGCAATTAGAGATCTCCGGTCTTTTGTGGGATAAGAAAAAATCTCCGGCCCGGAGAGAGAAATGTCGAGGAAATCAAGTGGATGGTGAGGTAGTTACTTGTTTAATAATAACATGAAGTCGGACGGTCTCTCTATGTGAAAGCATAGCGCATGCAAAGCTCACAAAAAGGTCAAAAGTTTGGACGCGCCTCTTCCCTTGTCTCAATAAAGTCGCGATGTGAGACGTGCAGCAGCTCGGCGATCTTGCGCACGTAGTGTTCCTCGTGTTTCTCCATATACTCGTCGGAAAAGACGACCTGCCATAGGAGCGAGATTATCAATCTTTTACGTTCGTAGGAAAAACCTTTATTTATCAGGCTCGTAAACTCGTAAAAAGATACCGCGCCGTCTGCCTCCTCGGTGGCAAGCTCTATCAGCTCCGCAGTCTCTTGCGGCGCAAGCTCGAACTTTTTATCGAGAGCGCGGGCCACGGCCTCCAACTCGACCGCCTTAACCTCGCTATCGGCCCTCGTTATCTCTATCAAGAGCGCGGCGGTAGCGAGCCTTAACGCATGGTCGGTCGCCTTCTTATCGGTAATACCCGTCTCCGGTTTTGATAGCGCTATCTTCTTATCGTAAAAAGACTTTATCGAACGAAGCATAAGTTTTTTTTGCCTTTCAAAATTAGTTCATATTACATGGGCCTCTATGCCCTGCTACTGCCTACCGGACGGCTCTTCTTCATACCTAGAGTAACATAAAGATATATGTAGCTTCAATCTATAGAAGAGATCAAAGCAAAAGATCTCAGCATTCAATTAGGACGATAGATTATAGTAGGCATCTACCCAAAAGGCCCATCTTGTGATATAGTTTACAAAATCTTTACAAACGACAACCCGGAGGCTTAAATGTCTTCAAATAGAAAATTCTTAATTGTCCCAGTCATGCTGCCGCTCTTACTCGCCCTTGGAGCCTGTACACAGACCGTACCGCTTCATGAGCGCCTTCTGGGCGAACCCGGCATGTATGTAATAGGGGGTAAGTACAACGGTCTCGACATATGGAAGGAGCTTGGGCTCTCAAACTACGACTTAAACGGACTCCGGACCGGAACGGTCCGCTCTGAAGCGATTGAGATAGAGATCGTCGAATAAGGTTGGCTTAAGCCTCCCTACTCCTTAAGCTTTAGACGCAAGAGACCCTCGCGCACCTCTATCTCGTCTACGCCGTCGGCAAAGGACTTCCATAGGCCGCGCCTGCCGCCGTACTCTCTTATCAGATCGACATTCTTGATGCCGCCTGTCCAGCTATTGGGGAGCGGCACGCCCATTACACTCACACCTGCGAGCGCGACCACCGGGCGGCCATCTTCGTATAATAACTCAAGCCCGGCGCGAAGGCGCACCGTCTCGCCCGGCATGATCGGAAAGTCTTCTGGAATCTTTGTTAGTATCTTCGCGCTCACTAGGTCATCTGACAGGTCTATTGCGACCTTTTTGGCAAGCTCCGAGTTGCGGCTTATGAGGCCGTTCAGTTCGCGCTCGGTAAAGATTATCTCACGCGGGCTGTCTTCGTTATATTTTTCAGGTTTGAGCCTGCCCTCCGAGTCGAACTCCTCAGCCCCATTAGAGTTCGCAGAGCTCTTAACCTGCGGCTCCTTAACGGTACTCTCTATATGCACGCCGATACGCGCAAGCTTCATCACGAGAGCGCCCTCTTCCTTAAGACTGAGCGCGACCGACCTGAACTCGGTACGAAAGATATATAACTTCGCAACGACGAGGATTGCGACGACGGTAATCAGAATCAGCGCACAGAGTATAAGCGCGACCTTCAGAGCGCCGGGCCGGCGCGCCCTTTTTCAGGTGGAGCCGTCATTAGCGGAGAGCACGCAAAAGGCGGCTATCTCGATAAGAACTTTTCATGGGTCTATTATACACTATTTTGTGGGAAAGTGGGAAATGGGAGAGGAGCTTTGGGTGACAGAAAAAAGGCCTCGGCGAAGGCCCCTCGTAGGTTGGGTAGAGCAAAGCAAAACCCAACATTCTGCCTTTTGCTCCTATGCTCTACAGGTTTCAGTTGAGGATACGTTCTTTTTAGGGTTCCGGTTCAGGTTACAAACCTGAACCGGCTAAGAAACCGCACTATAATAGCTATTGACAATACTAGAGTTCGCAACTAATATGAGTAAGGTTACGAATAGAGCTCTAAACTCACAGAGCAATACAACATATCTTATATGGAGAAAACGATGAAGAGAGATCATTCATTAATACAGTTAATTAAAAAATACGGGCATTTTTTTTTCATTTACCCTACTCTTACTCGCACTTACCCCAGCCGTAGGATGGAGTGAAAAAGTATCTGTAGCGGAAGTACACGACGAGACTGCGCCAATACTCATAAACAGGGTCGGCACACTCTACAGGACGGATGACACTGGTGGATGCAAAGGTAGGCCATGGAAGGATATTCTTTCCGATAACTCACTACAGGTTGGCTTGGCATCGACACATATCGGACTCTCATACGCCGTTATCACTGTTCGAAGAAAAACAGAAACCGGTTACTCAGGACATGCGAAGCTCATCATTAATAAGGATGACGAGTCCGGTATTCTCTTTAAGGATAGAAATTTCCTGCTAAAGGTCAAGAAAGTGGAAAACTGCAAAATAACGATTGAAATGAGAGAAGCCCCAAGTAAGGCTCTTACTCTCTCAAAAAGATCTCATAAATAGAGATCTTTTTACCCCCCTACTTCCTATGCCGATACAAGCTCTTATCGACCGTAGCCGACATCTTTTCGGGATTTAGCTCTTTGCCGATGAAGGCGCGGAGATCTTCGGCTACCTTTGTCGGCTCTTCGAGGGCGGCGTGGTAGGGGACCCTCAGTAGCTTTATCTTGCGGTTCTTCAAAAGGCCGTCCACCTGCCTTAGCTGTTGTTCGAATGTGGAGCGCAGACGGGCCTCGGTCAGGGCCGCGCCGTCCTTTTCCATGCGTTCGAGCATGGTGCGCTGGGAGGCCATTATCTCGTCCATCGGACGCTCCATAAATATTATACGGTATTCGAAACCGCCGCGAAGGTAAGGCAGGAGCGGCGCGACGATCTTTACGGCCTTGCCCTGCGCCTCGGGCAGCCACATGGGGTCGGTCCTCAACTTCTTGGCGCGTTCGAATTCAAAGTAACCCTTGGGGTTGTCCTCGTCGGCCTTGCGCTCGTGGTCTGTCAGGCACTCCAGACCGCCTGCGTCCAACATCTGCATCATCATCGAAGTGCCGGAACGAGGAAGGCCGGTGACGATAGTTATAAAGTCGTCGCCTATTGGCGTAACCATACGCACGCCCTTATTCGGCGTCTCCGCTGCGCCCTCTGTAAGCTCATTATCTTCTTCAGGCTCCGCTGCCGCCTTCTCAACCTTTTGGGCCTTGAGCTTCTTTGCCGCTTCGCGGGCGCGGGCGCGGGCCTCTCGGACGCGCACCTTGGCCTCCTTACGCTGGTCGCGGCGCAGGTCGCGTATCTCCCTTACCATATCCTTATGGTCGGCGGCGAGTTCGGTATTCTTTAGACGGTATTTATATATATAGGCGAGCCGCTTATGGGCCTCCTCAAAGTTCGGGTTCTGCGAGATGGCGACCTTAAGGGCCTCGATAGCCTTATCTACCTTGCCGATACGGTGCAGGGCGATACCGAGATAATAATGGGCGCGAGGAAAGCTATAGAGTAAGCCCACGGCGGTCAGGGCGCTGTCGGCGGCCTTCATATTCTCACGTTTAGCGAGCTGGCTCATGGCAAGCCCCAGATATGACTGCGCATTTTCCGGGTCTATCTTTATAGCCTTTTTAAATGATCTTTCCGCATTCTTCGGTTTTTTCAGACGAAGGAAGTTATGTCCGAGCTGGTTATGAAGATAGGGCAGGCGCGGTCTGGCCTTTTCAGCGCGTTTCAGGTGTTCGAGCGCGCTCTCGTACCTGCGCTCCGCCATCATGACAAAACCCAGCAAGTAGTCGGAGCCGTAACGCGGCGGATTGGCCAGGGCGCGCAGGCGCCTCAGGTCGCGCTGCTCCTTGGGGGTGAATTTCGGGATAGAGTCGTCTTCCTGCCCTTCCGGTACAGGCTCTCCTTCCTCCCTTTCTACTACGGCCTCTGCGACATCTTCGGATTCTTTGATGAGTTCTTCTATTTCATCAGGCGCGTCGTCTACATTCTCTACATCCGGCTGCGCGGGCGGAGCCGGTTCGACAGCCGGTATCGATTCGTCACCATCGATATTTACAGGCAAGGCGGCCTTTACGGCGTCGGCGATATCGGACTTCGCATCAGCCATCGTCTTCTCTAGTTCAATCTCTTCCTTGCTCTTGCCTTCGTCGGCCTTCTTTTTGGCTTCCGCGGCCTCTCTCTTTGCCTTTGCCGCCTCGCGTATGAGTTTAAGCTTCGGAAGAAAGTCCTTCTTCAGGGTCTTTCTCGACTCTATGGCGAGCCGTTTTTGCGTCTTTAATAGCTCTTCTATAGTCTTACGACACTCGGTATTAAGGCCGAGCGAATAGTAACAACTCGCAAGCCTGTTGGCGAAGCGAAGCTCCTCGGGCCAGTCGTTCCAGAGTTCCAAAAGTATCGGCAAAGCCTCGCCGTTACGGTTATCGTCTATATAGTCCTGCGCAAGGTTATAACGAAGCTCGCGCACCGTCTGCCTTACGGCCTCGTCCTTATCCTGTCCCGGATCTTCGATATAACCGAGGGCGACGAGCTGTTTTACGGCTTCAGCGGCCTCGACCGGGTCCATCTGGGCGTCGGGCGGGTGCGCGCCGTCGTCGCCTTCGACATCGTTCCAGCTCGGTATGGTCGTTATCTCCGGCTTTTCGGCAAAGGCCTGTACGAGCGGTTTGCCCTGCATATCCTCACCGACCGGCAGGCCGAATAAGGTCAGGATTGTAGGCGTGATATCAAGCAGTGTCGAGCCGTATATAAGCTCGTCCTTCTTTATGCCCGGCCCCCTCATGGCTACGATGCCGTATGGGCTGTGTTCCGCAGCAGGTCCGGCCGGTTCGAGAGGGATCTGCTTGGGGCGCATATTATCGGGATAGAAGCCGTGATCAGATACGATAATAATCGTCGTATCGTCCCCTGCCAGATGCATAAGCGTACCGAGCATCATATCGTGGAAGCGGTAACCGGACTCGACGACCTCGCTATAGAGGTCAAAATCCTTCTGCGAGACATGGTCCTGTTTAGGAGGATGGTACTTCATAAAACCATGGCCGAAGTGATCTATGGCGTCGTAGTAAACACCCATAAAGTCCCACTCTTCGAGCTGTATACAGGCCGTTGCGCAGGCGTGTATGGAGGAGCAATCGGCTATGATCTTGGCGACCGACTCAAGCCGCTTGTCCTTATCCTGATCAATATCAGCGGCCTTGGGCACGAAGGGCAGTATCTGTTCGGCCTCAAGCTCGCCGGGATGTACGCGCAACTTGGCTATATCTTCGATTAGGCGCTCGGGGTGTATGGTGCCGGGCATTACGGGCCAGGGTTTGTCAATCGGCGCACCGGCGCGCTGGTATCTATTGGAGACCATAACGCCGTTGATCGGCTCGGCCGGATGCGAGGGCCACCAGCCTATGACGTTCGACTTCATGCCGTTTTGGTTAAGTATATTCCAGATAGCCTTGACGCTACGCGAAGCGGTCGTGATGGGACGGATGCCTCCGGTATGCGGATCGGGCTCGGTAAAGCCGTGTATGCCATGGCGATAGGGACGAACACCGGTGGCTATCGAAGTCCATAACATGGGAGAGAGCATGGGCTGGAGCGTTGCCAGGTTGCCCATGACCCCTTCGTTAATGAACCTTTCGAGCGCGGGCATCTTGCCCTGATCTATCAGCGGGTTTATCGCCTTCCAGTCGGCCGCGTCCCAGCCGATAACGAGCACCCTTTTAGCTATTCTCTTTGGCATCTCTTTTCCTTAAAATAAAAAAATGGCGCATCACAAAAGTAATGCGCCATTATAGCTTATTTGCTAAAGTACTTAAAGGGTTAATCAGAGGGTTCAGGCATTATTTGCCTGTGCCTTCTTACGTCTCCTCCTCCAGGCCATCAGTCCGCCCGCGCCCATCGCAAGGAGCGCCAAAGAAGCCGGTTCGGGTGTAGCCGCCGGGAGATGGCCCGCGCCTATGGGCGCGTCTGGCACAGTCTCATAGGCCCACTTGTATACTATCGCATATGCATTGATGGAACTCGACGAGGCAAAGACATCAACCCAACCGTAATGTGTATTGCCGCCGCGGTCGAACTTTACGCCTATAAAACCGCGTACCTGAGGGAACTGACCGGCACCGGTGGAAGACCATCCTTCCTTCAGAAGCGTACCTGTCGTTGCAAACTGTGCCGCGCTGATAGACGAGCTGTAACTAAAACGCTCTGCCACCGTCTTGCTGTATGTAGCAGTATATACTCCCGCTATAAGGTTGGTGCCTACCCCTGAAACATAGGCCTTGTGATTGCCGCCACCATAGGCCTTGAAGTAGAAGTCCGACCCGAAAGAGCCGTCTATATCTATCGTCATGGTCACGGTGCCCGTACCGGAGAGTGAAACAGACGCTGTAGCGCCGCCCGTGATGATAGCGGCAGAGGCAGGAGAGACCGAAAGCGATACCGCACCGGCCGCCAGCGCAAGCGCCCCGGCGCTGTATGCGAGAAAAGAACTCTTTCTCTTACCCGAAAGGCTTAGCGCCGCCACGGACGAAGCCGAATAACCTTCAAGCCGCTTCTCTAGCGATACTTTAGCTCTATCTTTTTTGGAGATCATCATAGTTTTTAATTAACTCCTTTAGGTTCAATCATAAGCCCGCGTTCATCTCAAATAAAGACAGAGAGGTTTATTCTTCCTACATTAAACAAGCAATAAAGGGACCAACAAGCTAAGGTGCTATTTTTATTGACTTATTTACATAAAATAAGGAGAAGAGAAAAAAATGATATCAATACTGTAAAGCAAGTCGACATGAGGCGGAGGCGAGATAAATATTTTTCCAGTAAAAACAGGCACTTAATGGGGGGAGTTAAATACAGGGGGCGAAATCTGAACACCAGAGAAACTAGATAAAAAATAGCTAACTAAAACAAATGGTTAGAAGAGAGGAATAGACAGCCTATGACAAAGTGTAAAAGAATCGGACAGTCACGCGCAACGCGACTGGCCAAATAGGACGTACTACAACTCTTATCGGTCAGTTTTACGGCTTTAATATAAACTATCAGGTGTAAAGAGTAGCATACTTCCAATAGAAAAAAGAGGAGCCACACTAATTCAAAGTTAAATAGCCGGTTCTTTCTTCTGCGCCACGCAGACAGTCGTCTGTCTCTTTCGCGGACTTAGTTAAGTAAGGCTCATTCTCTAGGAGTTACGCGCCGGAGCTTTTTTACGCCTTTTACGCCATGCAACGACACCGCCCGCGCCCATCGCCAGAAGGGCCAAAGAGGCCGGTTCGGGAGTGGCCGCAAGGTTTGGGATATGGGACCCGCCGAGGCCGTCGTCCCAGCCCCAGGCATATATCGTTATGGTAGAGGCGTCGGCGCTGACCGCGAGATCTATCCAGCCGTAATGGGTACTGGCCGCGAGCTTTTCGAACTGTACGCCCAAAAATCCGCGCGTGCCGCGGAAGCTGCCACCGCTGGTGCTGGTCGTACTGTATGCGAGCAACCGCCCGGTAGCGGGCCGGGTGGAGGTCGAGTACGAGGAGACCGTCGTGGATGAAAAGTAGCTTGGAACGATGGTATTGCTTGCTGAGAAACGCCTTGCGTAAATATTATTCGGGAGACCGGTGCGCGAGGCGGTCCCGGCAATAACGTTGGTAGAGTAGTTGATACCAGAGACCCTCGCTATATAATAGCTTGAGGTAGTCGAGAAGACCCTGAATCTGAAGTCGGCCGCAGCCCATGAATCAATATTAAGGTTGTAAGAAGAGCCTGAGGTGACTGTTATGGGCGAAGTAGGCGTATAGGTCTGTGGCGCGGCAACGGCACCGTTAGGAACGAGCGACGTAAGGGCCAGCGCGGCAGCGGCCCCGGCGGCGGAATAACCGAGACGCCTTGCGGATCTGCTCTTGCTATCCAGTGAAAGGGTCGAAGCAGCCGCCTCGGAGTACCCGGAAAGGCGTTTACTAAGAAGACCTGTTTCTTTTATCCGTGCAGACTTCTTAGCCATAAGAACCTCGTATATAAGATTTGGATTAAATATAAGCGACTGTCGAATTTATTAAAAAATTCTAACATAAGAGGCTCTCATGTCAAGTCAAAAAGCTTGAAAAAAGATGTTCTAGTCATTTCCGTCCCGTTATTAGAGCAAAACTCGCTGATTACGTCAAAAAAAGGCCCCTTTTCAATAGAAAAGGAGCCTTTATTAATTTTTGATTATGGGCTTAAAGAGCTGCCTAAGACTCGTCAAATCTGTCGCAGATATCACAGCTCTCGCCCTTGCCGTGTTTTGACAGCTCCTGCTCGAATACTACCAAACCGTCGCCCGCGCCGGGCCTTCTAATAATATCCTTGGTCATATCGAAACCGGCGCGTTTGAGCTTACGAAGCCACGCCCCGCCGTAGTCGAGCAACTCTCCGCTCGTCACCTCGATCTGAAGCACGGTCTGAAGGTTCTCCTCATCGTAGAGACCATCTTTGTCGAGTTCGCCTGTTTTGTCTTTAGTAGCCATATATACAGAATACTACCGCCACAAAGAAAGAAATATGACTTAAATCAAATAATGGGGTTTATATAGATTTTTTTATTGCCGCAATTAAGGGAAAGAGTTCATATTACTTAACGGTACTTGTTGGCTTTCGCGCGATAAAGCCGCGCTCTACCCAACCTACACTCTTTAAATGGTCTTTATCTAATTTTGTAGGCTTGGTAGCGCGTAACGCAGATTTTCAGGAGAGAAAACAATTCAAAAGGCGGAGAGGAGACTATCAGGTTTCTTGAAATTTTATCTGCGAAATTGGCCAACCGCACACTGTGCGGTTGGCTTCGGGCACTGCGCGGCGCGGCGACGAAGAGGACGATTCCGCAAAACTACAACCGCGAAAATAAATGCACACCTGTGTGCCTAGTAGCCCCTCATGCGGCGGAGGTTTACGAGACGTTTAAATATACGGGATTTTTCCTTGGCGCTCTTTGCCGTGCGGAAGGCCTGCTCAAGGCGCGCAAGCTCGGGATCGAAGGAGCCCTCCTGCCCTTCGGCAGGTTCGGGGGTCTTCTTTTTGGTCTCTATTATCTTTTTAAAGATACGGGATTTTTCTTTAGAGCTCTTTGCGTCGCGGAACTCCTTTTCAAGACGCGCAAGTTCAGGGTCGAAGGACTTAAAGACCTCCTTATTTACCTCCTCGTACTTGCCGCGAAGAGCGGCCTCAAGCATCGATACCTCGGCAGGGCCGAGACAGAAGGCGCTCTTGGGGTCGGCAAGTATCTGAAACTTAAGACAGCCGACAGGCGTCCTCTCCGGGCCGCGTTCTATTATGGAATAGGCGGCCTCAAGCATTAAAGGGTCCGGCCCGCGCACAGCCCTCTTTACGATAAAGCGCGTCTGCACGGCATTCATGGTGCCGATATACTGCCCGTCTCCCCAGCCGGCCCACGATGGCCTGTCCTTTGGGTCGAAACGGTGCTGCATCGAACGAAAGCTTGAGATGAAGAAACCAAGCTCGTCACCGAACTCGTAGGAGGTGTGATAGATAAAGCTATTGGCCTCCGCGTCAAAGTTATCGCCGATATTCATGACATTATCAGCGCTTATGACGTACTCGGATAGATCGATGATGACGCGGCCCGTGCTGGAACGGCCCGCGAGAAAGAACTTGGTAAGCTCGGTCTCTCCCTCATGATTGAGTTTATAGGCGTAGTGCGTGCCAAGCTCCCCGCCCCCTTCGGTCGTGTCGATGACATCGGGATCGACGGCAAAGGCCGAGCCGGATAACGTAAAAAAAAGCAGCGCGCTTATAAATAGAAAATATTTCATAGGTATGGACAAAGCCCTTTGATAAAGTTTTTTCTATATTTTACCCCATTTCGAGAAAAAAACCAAGGCGATTGCTAACGCCCTTCGGTCCACTTCGAAAGCACCTTTTTTCTGTAGTTCATGAACGGGCGCTCCACAACCCGGTTGAGCATGGCAGAGACAGCCAGTACAATCAGGAAATATATAACGAACAAGACGATAAACTCGGCATGGCTCGATACCGTTACGATACCCTTCATAGCCTTTACGACCGGCACGACAAGGATATAATGATATAGATACATAGTATAGCTGTACCCGGCCACCGTGGAGAAGAACTTTTTTGGATAGATAAAACGCCCGGCCCGCGCAAAGATGAGAAAAAGTATGAGCGAAGAAAAGCCCAGTCCGCCAACCGTAAATTGCCAGCATGTATTGAAGTACCCCCCACTGTGAGCGCCATATAGAAATATGCACCCTATGCCTGCCACGGCTCCGGCCAGGAGCAGGGCGAGCACGAGCGGGCGTGCCTTGGAAGCCCCATCTTCGCCGGCCCCGAAGAACTTAAAGTATTTTATGAATAAGTAAGCGCTAAGCACTCCGAACAATAACGAATCAAAACGCGTATGAAAGGGCAGTCTTACGCCATACATCCAGTCTATGTCAGGTCCGTACACGAGGTGTCTTACGGCAAGCCCGGCGGCTATCAAGAACGCCACCCACAGGCCGGTCAAGCGCCACGAACGGCCCGCAAGGAAGACGAGCAAGAGAGGGGCGAGTATATAAAACTGCTCCTCCACGGCTAGCGACCAGTAAAGGTCCCGCTGAAGCACGCTCACGAAATAATTTTGCAGGTAAACGAGGTGCAGGAAAAAGTCCTTGAAGAAGACCGAAACGGAATCGGTATCGGCTATGTTGCCGTCCGAAAGGCCGGTAAAAAAGAGCAAGCCGAGCACGACGAGCGAGAAATAGTAGGCCGGAAAGATCCTAAGAAGCCGTTTGAAGTAGAACTTCTTCAGGCTGAACTCACCGGAGCGCGCCTCCTCCAATATCTGCCCACCTATAAGAAAGCCGCTAAGCACGAAAAAGAGCCCCACGCCGTTCCAGCCCCAGGCAATGAGTTTTGTCAAGAACCCCGGAGGTGTGACGAAGCGCTCGCCGAAGTGCGCGAACATCACAATGGTGATAGCGACGGCCCTGACAAGGTCGAGCTCGGGATAATGCCTCTTGAAAAGGACCCTGTTATTTGTTTCGACCATAGTCTACGCCTTCTTTGAAATATAAAATATTACCTAACTAGCCCGAATAATGAAAGAATTTTCTCCGCCCCGTGGGACGGGCCGTTACCGCCCAACGAGTAATTACGGTTGTAATGAGCCTTTGAGTTGCTCTATAATGGCCGGAGCCGCCTTGGCTCAAGGCTAAATGAATTAGATCCGGGAGTTTCATGAATCGTCTAGCGCGTGACATAACGATAGTTTTCGGCATCACCCTGCTCCTACTCCTCTCGTTCGAGATAATTTTAAGATTCTACTCGCCCGAAAGGCGCGTGGACGAGGCCACCATCGAGGCCGGTTTCGAACACAACGACAACTACATAGTAGACCTCAAGCCGAATGTCGAAAAGGTATTTACGCGCACCGACTTAAACGGCGGCGCGCGTATAACCTGGCGCACCAATAGCGACGGCTTTCGCGGCGAAGAGCTCAGGGCGGGAGCCCGCCCAAGGGTCATGATCTACGGTGACTCGAACCTCCAGGCCCGCTTCACGCCCAGCCAGGAGAACTTCCCAAGGAGGCTCGAAGAGGAGCTACGCCCCCGGTTTGCCGGGATAGAGGTTATTAATGCCGGTGTCGTAGGCTTCGGCCCGGACCAAATGCTCTTAAAGTTCAAGCAAGAAGCAGACATGTACAGCCCCGACCTCGTTATCTTTCAGTTTTTTGCCGATAACGACTTTGGAGACCCGGTACGAAACAGGCTCTTTGAACTCAACCCGGAGGGCCGCCTCGTAAGGACCCGCCACGCCGTGCGCCCTGACGAGCGGCTTGTAGAAAAGCCCCGGCGCGGCCTCAAGGACTCGCTTCGCTTGGTGAGCTGGGCCGCGGGCATAAAGTCGAGGATGAAGCTCCGGGAGGCCGTCTCCGGCGGGGCTGGCGGCTTTGCCGGGGCCATAGAGAAAGAGAATGCCATATATTCGCTAAATCTGCCAAGAGAGTACTCGAACTTCGACGATCACTACGACTTCGACGTAACTTTCTTTCCGACCAGGAAGATGACACGTACGAAGCTTGAGCTTGCACGCGAAATACTTAAAGAAGCGCGTGACTTCGCCCGCTCCAGAGAGATAAACTTCATGGTCGTCGTTCAGCCTTCGAGCCGCGACCTATCGGAAAACTCCTACCCCAACCACACACACTTTCGCCAGTACGACTCCTACAGGCCCGAAAATCTCTCGGACTTCGCATGGAATATCCTTGAAGAGGAGGCTATCCCCGGCCTGAACCTATTCCCCGTCTTTAAGAGGAATAACCCCTCGACACTTTTTCATCTCGGAATAAACGACCACTGGAATTCCAGGGGGCAAGCGCTCGGAGCGCGCGCTGCAGGGGCCTTTATAAAAGAGAACGGCCTATTGGAAAGACCGGCCAAACCTGGAATAAATCCTTGAAATATGGTATATTATATTAATGAAGTTTCTTTCAACGATAGTGCTCGGGCTTTCCCTCCTTCTGCTGACTGGCGCACCGTCCGAGGGCGCGCGCCGCTCAGGCGTCAAACTCGACAAGGAGACGAAGAAGTGCCTGCGCTGCCACAAGGGGGACTCTTACCACCTTCGTAGCGAAGAGCACCTCCTCGGCATGAAGTACAAAACCGCGGCAAAGAAGAATCCGACACTTCGCCCTTATAAGGAACTCGACGAGCGCCTTACCTTCAAACGCGGACGCGTGGGATGCACAACCTGCCACACCGCCTTTATGGAAGAGAGGCACAAGGGCGTCGGGCCGATGCTTATTATGAACAATCTCGGCAGCACCCTGTGCCTCGCCTGTCACTTAAAGTAGACCTGCCGCGACCGCCTGCTTTCCTAATATAAAGCCAGGAAAAAGCTTGACTATCAGCACCTATTCATATAGTATGTTTTGATTACGCTGTAATAGTTATAGCGGGTAATAATTCTTTTACGACTATTTAGGGAAACGGCAACCTATGTTCGACGGTTTATCAGATAAATTCAGAGGTGTCTTTAAGAATATTAAAGGACACGGCAAGCTAAGCGAGTCCAATATTCAGGAAGCCCTTAAAGAGGTCCGCATGGCCCTTCTTGAGGCCGATGTCAACTTTACGGTTGTAAAGAACTTCATCGCCACCCTGAAAGAGAAATCGCTCGGCACCGAGGTGCTTCAGTCCCTCACCCCCGGACAGCAATTTACCAAGATCGTTCAGGACGAGCTGACCGAACTACTCGGCGGCACGGCGAGCGAACTGGTATTTAAAGGAAAGCCCGCAGTCATCATGCTCGTCGGCCTCCAGGGATCAGGTAAGACAACGACCACCGGTAAACTCGCAAAATACCTGAAAGCACGCGGAAGGAATCCGCTCATCGTTCCCGCCGACCTTCAAAGGCCCGCGGCCGTATTACAGCTTCAGAGGCTCGCCGAAGATATCAATGTAGACTTCTTTGATATAGAGGGCATGAAGAAGGATGTAAAGTCAATCGCCGCCGAAGCAAAACGTGTCGCGGGGATAAAGGGTTACGACACCCTGCTCGTCGATACCGCAGGTAGGCTTCATGTTGACGAAGCGCTCATGGGCGAACTCAAAGGCGTAAAAGACGTACTCTCGCCTTCCGAGGTCCTATTTGTCGCCGACGCCATGACCGGGCAGGACGCCGTCAATACGGCAAACGGTTTTAACGACTCCATCGGCATCACCGGCGTGATACTGACAAAACTCGACAGTGACGCCCGAGGCGGCGCGGCCCTATCCATGCGCATGACCACGGGTGTGCCCATTAAGTTTGCCGGAATGGGAGAAAAGCTCGACGCCATTGAGGTCTTCCACCCCGACCGTCTGGCCGGACGCATACTCGACATGGGTGACGTAATGACCCTTATCGAAAAGGCGCAGGATGTCGTCGATGAAAAGAAGGCGAAAGAGCTCGAAAAGAAGATTAAGAAGGACCAGTTCACGCTTCAGGACTTTAAAGACCAGATAAAACAGATAAAGCGCATGGGTTCGCTAGACAGTATTCTGTCGATGGTGCCGGGTTTCAGCGCGCTTCGCAGTAAGAATAAGGACGTAAACTTCGACGAGACCGAGCTGGTAAGGATCGAGGCGATCATAGATTCCATGACCGTTAAAGAGCGCGTTAATCCGTCCATGCTCAACGCGAAACGCCGCATCCGCATAGCAAAGGGAAGCGGTACGAAGGTTCAGGATATTAATAAACTCGTAAAGCAGTATAACGAGATGCGCAAGATGATGAAGAGATTCAAGAAGGGCGGCGCGGGCGCGTTGAAAGGCATGATGCGCTCCCGCGGCCTCTAGAAATTGATCTTTTCTCCTGGGCTCTGCGTTGTCACGTAAAATATAAAACTCGACGTACTTACGTACGACTCGCTTTCTATTCTACGCTCCGCCTTGATCCAGAAGAAAATCTCTAATTTCTAGCCTGGTCTAAAATTAGATAAAGACAGAAACAGAAAAACAGAAAGAAAGAGGAAAACTAAAAAATGGCAGTAAAGATCAGATTATCCAGACACGGATCCAAAAAGAGGCCTTTTTACCGCATCGTGGTAGCCGACATTCAGATGCCGCGCGACGGTCGCTTTATCGAGATAGTCGGCACATACGATCCCCTTCAGGATCCGCCGGCCATCACGCTTAAGAACGATTCCATAGACGCATGGATCGCCAAGGGCGCGCTCCCGACCGACACGGTACGGGCTATACTAAAGCAGTCCAAGGACGCCGCTCCTGCCCAAGAGGCCGTGGCTTAACTTTTTGGGACTCGTAGAGATAGGCCATATCACCGGCGTACACGGCCTTCGCGGAGAGCTCAGGCTGCGCCTCGAAGGTGACTACGAACCACAACCCGGCGAAGAGATTACAATAGGCGCGCGTGAGTTTACAATCGGCGCAAGCAGGCCGCATAAAGAGTTTTTACTCATTACTCTTAAAGACGCGGTATCTGACCGCACCGAGGCCGAAACCCTTAAGGGTTTGCCTGTCTCTGTGGACGAAGATCAACTGCCTGAGCCCGAGCCTGGCGAGTATTACCAGCGCGATCTAATCGGCATGTCGGTTCTAACGACCGAAGGCCTTGCGCTTGGAGAGGTTACGGCCATCATTGAAACAGGCGCAAACGACGTATTCGAAATAGAGGGGCCGCTTGGCGAAGTGCTCATACCCTTTATAAAGGACGTTGTTATTGAGATAAACACGGCAAAGCGCCTTATTACGGTAGACCCGTTGGACGGCCTGCTTCCAGATGAAGAAGAGCAAGAAGAAAAACTGGCCGCTATTACGAAAACTACCAAGGGGACGGATGAAGGATGAGGTTTACGGTACTGACCCTCTTTCCCGACTTTTTCGATAGCCCGCTTAAGCAGTCGATAATCGGACGGGCCGCAAGCGAAGGCCTTATCGAGATAGAGACTCTTAATATAAGAGACTTTACGACCGATAAACATAATACCGTCGACAACTCACCCTACGGGGGCGGGCCGGGTATGGTCATGAAACCCGAACCGGTCGTCGCTGCGATAGAAGCCGTAGAGGATAAAGCCGCCAGAGAGGACGGGCGGGAGAAGGTAATACTGCTCACCCCGCAGGGCGCGCCTTTTGATCAAAAGACGGCGAGAAGTTTTTCAACCGAACTTGAGTCGGTCATTCTCGTATGCGGACGTTACGAGGGTTTTGACGAACGCATACGCGACTACGTTGACATTGAACTTTCAATCGGCGACTACGTTCTAACCGGCGGCGAATACGCGGCCCTTATCATTATCGACGCGGTCGGGCGGCTCGTAACGGGTGTAATTAAAGAAGAGTCAACAGAGGAAGAATCCTTTTCACAAGGAGACGGCCTGCTCGAATACCCGCAATACACGAGGCCGGAACTATTTAGAGGAGAGAAGGTTCCCGACGTCTTACTATCGGGACACCATAAAGAGATAGAGAAATGGCGCGCCGGGCAGAGACTAAAAAGAACTACCGCCAGGCGGCCTGAACTTTTAAAAAAATAAATCTACATTCGGAGGATTTAAGATGGGAACCATAGAAAATATCGAAAAAGACTTTTTAAGGACCGACCTGCCCGACTTCAGGCCAGGCGATACGATCACGGTCAATGTGCGCATAACAGAGGGAAACAAAGAGCGCATACAGGCCTACGAAGGCGCGGTAATGAGAGTCCGCGGCCGCGGCATTCAGAAGACCTTCACCGTCAGGAAGATCTCCTACGGCGTAGGCGTTGAGAGGGTCTTCTCGCTCAACTCCCCCATTATCGAATCGATCAAAATTGTAACCAAGGGACGAGCCCGCAGGGCAAGGCTCTACTACCTGAGAGAACTCAAAGGCAAGGCGATGAGACAGACACTTCGCAAAAGAAGCTAAAAAGCTCTCTTAATAGACTTTTCAACCTTCGGCCTCTCCCTTTCTAATGGGAGAGGCCTTAGTTTGGCCTTAATTTAGCCATAGTTTAAAAAGACGGATATAGGTTTTATAGAGAACTTCAAAGGCGGCGAGAATTCATTCGCCGCCTAAAATTTTCTGCGCGAAAGAAGAGCACACCTGTGTGCCGGTCATATGGAACACATATGGACAGTCGTGAAAGAGAAATTATCCGGGCCGGACACGCACTCGTAGCCGGCATTGACGAGGCGGGACGCGGCCCGCTTGCAGGCCCTGTCGTCTCGGCCGCCGTGGTGCTCTTTGCACCAAACTCCCCCAACTCCGCCAAATCTGTATCGTCTTCACCCTCTCCAGTTTTAGATATTTCAGGAATCAAAGACTCAAAACTACTGACCGCCGCGCGGCGCGAAGAACTTGCCTCCTATATATTTCAAAATGCCGTTGGCGTCGGCCTCGGTATCGCATGGCCCGAAGAGATAGACGAAATAAATATCTTGCAGGCGACGCTTCGCTCAATGGAGCGTGCGGCATCTTCCATTAAAGACTCTACGGGCAAAAAACTTTCTCCAAACTACTTGATGATCGACGGCAGAAATACCATTAAACTGCCTATCCCTATGGAGGCCATTATTAAAGGCGACCAGAGCTCCGCCTCCATCGCCGCCGCGTCGATAATCGCTAAGACGACGCGAGACCGCATCATGGCCTCGTACCACTCGCTCTACCCCCATTACGGTTTCATAAAGAATCAAGGTTACGGCACCCGCGTCCACATGGAAGCCCTCCGTACGGAAGGTCCCAGCCCCATACATAGAAGAAGCTTTCGCTGGCCCGGTAATAGAGGTAAGAATGCTAAGAGGTAAAAAGAAACTAACAACCGTGGCCCTTGGAAAAGAAGGAGAGGACGCCGCCGCCAAATATCTCCGGAAGAACGGATATAAGATAGTCGAGCGCAACTTCCGCACGCGTTACGCAGAGATAGATATTATCGCCACAGAGGGCAAGACCCTTGTATTTATTGAGGTAAAGACGCGCTCCGGCTCCGGCTTCGGCACGCCTGCCGAAGCCGTGGGAATCAGGAAGCAGGAAAAGATAATACAGGCGGCAATGGAGTACCTCTCAAAACTCAAAAAAGAACCTCTCGTAAGGTTCGATGTAATAGGCGTTTTACATCACAACGGTTCATTCTCAGTCGATATCATAAAGAACGCCTTTGGCGTTTCTTGAAGATTGATCTGTTTCAATACAAATTTCTCTTTTATTTCCCGTCATTTACCTATAAAATATTCTGATGTCTTCTATCTCTCAAAATAAGAATATTAAGAATGGCAATAGCAGGCAACTTGTGCCGCTCGTGCTCTTTCTCTTTTTCATTTCCGGCTTCTCGGCCCTGCTCTATCAAGTCGCTTGGCAGAGGATTTTGGCGGTATTTACCGGCGTTGATATATATTCGGTTACGATCATCGTCGCGGCCTTTATGGGCGGCATCGGTTTCGGCTCTCTGCTATCGGGCTACCTCGCCGACCGGACAACACGCAGAAGGCGTCTGCTCTTATTCGCCCTTTCGGAACTGGTCATCGGCGCCTTCGCCGCCATCAGCAAATGGCTATATTACGACTTTCTCTACATGAAGCATTTCTTGCTCGCTATGGACCCGGCGACCATGACGCTCGTCTTATTTCTTAGCCTGCTTATCCCGACTTTTTTCATGGGCATGACGCTGCCTCTCCTTTCACGGGCGTTATCCGATTCGGTCGACGGCGCTGCGCGCATGATAGGCGCGTTATACGGAATAAATACGCTCGGTTCGGCAGTTGGAGCATTTATTACGGGCTGGGTATTATTTCGCCTGATGGGTTTTGAAAATAGCCTCTACGTCGGCGCGGCACTTAACTTTCTCTGCGCAGCCGGGGCCTTATACGCGGTGAAACTCACAAGCTATAGTTCAGAGGACGTTCAATGAGCAGGGCTGACAATAAAAATATACTGCCCTTTCCAATATGGACACTCATTTACTGCCTCTCCGGTTTCATCGCTCTTTCGCTTGAGATCACCTGGTTCAGACTCTTGAATGTCATGCTCAAGGCGACAAGTTTTACCTTTCCGACGCTCTTGACGATCTTTCTCGGCGGCCTTGCGCTGGGCACTTTTGTGGGCATAGGCCTGGTCCGTAGAGTTAAAAGGCCGGACAGGTTATTCTTTCTCTTTCAAGGGCTTATACCGCTCTACTCCGGTCTTGCGCTCGCCCTCTTCGTAACGCTTGTCGGCAATATCGCCGCGCTCGATATCTTTTGGGAACACCTCTCCGACTTCGAGCCCGTATCGATGTGGCCGGTGCTCGATGCGATATCCGGCATCATGCAGGGCTCATTTACGGAATTTAGCGATCAGTCGTCGCATATATGGACCTTTTCCGTTATTAACTTCGCCCTGCCGATATACCTGATCGCTCCGCCTACGATACTGATGGGTATCTCTTTCCCGCTCTTACAGAGGACCGTACAGCTCGATCTCGCGCAGATAGGCCGCCACGTCGGCTGGCTACAGGCCGCTAATATAGTCGGCTCCATGGCCGGGGCCTTTGTCGTCGGGCTGGCCTCGCTCCGCCTGATCGGAACGCCTTGGACGCTTCGCGTACTGATACTGCTTGGCGGCCTTTACCTTGTCGCATGGGCGTTGGTTAAACGAGAGGGTTCCATTAAGTACGCCCGGCTCGTGATTGTTTCTATCATCACCATCGCGGTCGCATTTTCCATCCCTACCGGAAAGGTCTTGTGGAGTAAATTAATCGGAGCCGCTCCTGCTGAGATCGTATTTGCCGAGAGTGGAGAAGCGCTATCGATTGCCCGCGCCGACTCGCCGGCTCCGGACGGCAAAGGTTTTGTCTATGTAAACGGAGACCCGGTGAGCCCCTTTCCCTACGGCGCGACACACACGCTACTAGGTTTCATACCTGCAATGCTCCACCCCAATCCGTCCGACGTCGCCATCATCGGCCTTGGCACAGGCGACACTCTATTTTCACTTGCAGGACGGCAGGAGATCGAATCGATACGCTGCATAGAATTGATTAAGAAACAACCGGACGTGCTCAAGGAATTTAACGATACGATATACCATTCGGAGGCCATCGACGCGATACTGACCGACCCGCGCATAGAGTTCGTCTTCACCGACGGCAAGGCATATATCAAACGCGGCGAAAGGCATTACGACATAATAGAGGCCGACGCTCATAACCCGGAGCAGGCCTTTTCAGGAAATCTCTATTCATATAACTACTTTCTATCGGCTCGCGCCAAGCTCAAACCGGGCGGTTACGCCGTCACCTGGGCCCCGACACTGCGCGTCCTGAAATCTTTCGTCAAGGCCTTTCCATTTGTCTTGCAGTTTGGCAACGTGCTCGTCGGAAGCGAGACGGATATCGCCTACGACCCGCGCCTTATATCCGAACGCATATCCGACCCGCGCGTAGTTGCCCACTACCGCAAAGCCGCACTGGACGTAAACGAACTGGCCGCACGCGCCTTCTCCAAGGAGCCGACGGCCTACGGCCCGAATCTTGACCGCTCGCTCATAACCGATATCAATACCGATCTATTTCCAAGAGATGAATTTATGGTGGAAGTGGTTAAGTAAGAGGGTGGGGGCTTTTTTCAGAAAGTTTTCCCTGCGTTCTTGTTCTGAACTCTCTTACGCGCTCTTTCTATCTTCGACAGGTTCGGCTTTTACCTTTGATATGCGTTTGCCTTCCACATCTACGATGGTAAAGCGGTAACCTTCGTGCAAAACGAACTCGCCGCCTCGCGGCAGGCGTTGAAGGTTTGCGAGCATGAAGCCTGCCAGTGTCGTATACTCTTCGCTCTCTTTTATGGGCAGGCCGGTCTCTTCCAGGTCGCGGATGGTCGTCGAGGCGTCGATGATAAATACGCCGTCCTTGAGTTTTTCATAGACCTCTTCTTTATCGAAGTCGTACTCGTCTTCGATCTCTCCGACTATCTCTTCAAGGATATCTTCGATAGTGGCCACGCCGTCGACATTGCCGTGCTCGTCCACTACTATGGCCATATGCTGATGGCGTTTTTGCATCTCGCGCAGAAGTTTGCTTATCATAATCGAGTCGGGCACGAAGAAGGCCGGGCGCATTACCTCGGATAATACGATGGCTTCTTTCCTCTCCACCGCGCGAAAGACGTCTTTATTAAATAGTATGCCGACGACCTTTTCAATAGAGCCGCGGCATACGGGGTAACGTGAAAAGCCCTCGTCAACGACATGCTTCAAGACCTCCTCGGGCGCGGTATCGAGATCGATGACCGAGACACTAGGGCGCGCTACCATTACCTCTCTGACCGTGGTGTCGCCGAATTCGAATATCCCGTGCAGGAGCGAGGCCTCGCTCTCTTCGAGTATGCCCTTGTCGCGCCCTTCGGTGATGAAATATTTAAGCTCTTCTTCGGATACGAATGCGCTCTCGCCGTTCGACTCTTTGATGCCGAGACGCCTTAGGACGAATGCCGTGGAGCCGGTAAGAAAACTTACAAATAGACCGGTAACTTTAGAGGTTATCTCAAGCGGCACAGCCGCAAAACAGGCGGCGCGGTCAGAATAACTTAGCCCTATGGACTTTGGAACCAGCTCGCCTATAACGAGCAGGCCATAAGATATCAG
Source organism: Deltaproteobacteria bacterium (assembly GCA_029262535.1). Classification (GTDB taxonomy): domain Bacteria; phylum Desulfobacterota; class GWC2-55-46; order GWC2-55-46; family JAJCZF01; genus JAJCZF01. The sequence goes on from JAJCZF010000073.1 coordinate 60,057, forward strand.
CATGACGATGAGCCCGACGCTTATAGGTTCGGCGTAACTCTGCACAAAACCGATCGGCACGGTCGCAAGCAGCGGTTTTAGGAATTCCATCGCAAGCATACCGCCGATAACGGAGGCGAGCGTACCGACGACGGTAACGCCTACCTGTACGGTCGCAAGAAAGCGGTCCGGGTCGGACTTCATCCGGCTGACGATCTTAGCCGAGCGGTTGCCCTGTTCGGCAAGGGTCTCTATAGAGCTTCTTTTGGAAGATATAATGGCAATTTCGGCCCCTGAAAAGAAGCCGTTTATAAGGATGAGGACTATTACGATTATCGCCTCGATAACAAGGCTTTCTACTGACACTTAGACTCCGCATAGCAGGTTAATAACGAAACAAGGCCGGTGGCGGCCCGTAGGCCATAGGCCCATATAAATACGATAGCATATAAAAGGTGCTTTAGCAACGGGACATGTGATAGGTAGCTATCAGCGCGCGCCGAGCGTAACGGAAAGGACATTGCAGGAATAATGCTCTACCGCCACAGGCCTCTTCTTGTAGAAGGCCCCGGATAGCGTCAGGAAAATAGCTATGCGGTCATTGCGCAGTTGGAGTCGTTGGAGGCACAACTAAGCACCTTGAAGCTACAACATTCCAGAGCGCACATTCCCATGAGTTCAAAGGTAACCGCTGGATAACTGACAGGAGCATCTGTCTTACCAATTCTGTGTAAAGCCGGTCTCTTTATTTGGTAAATATCGAGGGGTGGCGGCTGTAGGGGTAGCGCCGCCTGAGCCTGTGAGGCGGCCAGTATGAAAAGCGCCGCGAAGGCCATTAAGATATACTTTAGAATATCTCCCTCCTGAATAGCGCGTTTCTACTAGCGGTTAACAGGTTCGACCTCGACTTCTTCCTCCACGTACTACGCACGTGCGGCTTCTAAAAACTTCTTCTTCCGCGAAATTGGCCCCACACATCGTGTGGCGCGAAATTGGCCGCGCATCCTATGCGCTAGCAGGTCAGGTGAAAGCCCGCCGCGGTTCTTACTCCGCCTGCGCGTTCGTTAAATATCTTTACCGCTTCGGGGGTCGGTACGGCTATAAGCTCAATGCCGGCCCTCTTAATTAGCGCCGTCGCGTCGGAGCGCACGCGGACGCGGTTCTTTTCGCCGGTGCCTATGATCAGGAGCTTTACATGAGCGCCTAGCGCTGCGGCTACGTCACTCGCCGTGACTTCGTGACCCTTGGGACGCCACCACTTGGCAAGTACCTTATACTCCTGTCCCGATATGGCCGGGTCCGGGTCGGGCAAAATAACGAGATCGGAGCTATATTCCTTACCCTGGATGACCATCTTGCCGAAAGAGAAGGAATCGATAAAGTTGATCGGCGGCGCGGGCGCGGCAGCGGCATCCGCAACCTCTCTCAAAAGCTCCGCAATCGGGTTATAGTTCGGATCGTTCGGCGTTAAGCCACTCATCCCAAAGTTCCTTTCTATCTACAAAAGAGCTAGAATTTAAAGGCCGATAGGCCGGGAAATATGGCCTGGGTATCGAGTTCTTCTTCTATGCGTAAAAGCTGGTTGTACTTTGCCACACGGTCGGTGCGCGAGGCCGAGCCGGTCTTGATCTGACCGGCGTTGGTGGCGACGCTTATATCGGCGATAGTCGTATCTTCGGTCTCGCCCGAGCGGTGAGATATTACAGAAGTATAACCGGCCCTGTGCGCCATATCAACGGCGTTTAAGGTCTCGGTGAGCGTCCCTATCTGGTTGACCTTTATGAGTATGGAGTTGGCAATACCTTCTTTGATGCCGCGAGAGAGCTTTTCGACATTGGTGACAAAGAGGTCGTCTCCGACGAGCTGGCACTTGCCGCCGATCTTCTTTGTCTGCTCGGCCCAGCCCTTCCAGTCCACTTCGGAGAGGCCGTCTTCGATGCTGATAATCGGGTAATCGTCAACAAGGCCGCCGAGGTAATCGACAAATTTGCCGCTTGAGAGCTTCTTGCCCTCGACCGTATACTTGCCGTTAGAGTAGAATTCGCTTGCGGCGCAGTCTAATGCAATAAAGATATCTTTACCGGCCTTGTAACCTGCCTTTTTTATAGCCGTAAGGATAAGTTCTATCGCCTCGCGGTTACTCTGCAAGTCGGGTGCGAAGCCGCCCTCGTCTCCTACAGCGGTAGAGAGCCCTTTTTTGGATAGTACAGCCTTGAGGTGATGAAAGACCTCGACACCCATCCTGAGGGCTTCGCTAAAGCTTTTGGCCCCGGCAGGGACTATCATAAATTCCTGTATATCGAGATTGTTGCTTGCATGCTCACCGCCGTTTACGATATTCATCATCGGCACGGGCAGCGTCCTCGCGCTGGTGCCGCCGACATATCTGTAGAGCGGAATCATTAAGGATTCCGCCGCGGCGCGCGCAACGGCGAGAGATACGCCGAGTATGGCGTTTGCGCCGAGCTTTTTCTTGTTCTTCGTGCCATCGAGTTCGATCATCGTCGTATCGATAAGGACTTGATCCGTGGCGTCAAGGCCGAGAAGTTCGGGCCCTATCTTATCTTCAACATTAGAGACGGCATTGAGCACTCCCTTGCCGAGGTAACGTTTCTTATCGCCATCTCTAAGCTCAACGGCCTCGTACTTACCGGTCGATGCGCCGGAAGGCACCGCTGCGCGCCCTATGACGCCGCTTTCAAGCACGACCTCTACCTCTACGGTTGGATTGCCGCGCGAATCTAAAATCTCTCTGCCGAAGATATCAATAATTGTGGTCATCTTTTCTCCTGAAATGGGTTGAACTGCGAGTAATTTAAAACTAGATTATAGCCCATGTCCGAAAGGAAATAAATGGAAATATTACGCGGATTTAGGAAAAAACTAGGGGTAAAAAAGGGTATTGAAAAAGGTTATTATATATGGAAAGTTAGGGCGATAAGTTCAAGTAAAATGGTGAGTGCAAAAGAGACTTCCGTCGAGGCTCGGCAAGAGAACAAGCGCTACTGCGACATTTACGCAGGGCCTTCTCTACCATCTCCTTGAGTTCGTCGCCCAAATAGGGTTTTATAATAAAGTCTGTAAACTTCAAATGGCTTGCGCGTGAATAATATGTCGTTTAAGGCATGGGCTGAGACGAAGACCACCGGCATCTTAAGTCTATTTATAATCTTCCCGGCGGCTTAGATACCGTCCATCTCGCCCTTGAGCACGATATCCATTAGGACCATATCCGGCCTTAATTCTTCGGCTAAAGAGATCGGCTCTTAGGCGGTAACGGCAGTACCGGCAACTTCGTAGCCCATGGATTCAAGCTTGCTTCTAAGGGCCGTCCTGATTCGGAAAAAGCGCCTCCATACCGGACAAAGACAAAGAATATAAAGAGCGCTCCCTTTCCCTTTAGCTGACCCTTTTTTATCTGTCATTCGGCTTTGTGAAAAAAGAAGGCCCTGCGGATTAAATCCGCAGGGCCTTCTTAAATTCCTTTCTCCCGACCGCATTCCCTCACCGGGTCGGGACCTTTATCTATCCCGGACTTAACCTTGCTGTCCGGGTTTGGTAGTTTTGGTTTTAGCGTTTAGGGCTCGCATATATCGGTGCTGTTTGCAGAGTCCTCGTAGGTTGCGTCGTGTGCGCCGCTGCTTGACGTTCTTGCTTTCTCCGGGTGTCCGTCAAATTCGCCTACTACGTTCGGGATATCAATGTTGCGTTCGATGTCGAGATTACCTTTTGTCATTTTTTCCACCTCGCTAATTAGCTTCGGCGGCCTTGAGTAACAAGTTCTGTTGCGTTCCTCCCCAAGGCCCACCGAAGAGGTCTGGATCTTCTTCAATATATTATCTTCGCCCCTCGGAGCGAAGTTTCTTATATCGTGCAAAAGACATTTCTGTCGGACTATGTAGGTCCGAACGGTATTGTTTGTCTTAAATTCATTATACACCTCTTTTTCATCTTTGCATAGCCCCCTATGGTTTTATTTTCATCTGAGACAAGAAAAAGTCAAGCCATTTAGATATAAGCCGGTCGCTTCGCTTTATAATGTTTAGAAGCTTTTTTATGCTTATATTGCATACGGACCGATGGCGCGCTCTTTTCCGTTATCTTTAGCTATTTGAGAAAAACGATAAAAATCATTGTTTTCATGACTTAAATGCTTGACTGTAATAGAAATATATGGCTAAATCTACTTTGATTGTAAAGTCTTACCCCTATACCCATAACGGAGTCTATTTTAACGTATGTTCCTGCCCAACACAAAGGTCCTGCTGGCCGAAACCGGCTCTTCACAGAGCGCCTCTATCAGAGGGCTGCTCGACATGCAGGAGATGACGGTCCTTACGTGCGGCGACGGCATCGAGACCGTTAAACGCGCCTACTCCGACAACCCGGACATCATAATCCTTGAGACCGGCATTTCGCGCCTCGACGGATTTCATGTGGCGCGTATTCTAAAAAACGACCCCTTTCTACAAAAGATTCCTCTCATAGTCGTAGGCACAAAGACGGAACCAGCCGACAGGTTTTGGGCGAACGCCTCAGGCGCGGACTTTTACCTTGACCGCCCGGTAGACGCCGAAGAGCTTGCCGAAGCCTTTAAAGAGATCTTTGTAAAACGCGCCATTAGAGGCGACAGGTTAAAACCGGCCTCAATCACGCCTCTGCTCGACGATACCGCGGTGCTCGCAATGGCCGCCGGCATATTGGAAAAGAACCATTTCAAGGCGGTAGTCATAAACGAACTCCACGCGATGGGGCAAGGGGCCGCCTCCGGCCCCGAACTCTTTAAGGGCGTTATGGGACTGCTCAGCTCTCTCTATAACTTCTCTGTCGGCGCGGTGCTCGTTAGCTGCCCCGCGGAAGGCGACATATACTATTATAAGAACCAGACACTAGACGAGACGCGCCTGAAGCAGATTCGCGCAAATATATTAAGGTCACTACAGGGGCGCGGTCATATCTACCCCGCTCATGCCGAACTGCTCGATATCGAATTCGACGCTGACGATCTCTCCTCCGAACTAGTCAGGGACTGTAATCTCCATGTCCATAAAGGTCAAGCCGCTACACGCGCCGTGCTCGCTCTCGACAATCTCGACATAGAGAGCCTCGACGAAGATGGCAGGGCCACGCTCGATTCCATTCTGGACGGCGCCGCTCTCGTCATGGACACATACTATACGCATGAAACGATAAAGAGGCTCTCCATAATAGATACTGTGACCGACTCAAGCGCACGCGGCCTCTTCCTGCGAAGCTTAGGGCGCGAGATGACGCGGGCGCGAGCGGCGGGCCTGGGGCTTACGGCCTTTACCATAGCGGTCTCCAACAAGATACCAAAAGAAAAAGAAGCAGCCCTCTCATATGTGCTGACGCACACGATAATGGGCTCTATCAGTAAATCAAATATAGTCGCGCGCACAGGCCCTGCCGAGTTCGCCTTTATTATGTCCGGTTCTCCGTACGATAAGGTCCTAACCTACCAAAAGGGCATTGCCAACCTCCTTAGCTCAAGGGCCGAGGCTGTTGTCGGGGCGCCTGTCGAAATATCAATAGGAAACGCCTCTTACGACGGATCCATGAAGCTCACACCCGAGAGTCTTCTCGACGAGGCCGCGCCAAAGGGGCTCTCTGAACTAGCGGCGATATCACCCGCTGAGGATGGCCCGGTTGAAGAAATTGTAGCACAAGAGGCTCCGGCAGAAGAGATTCAGCCTGAAGAAGTTCAACCGGATGGACCTCCTGTTGAAGCGCCTGTCGAACCTGAAAACTCTAGTGAACCGAAAGACGAAGCAGGCGACGAACTTGACCTCGGCGAGACGGCCGAAGAGGAGGGTGAAGAGGGGCTCTCCGAAGACTGGCTCGGCGAAGAGAATAACGACTCGGATGACGACTCGGATATCGGTGACGACATACTCTCCGGCCTCGAAGAACTCCTGGAAGGCGACGACACCAACGAAGACGAAAAAGAGTAGAAATCACTTTAGTAAAATGCTATTATAGACTTGATTTTCATCCCAATTCAACTTGATTTAGTGACCGACTTTACAAACCGGTCTAACACATAATAAAGGGGCAAGGCAGGATGGATAAACAGCCGAAGATCAAGATCGGAGACCTCTTCGTCAGAGAGGGGTACATTACCGAAGAACAACTTGACGAAGCGCTCATAGCCCAGAAGGCCTACTCCGAGTATGTGCCTCTCGGCGAAGTTTGCGCCAGGCTAAAATTCCTTTCGAGGGTAGACCTCCGAAAGATCCTTCGCACCTTCCAAAAACATATCTTCCTCGGAGAACTGCTCGTCAACATGGGTCTGGTCACAGAGAACCAGATGGAGCAGGCCCTCAAGATTCAAAAAGAAGAGAAAAAGAAGATCGGCATCATACTGGTCGATAAGGGTTTTCTCTCCGCCCCGGAGCTTGTGGACACCCTCTCCATCCAGCTCGGCATACCGAAGATAACGCCGGACATAAAACTCATAGACACACGCCTCATGAAGGATCTGAACCAGTCCTTCCTCTTTAAGAACGAATTCATCCCGGCCTTTAAAGAAGGCAATACGCTGACCGTCATCATGGCAGACCCGCTCGACGACGACACGCTGCAGGTGCTTGGCAGCTTCTTTCACTGCAAGATAGAGCCCGCGATATCGACCAAGAGCGAGATCGTCAGCGCCATAAGCCAGTACTTTCACAAGATCGAACTCGGCGGCGGCGCAATCGTTGCGACAGACTCGGATATAAAAGACCTTGTCATCGGCGGCACAGACCTGCGCGACCAGTCTGGCGACTCTATTGTCGAGATCGTCAACTTCCTCATATCGAGCGCCATATCCGAAGAAGCGAGCGACATCCATATCGAACCGCAAGAGGCCTCTCTACGTGTTCGCTACCGCATCGACGGCATACTACATCACAAAACCGACCTTCCAAGATCGATCATAAGGCCGCTTATATCGCGTATCAAGGTCCTTTGCGGCCTCGACATATCCGAAAAGAGACGCCACCAGGACGGCAGGATCGAAGCGCGCGTCATGGGCAAAGAGATCGACCTTCGCGTATCGACCTACGCCTCCATGTGGGGCGAAAATGTCGTCATACGAATTCTGCACCGCCAGAGCGCACTGATCGACATCGACGAGTTGGGTTTTTCTCCCGTCAATAGAGAGCGGTATATGAAGCTGCTCGACTACCCGTCCGGCATCATCCTCGCCACGGGTCCGACTGGCTCCGGTAAGACCACTACGCTCTACGCATCGATTACATACCTGAACGGTATGGACAAGATGATAATCACGGTCGAAGACCCGGTCGAGTATACGATCGAAGGCGTTGTGCAGGGCAGGATCGACAGCAAGCTCGGCCTCTCCTACATGGACTTTCTCAAGTCGATGATGCGTCAGGACCCCGACGTGCTCATGATCGGCGAGATCCGCGACCCTGTCGCTGCCGAGGCCGCCATTCAGGCCGCCCTTACCGGACATAAGGTCTTTAGCACATTCCATACAGACGACACCACGGGCGCGCTCTTGCGCCTTATGGATATGGGTATAGACACATTCCTTATCTCATCGACCGTCGTATCGGTCCTTAGCCAGAGGCTCGTCAGGATATTATGTCCCAAGTGTAAAGAACGTTACACGCCTGACAAGGCCATACTCGGCTCATTCTCCATCCACTCTATAGATGTGGATAGATATACTTTCTACAGGCCGAAGGGTTGCTCCTACTGCGGACACTCCGGCTTCAAGGGGCGTACCGCCATACACGAACTACTGGTCGTAAACGACGCCATCAGGGACGCAATCCTTGCGCGTCAACCCTCAACCCATATTCGCGTTATAGCGAGAGAGAAGGCCGACCTTATATCTATGCGCGACGACGGTTTCTATAAGGCCACCTGCGGCACTACCTCTCTGGAAGAGATCGTTCGCGTTGTCTTCTATAACGAAGGCGATGAGATGACGTCGCGTTCCGCCGAAGAGCTTGTCGCCATGTGTAGCGCCACGGGCGAGGAGCGCTTTACCGACCTCGGCATGCCCGTCAAACATAACACAACGACCAACGAACGCGACGATGACATTCTCGACATAGACCCCTCAAATGATATTGTAGAGGTATTCCCTGAAGCGGATGAAGCAGTAGAGGGTGCGGAGAAGGACTAATACGCACCCTCACCTATCCAGAGACCTTGCCGCTCTACCCAAATAATCAGCACGCCTGCGCCAAAACGAACTCATAAGGAGACTTTTATGCCAAAGATCAAAGGCAGACTTTTATATATGATACTCGTGGCCTTAGTCCTTTCCGCCACTTTTACGATTACCGCATGGATCGACGAGGCAGAAGCCTCATCTCAGATACGCGCTGAACTGGATAACGGCCTCACCGTCATACTGGAAGAGAAACACTCAAGCCCTGTCACGGCCTTTCAGATGTGGGTCAAGGTCGGAGCCGCCGACGAAACGGCCGGCGAAGAGGGGCTTGCCCATGTCTTTGAACATATGCTCTTTAAAGGAACGGCAAAGAGAGAGGTCGGCCAGATTGCGCGTGAAGTGGACAGCGCGGGCGGTTATATCAATGCCTATACATCCTACGACCAGACCGTTTACCACCTCGTCGTTGCGTCGCGTTACGCCTCCACCGCACTTGATATCATCAGCGACGCGGTTCAAAACTCCACCTTCGACCCCGTTGAGCTTGCGAAAGAACTCGATGTGGTAAAGGAAGAGATTCGCATGGGCGAGGACCGCCCCCGGCGCAAGCTATTTAAATCCCTCGTCGGCGCGGCCTATAAAGAACACCCCTACGGGCGTCCCGTTATCGGCACGATGGAGTCGGTCGGCTCCTTTACACGCGAAGGTATTTTAAAGTTTTTTAATAAGTGGTACGCTCCGAATAATATGACGCTCGTCGTCGTAGGCGACTTTGACCCGGATGATATGTTAAACGAGATAAAGTCTACCTTCGCCTCCTTTAAAAAGGACGACAACCTCCTGCGCCCCCTGCGTACCGCGGAACCGGTTCAGCGCGAACCCGCCGTAACCATAGATCACCAGCCCATAGCGCAGGCGCGTATGGCAATCGGTTTTCACATACCGGACGTACGCCACAAGGACACTTTCGCAATGGACGTGCTGGCCTTGATCCTCGGCCAGGGCGCAAGCTCAAGGCTCTATAAGAGGCTTAAGGTTGACAACGAGCTGGTCTCCGGTCTCTCCGCTACCGCGATGACACCCAAGGACCCAGGCCTCTTTATCGTTCGCGCCACGCTCGACACAAAAAATATAGAAGAGACTATCAAGGCCATCTCCGAAGAGCTTGAACGTCTAAAAGAGAAGGGACCCTCGGAAGAAGAATTAAAAAAGGGACGCCTTTCGCTCGAAAGCGACTTTATATATGAACGAGAAACAATGGAAGGCCGCGCCTCGCAGCTCGGTTACTACGAGACGATCATTGAAGACCTCAACTTTGAGCGCAGTTATGTCAACGGCGTAAACCGCGTGAACGCCAAAGAGATAGAGAGGGTCGCAAAAAAATATTTCACGCGTAACAATATGACGATCTCCCTGCTTCTACCAGACGAAGAGATGGACCAGGTAGAGAAAAGGTCGCTACTCAAGGCCGCAGCTCTAAAGAGCGCCGCCTCCCATGCCGTTAGCGTAGACAAAAAGGCAGACGACGTAGCCGTATTCACCCTGCCATCAGGTTTAAGACTTCTTATAAAAGAGGACCATACGAACCCGACCGTGGCCATTTATGCAACCTTTCCCGGCGGCCTGCGTTTCGAAAGTGCCGCCAAGAACGGCCTTGCAAGATTTACCGCCTCAATGCTCACACGCGGCACAAAGAACCGCACGCGCGAAGAGCTTGCCCGCGAGGTTGAAGGTATGGCAGCCTCCATCGGAGGTTTCTCCGGGCGTAACTCATGGGGTGTTTCGGGCAAATTCCTGTCGAGAGATATCTATAAAGGGCTGGACCTTCTATCAGACCTGCTCTTAAACCCGACATTCCCGCAGGTAGAGATAGAGAGACACCGCAACGAGGTACTTGCCGCCATACGCCGCGAAAAAGACAACCTGCCCGGTTACGCATTTAAACTCTTAAGAAAGGAACACTACAAGAGCCACCCTTACGGAATGCCGCTTATCGGCACAACAGAGACGGTCGAATCATTCGTCCGTGAAGATCTTCTTGGATTTCTAGATAACTACGCACGCGCCGACCGCATGATTATTGCAATTGTCGGCGACGTGGATAGCGATGATATCAAGACACGGGTCGCAGACCTCTTTATCGACTTCAAGGGCGATAGCCCTATACTCAAGGGACCGGCTTCGGAGAGCGCACAGGACGGGATAAGAAAGACCGGCGAGAGTGTGGATAAGGCTCAGACAAATATCGCCATAGCCTTTCCCGGTGTAACGGTAAGAGACGAGGACCGATTCGCCCTCTCCATACTTGCAGAAACGCTCTCAGGCATGGGCGGCAGACTTTTTGTTGAACTTCGTGACCGAAAGAGCCTTGCCTACTCTCTTAGCGCATTTTCAAGCCTTGGAGTAGACCCGGGCATATTCGGCCTCTATATCGGCACCTCGCCGGGCAAACGAGATGTCGCCGTCAAGGGAATCTTCGATGAACTAGAGAAGCTCCGTAAAGACGGGATTACAGCCGAAGAGCTTGAAAGGGCAAAGAGCGCACTGATCGGCGGTTATGAGATAGGGCTTCAGGAGGTCTCCAGCCGCGCCTCGGACATGGCGGTGAACGAACTGCTCGGACTCGGTCACGACTACCACAGCGCCTACCCAGAAAAGCTCAATGCAGTAACTAGAAAAGATGTCTTACGTGTAGCAAGAGAGTACCTGAAGATGGACAAATATACCATATCCATAGTAGGACCAAAGGACTAAATATGAAAAATTATTAGTTTGAGAGGGAGAGCAATCGCTTAAAGGCCGCCGGAGTTCTTTGCGCCATAGAGCAGGCTCGTGCGCAAAAGAAGCAGGCGGAGATCTATCTACATCGAGACGAGAGGCGAGCGCCCCTGTGCCGACCCATAGCCGCCTACCCGTAGCCTATTCGTTGCTTATTCGTATTCTTTGTCTTTGAAGAGATCGAAGATTATATTTGCAAAGAGTATGCCCATGCCGCAAAGTAACGACCCTACGCTTATATATACTATCACTAGAATCTGGGGTGCGTGATGCGCGGCCTTTCTGCCGATCTCCGGGGCAAGTAGCGCCATAAGCAGCCATGATATGGAGTAGAGGCCGCCGAGCCCGATAAGGGTCGAAGCGATCCTCTTCATCCTTGGCGTGAGCGTGGAGAGAGCGCAAATTGCAATCATCGCCATTGTAAAGGCTCCGATACCCACCGCATGAAAGTGCGACCTCTGCCACCAACGCCAGATCTTGTACTTTACGTCTTGGTCGTTTGCGTGCACCAACGGAAAGGTATCAACACCGGCCCGTACCATGCCCTTAATTACATCCTCAAAGATACCGAAAGATATACCCATGCATATTCCAAACAATATAAATAAACCGGCCAGCATAAGACCGAGCTTTACGTCTTTAAGTAGATCCTTCTTCATATAAAAAGAAAACCTTTCCAAGTGTAATCTTAAGCGCCCAAAAGTGCGCGAGTTGACAGAAGATCCATTAATAGGGTAATTGCGAGACGGGCAATACTATATTATCATAGGTAATATGTCTGGATTTTACTGAGCCAGGCGGAATCCTACGTTGGAACTTCTACGGTCGACGGTATTGCCGTAACGGGCGCTCGTCCTGAGCTTGTCAGTTTCGTCAAAATAAGAGCCGCCCCTGAGGCCGCGCCATACGGAAAAGTCAGGCCCCTCCGGGTTATCTTTTTCACTATCCTTATAATAATTCATATCATAATAATCATAAACCCACTCCCACAGATTTCCCGACATTCCATAAAGGCCTAACGAGTTGGGTTTTTTGGATTTTACCGGGTGGGAAGTATCACCAGAGTTGTCCCTGTGCCAGCCGTAATCGTCCACCCCGAACTCGTCGTTCGTGCCTGCCCACTGCATATCTTTACCACCGCCTCTGGCGGCATACTCCCACTCGGCCTCCGAAGGCAGGCGATAATACTCGCCGGTTATCATATTAAAGTGGTTGATAAATTTCGTTACATCGCCCCAGCCGACGAAGTCTACAGGTTTCCCTTCGCCCTTGTTAACCGAGGGGTTGAAACCCATCACCATTTCAAAGATCTCCTGTGTCATCTCGGTCTCAGCCAGAAAAAAGTCATCGACACAGACCTCATGAACCGGCGTCTCGTCGTGATGTCCGCTTCCAAAGGTATCACCCATCATAAAACAGCCGCCCTCGATCAGGACCATCTTTACCTTGAGTTTGTTAAGCACTTCCTTGCTGAGCTTCGACCTTGAGGAAGTTCTCTTTACAGGGGCGTCAAGTTCATCGCCTCCGATGAGGTCATCCTCTTCGTCAAGGTCATCTCCTCCGAAGAGTTCATCTCCTCCGAAGAGGTCAGCCTCTTCATCTTCTACAAAGTCGTCACCTTCGTCAGCGTCCTCAAAGAGAGAGTCTATCTCGTCCATGAGTTCATCCTCTTCTTCGTCAGAGAGTTCGATATTGTCAAGGTCGATATCGTCAAACTCGTCCTGGGCGTAGGAGTACGGAAGGGCAAGAAACAATAGGAAGATAGAAGAGATAAATAAGGTAAAAAGTTTTCTTTTCACAAAAAACCCTCTTAAAGTAGATGGCATTTTAAACATAAGTATATATAATAAGATATCTATCCAAAAAGTGCAAGCTGCGGCGGTTTCGGCCTTGCAAGCACGTAATTTCCAGTAAAGCAGGCATCGCAAAAACTTGCGCCCGACTCGGCAACGGCACGATATACCCCTTCTATGGAGAGATAACCAAGTGTGTCGGATGTAATATAATCATTAATATCGGCTAGATCGTGATTGGCCGCTATAAGTTCTTCCTTATTCGGGGTATCTATTCCGTAATAACAGGGAGATATAGTCGGCGGGGAGCTTATCCTCATATGTATCTCGCTTGCGCCCGCGTTCCTTAACATCTTTATTATCTTTTGGCTCGTCGTTCCGCGCACTATGGAGTCGTCGACCACTACGACCCGCTTTCCGGCCACGATATCTCTAATGGGATTTAATTTAATCTTTACCCCAAAATGGCGAATCTCGGCCTGCGGCTCGATAAAGGTTCTGCCTACGTAGTGGTTCCTGACCATACCCATCTCAAAGGGTATGCCAGAGGCCTCGGCGTAACCCATTGCAGCGGGAGTGCCAGAGTCCGGCACCGGCAGCACGACATCGGCCTCTACCGGATGGTCTCTGTAGAGTTCCGCGCCAAGCCGTTTTCTTACGGTATAGACATTTGCGTTAAATATACGGCTATCGGGTCTGGCAAAGTATATAAACTCGAATACGCAGGGGGTATACTTGGCCTCGGCGAACGGTTTTATGGACTTTAAACCGTACTCGTCTATGATAATTACCTCTCCCGGTTCAACGTCACGCACATACTCGGCATCGATAATCTCAAAGGCGCATGTCTCACTCGCAACGACCCACGAGTCTTTTCCGTCCCTGCCGGCATCCTTTATACGGCCAAGCACCAGCGGCCTGAACCCATTCGGGTCCCGGACCGCGATCAGTTTTTTATTGGAAAGAAGAACTAACGAGTATGCGCCCTTTACCCTCATCAGGGCGCTCGTAAGGCGCCTTATGAGCTTGCTATCGTTGCTCGTAGCCATGAGGTGTACTATCACCTCCGTATCCATGCTCGACTGGAATATGGAGCCGTAGGCCTCAAGTTCGTCGCGCAGGATCTGCGCGTTTACGATATTTCCGTTATGGGCGATAGCGATCTCGCCGAGCGAGTATTCAACAACAAAGGGCTGGGCGTTTTTTATATGAGACTCGCCGGCTGTGGAATACCTGACGTGCCCTATGGCCGACTTACCGGGCAGCCGTGCAAGGTCTTTTTTATGAAAGATATCGGCAACAAGCCCCATGCCCTTGTGAGAACGCAGCTTTCCTTCGTTCGAGCTGACTATGCCGGCGCTCTCCTGCCCCCTGTGCTGAAGGCTGTATAGGCCGAGATATGTTATATTGGCGGCTTCAGGGTGATTATATACACCGAATACGCCACATTCGTCATTAAATTTATCAAACACTTTTTGTCCTTTTAGTGTCGTATTTTCTTTAAAAACTAACTTACGAGCTCTTCCAGGGCCTCGTCCCAGCGCCTGTGGATATCGGTTATCGAAATATCTATAAGGCCCTCTATAGTCAGGTTACCGTCCGCCTGGCCGACCGTTCCGAGCACGCTCAGCGGCGCGCCATTGGCCTTTGCAAGCTCCTTTAAAGATTCTAAATCAGCGGGCGCGGTCGTTACGATATATCTAGACTGGCTTTCTCCAAAGAGTAGCGCGTCCGCACGAATAGCGCCTCCTAACTTAACGGTAGCCCCGCAGAGCCCCTTGGGATTTAGACAGGACTCGGCAATGGCTACGGCAAGGCCTCCGTCGCTCAGGTCATGCGCACTCTTGATTATACCAGCTTTTATACCGTCCAAACAAGTCCCATTTGCAATCTTTTCCTTATGAATATCGAGCTTAGGCACCACACCTCTCTCAATACCATGTATGACAGAGAGGTACTCCGAACCGCCAAGCTCCTCGAATGTCTCTCCGATAAGGACAATGATATCGCCCTCGTCCTCAAACCACTGCGTGGTATGGAGAGCGAGATCGTCTATCAGGCCGACCATGCCGACCGCAGGCGTCGGATATACCGGTATATCGCCGGTTTGGTTATAAAAACTAACATTACCGCTCACGACAGGCGTATTAAGGTCGATACAAGCCGATGCGAGGCCGCGCACGGCCTCCTTAAACTGCCACATGACAGCCGGAACCTCCGGGCTGCCAAAGTTCAGACAGTCGGTAATTGCCAGCGGACGCCCGCCCGACGCGGTTATATTACGCGCTGCTTCGGCAACAGCCATACGCGCCCCCTCAAAGGGATCGAGATAACAGTAACGCGGGTTACAATCGGTCGTAATAGCCATAGCCCTTTGAGAGCCTTTTATCCTTACTACTGCCGCATCAGAACCGGGACGCACCACGGAGTCGGTCCTTACCATATGATCGTACTGGCGATAGACGAACCTGCGGCTCGCAAGGTTGGCCGAAGCCATTAGAGTTAATAGCGTTTCATTTAAATCCTCGGGGACCGGAATCTCCGAAAGATCGAGTTTTTGCAGGTCGTCCTGATAAGCGGGCCTCTCAATAGGCCTCTCATAGACCGGGGCCGCGTCTGTTAAGGCCGCAACCGGCATGTCTCCTATAAGTTCGTCGCCCCATGTGAGCCTGACGCCCTCGCCTTCGGTTACCCGCCCGATAACGGTAGCCTCAAGGTCCCATTTATGGAATATCTCAGATGCCTTTGCTTCGTCTCCGGCATTTACGACCATGAGCATACGCTCCTGGCTCTCGGAGAGCATCATCTCGTAGGGGGTCATGCCTTCTTCACGACAGGGTATCCTGGAAAGGTCCATCTCTATGCCGAGTCCGGCGCGAGAGGCCATCTCGATAGATGAACTCGTAAGCCCGGCCGCGCCCATATCCTGAATGCCCACGACATAATCGGTCTTGAATATCTCAAGACAGGCCTCAAGAAGCAGCTTTTCTGTAAAAGGGTCGCCGACCTGCACGGTCGGGCGGCGTTCTTCACCGCCCTCGCCGAATACGTCGGAGGCCATAACGG
>JAJCZF010000074.1 GCA_029262535.1 Deltaproteobacteria bacterium
GAGAAAAGATGGCGGACGAAGACAAAGAATTGCTGGAAGAGGGCGTGGCGCTCGGTATTAAGGGCGATTATGATAAGGCTTTGGCGCGTTTTATGAGATATACCGATCTCGTGCCTGACGATGCCGTAGGCTGGAATAACAAGGGAAACGCGCTCTCGTGCCTTAAGCGCTATAAAGAGGCTCTGGAGGCCTTTAACGAGGCCATAGCCATTGACCCTGACTACCCGGCCCCGTGGTTTGGCAGGGCGGCTGCCCATCTCGATCAGGAGGATGGAAATCGCGCCCTTGCCGAGGTATCTTTGAAAAGATTTTACCTTCTTTGCCGCAAGCACCCTGACGGGGCAGGGGAGTTTCAGCAGGTATATAACGATTTTATCTCCGCTTTTTCGCAAGTTTTTTATGCCCCGCTCTTCTTAAACAGGGTCTTTGACGATTACCCCCAGTTAAAGACGGCTATACGCTGGAGCGCGCAATATAACTCTACCAGAAGAGAGTTGGACGAGATACTACCGGTTCTCGGGCTTCTAGGTGATAGCGGTTATAATCAGGGCAAGTCGGGCGCTGTAAAGATAGACGGCCTGATACGTCTCTATATGGGTGACGGGGAAGGCGCCGAAGCCTGTTTTGACCATGTAGAGGACCTGGAAGAGGACGATCTCATGGCCAAGTACTATCTTGCCCTGTCGCTAGCAAGTTACGGCGAGGATGCCACAGCCGCCGTAAACGACGCCTCCGGGGCCGCGCGGGATTACCTTGAGGGCGAGTTGACGCATGCGGGACAGACCTATTACGCGGGACAGGTATTTTACCTCGCGGGCGACAACGAGAATGCCATAAAGTCTTTTCATAATGCCGGGGGCTTTCTGCCCGCCGCTTATATGGAGATGCATATGGCCCGTCAGATCGGCAATATGGAAGCGCTCGAAACCCTTGCCGAAAAGGTGCTTGAGATAGAAAGTCAATTCTTTGAAAGTGGCGAGAAAGGTTTTTTATTCGGCGTGGAGCCGCAGCGTATCGATATGACCGATGCCGGGTGGATTGAGGCTTATTATAAGTACGCGCATTTCCTAGAGATACGTGGAGCCGTTGAGGGGCTCTATCAGTATCTTGCCGATTATGGACGCGACAAGAAGGAAGCGCACCCCGTTGCAAAGAAACTTTCGCTGCTCGCCTTTGCGCCGAAGCTGCTTAGGGCGAACGAGATATGGAGGCTGCACGATAATTCCATAAAATTCTTTAACGAGGCCTCCGGCGCAATGCAGAAGTCGATCATCTCCGTATTTGAAGGGCAATTTCGTGAGGTCTTTGGCGAGGTGCCGCTTATAGAGGGTGAAGACGAAGGGCCGGAGTTTGAACTTCGTCTTGCCAAATGGTTATCGGCCAAGGGTGAGACGAGCAACACGGCGGCCCTGCACGGCATTGTGGAGTACTGGTTCTTTAAGGGTCGCCTGCCGATTGTAGCGGTAGCCACCTTAAAGATATATATATCGCTTCTGGCCTTTAGGGGCGGTGAGGGCGGCCAGGAGAAGAGCTTTGTCTCGGTCGCTTCGGCCACGGGTGTAAACTGTTCGGTTGGCGATTATATCAAGACGCGGGGCCTTAGCCTATATGCGAATAAGAATGCCCTTGCCATTATCGCGGGGCTTGCGACCTTTGGTGTCTTATATCTCGCCGACAGGCTCAAGGATGCGCAGTTAAAGAGTCTCGGAACATACGGCGAATTTAAGGCCGGATACCTGGATTACCTTGACGAGCTTCTTTCTGAGCATGGCAATGAGTGGTTTGCGGGTATCTGCCAGGTTAAGGATCCGGCGGAGGCCATAAAGGGCTGGCGGGATTAGCGGTCTGCAGGGTTCTACTTTTTAGTTTCTGCCAAGTAGAGCAGGCGTCTCTGAGTTGCCTCTTTGATCTTTTCAAGCGCGTCCGTGTGACCGCCTTCGTGGAGTTTTTTCGCTAGAGAGAGCAGTTCGTTTTCGTCCAGTTTTGTCGATATTGCGCCGAGCGCCCCGGCGGCGAGTGTCGCCATATAATCGTCCCCCTTACCCAGAGACTTTATAAGCGGATCTACGGCAATCTTCGAGCCGATCTTTCCGAGCGCTTCGGCAGCCACCATACTTACATCCTCGTCCTTATCGTTAAAGAGACGAAGCAGCGGACCGACCGCCAATTCGTTTTCGAGTTCGCCAAGGGCGCTCGCCGCGCTCTTTCTAACGGAGATATCATCCAAAAGTTTTATGAGCGGCCCTACGGCAAGGACCGAGCCGATCTCGCCAAGGGCCTTTGCCGCCGACCAGCTTACGTTTCCGTCTTCATGCACCTTTATTAGCGCCTCAACTGCGTGCTCGCTTCCGATACGTCCAAGCGCTTCGACCGAGGCCCAACGGACAAACTCGCTCTCGTCTTCGAGCAGATCTATAAGCGGCCCCACGGCCTCGACACGCCCGATATCGCCAAGCGCGTTGGCAGCGGCGCGGCGTATGGTCTCGTCGTCGTTATCCAGGAGTTTTATAAGCGGCATAACGGCCCGTTCCGAGCCGATGTCGCCAAGGGCCTCGGCTGCGGCCCAGCGTGTCTTTTCCGTCTCAAGCAGCCTTATCATCGGCCCGAGTTCCTCTTTTATGCTGGTTGCGCCAAGCATAAGGACCTTCGGCCCTCCGGGTGTGCGTTCGCCCGTCCTTAACATCTTGATAAGGGGTTCGATGGCAAGTTCCGATCCGATGGCTCCGAGCGCTCGCGCCGCACTCCTTCTTACGAAGGGGTCGTCGAGCTTGTCGAGTAGCGGACCAACGGCGGTCTCCGATCCGATCTCTCCAAGCGCCCGTGCCGCCGACCAGCGGACCGAGTCTTTTTTATTTTGCAATAACTCTATCAGGGGCTCCACAGCCCCCTCCGCTCCGATATGCCCAAGCGACCGGGCCGCGGCCCAGCTTACGTCTTCGTCGCCCTTGCGCAGTACCTCTATGAGCGGACCAACCGCCGCCTCTGCGCCGATCTCGCCAAGGGACCAGGATGCCCAGCGAAGGACATATTCGTCCGTATTGTCTAAAAGTTCTATTAGGGGTAAGACGGCCTCTATTGAGCCGATCTCCCCAAGAGCCCTTGCCGCGGCGGCCTTCATGTACGAATCTTCGCTCTTTAAAAGTTTCATGAGCGGGGGCGTGGCCTCGCTTGAGCCGACCGTGCCGAGCGCCCTTGCGGCCAGTATGCAGAGCTCTTCGTCCTCGTCGGTGAGTCTCTTTATTAGCGCCGGAACGGCCTCGGCTGAGCCGACCTCGCCAAAGGCCATCAAGATGGATTTCTTAACGGTCTTATCTCCGCTATCGAGCATTGCAAAGAGTTTTTCAAAGATACCCCGGCTACCGATCTCTGTGAGCGTTTTAAGGGCGGCGGTTTCATCCGACCGCTTAAAGAGAGCCTCTATCAGGCACGAGAGTACAGTGTCGGTATTGCCACTAAAGGCGCAAGCGCACCTGCCAGCGAAGAAGAGATCGTATTCGGAGATTGCCGTAATGAGTTCAAAGGCCTTATCTTCGCCTAGCGATCCGGAAAGGAAGAGCAGCGATTCGTCCCATTTATTATGTTCGAGAATTTTTAGCAGCTCGTCCTTCTTTAGGTTACCGGAGCTGTCAAAGAGCCTTTGCCCAAGCTCTATGGCGGCAAAATATTCTTGAAAAGACTGGTGGCGGAATACGAGTTCGCGTCCCGGATGCGGCGAGCCCTCGATCACCTCGCTCATTATTCCGAGGTGTGAGAGTCGTGTAAGCGATCCGACGGTGAGCCCCAATTCCGGCAGGGCCTCCTCGGCCGTCTCCCATGAAAATCTGCCGGAACAGCCTGCCTCGATTAAAAGATAAGAGAGCTTTGCAAAGAGCTTTTTAAAATCTTGCAGATTCTGTATATCCGGGTGGCTGAGCGTTTGGAGGGCGGCCTCCTTGTCAAGCAGGCAATCTACCATGAGGTCGTAGATAGTGGAACGCCCAAAGTTCTCAAGCGCGGAGATGTCGATACCGCGCAGTATGGAAAGGACCATCGGGGCCCGAAGAGGCGCGGCCTTTACAAACTCGCGGAGTTTTTCGTATCTTTCTTCGCCAAGGTAACGACGCGCGTTCTGTACGGTGAAGGTCTCAAGCTCCAGTCGCTCGAAATCTTTTAATAGATTTCCGAGGCCGGAGAGGGCGTAAGGCCTTCCTGCCATTATAACCCTGTGTTCTTCGAGTATGCCGTCTCTACCCAGCAGGCGTGGGATATTGGAGCGGTCCTCTACCTGGTCTATGCCGTCGAGCAGGAAGATAAAACGGCCCTCGTTAAAGATCTTATGGAGCGTCCGCAGTGTTTCGACTCGCCTGTGTTCTCCGTGAAAGGAATCGCATACCCTGTCGAGCAGTTCGTCAATGGAGAAGACTCCGCTGAGGTCGCGCATATGGAAATAGACCGGCACGGGCAGGTCGAGGTGGTCGGCAGAAAATATCCTGTGCTGCAATTCACGAAGCAGTGTCGTTTTACCGTGGCCGGAATCGGCCACCAGAAGAAACTTTCTTCTGTCTACGATGAGGTCCTTGATCTTGAAGTGGCTGAACTCGGTTTCGTTGCCCGCCTGTCCTGCCGGCTGTAATGTGGAACCCGGACGCGGTCCGGCGCTTACGATGTGGCGCAATCGCGGCTCTATATAGTCGGTGCCCGCAGGAAAGTCGTCCGCTTTATGCGCAAGCCAGCTCTTATGGACCTGTGTCCTGAAGTTGTCCATGATGCCGGTAGAGAGGCGTTCCTTGTCATCTTCTTTGTGCTCTTCCAGTATCTTGAAGGAGGCAGAATCGTCAAACTCTAATATATCGTCTATCTTGAAATAATGTGAAAGATAACGTGTCAGGATTATCGACGCGGCCAGTAGCGCGTGACGCTTCTGGACATCGGATGGGCCGGATCTTGAGATCTCGGTAATCGTTGCCCGGTAGAGCGCCACCCAGAAGGCATCCGGGTTTACGCCGCGAACGATAGAGTCCGTAGCCACCCTGCGAAGCACCGAGACAGCGCCCATCAGTTTTTGGAGATGCGGGTCTTTTACCGGCGGGCGGTTCGTTATGTTGATATCTACCAGCAGGTTATCGAAGACGAATCTCAATAGATCTTCGGGGTCGACCCTTTCGGTATTCAAGACCTCGAATTTCAGGCCGCACTCGATGTCGACGATATCGGTATATATCGAACGTATCTCTTCAAAGGGCACTTCGATAACTGTCGGTCTTGCCTCTTCGTCGGGACCCTCTTCGCCTGTTCCTCGGTAATAGAGAATATTTTGAGGGGTGAGACCGCCGTGGATTTCGGCTATAGGAGTGCTCAGGACGGTATCTTCCGGTTCGTTCGTTTCGTTAAAAGGATAAAAGTGAAGAGGGTTTAGAAGAAATTTATCTTGTATTGTCAGGTGTGGCATGGCCATTACGCCGGTAGTCGCTGTTATACGTTCGGCCTCGGCCAGTATCTTATACTTGACCTCTTCTGTAACCTTAAGGGACTCTTTTAGAGGGATATCCACCGTCTCATCGGACTTGCCTAGTAAGAGCTTTTCGACAAGTGAAGTTATCATCTCCGAGGGGAACGGGTTCTCCTCATAGGTATCTTTAAAGGTATGCGGTTCGTCGAGCAGTTCGGTCGGGAAGTCGAGAATTATAGCGCCCAAGTGTCCGTGTTTATATGCGGGCTCGCCGAAGTTGGTTAGGAGGCACCAACGCTCCAATAGGCCCGCGTCCTCGAGGCCGTGCCTTTCGTCTGCTACGGCCTTTAGCGCGGTGAGCTCGCCGATCCTTATTACCTGAAACTTGCCGGCTTTTTCGAATATGGAATAAACAAGAAGGTTTGTAATGCCTGTGCGGCTACAAGTAAGTGTTTTTAAAACGTAAATTCGAACAAGACCTTCTATCTTGAACGTGATGTCACGAAAGGTCTCACGCAGATCGGCAGCGACCAGGCTAAGGTTTTCTACAATGCCATGTTCGGAAAGATCTTTATGCATACCTAATTATGATTCAAATAACCGTTCCGGTCAAGGACTTTACGCATAGCGCGCGGAGCCACTTTTAGGAAGATAGTTTTCAGAGGCTTCTATATCTATCTTTCGGGGCAGAGAGAATACTTGACAAAAATGATAGGGTATATTAAATTAAAGAGGTATCGGGTCTCCGGCGGATGCCGGGGGCCTATGTTATTTTATTAGAGATAGGGGTTTATGAGGCTTTCCACCAAAGGACAATATGCCGTTAGAGCGATGGTAACGCTTGCTTCTTTAAGTGACGGCGGCCCGGTCTCTTTAAAAGATATCTCGGACGAGGAGGGCATTAGCCTTTCGTATCTCGAACAGCTCTTTGTAAAGCTTCGCCGCGGTCATCTTGTTAAATCGATACGCGGCCCAGGCGGCGGTTATATACTGGAGAGAGACTCTGCGGAGATAAGCGTTGGAGAGGTCATTACTGTTGTTGAAGAGGCCCTTAACCCCGTGGCCTGTCTCGACGTAGACGCCGCCGTATGCGACAAGTCGAGCGCATGTATAACCCAGCGTGTTTGGAAGGGGCTTGGAGATAAAATCAAGGAGTTTCTTAACTCCATTACCATAGAGGATCTTAAGAATGAGGCCAGCGCCCTTAACCATACGGGCGACGACAAGGTAGACGACCATGAACTCTGTACGCCCGAATAAGGCGTTACAAATAAAACTATTTTAGGAGGAAGATTGAAGCAGATATACTTTGACCATAACGCAACCACACCGGTCCTCGACGAGGTCTTCGAGGCCATGACGCCATACCTGAAAGAGACATGGGGCAACCCCTCCAGCATCCACTGGGCCGGAAGAGGCGCGCGCGGAGGGCTCGATACGGCAAGAGAACAGGTCGCCGAATTCCTCGGCTGCACCACTTCGGAGATAATCTTTACCAGCTCCGGCACCGAGGGTGATAATCTCGCTATAAAGGGGGTGGCCCTCCAGAGGAGAGATAAGGGCAAGGGCAACCATATCATCACCACTAAGGTCGAGCACCCGGCTATCCTGAATACATGTAAGTATATGGAGAAGATCGGTTTTGAGGTCACCTATCTCGGCGTGGACGGGGACGGCATGATAGACCTTGAAGAGCTAAAAAACGCCATCACGGATAAGACCGTGCTCATCACCATCATGTACGCAAATAACGAGACCGGAACGCTCTTCCCGGTAAAAGAGATCGGTGAGATAGCGCGCGCACGTCGCGTCATATTTCACACGGACGCGGTACAAGCCGCAGGAAAGTACCCGCTCAACGTAAAAGAGTTGAATGTGGACCTGCTGACCATCTCCGGTCACAAACTCTACGGCCCCAAGGGTGTAGGCGCGCTATTTGTAAAGCGCGGCACGCGCCTTGTTCCCCTCATACACGGCGGCCATCACGAGCGTAATCGTCGCGGAGGCACCGAAAATATGGCAGGAATCGTCGGCCTTGGCGCCGCATGTGTCGCGGCTACGCGTGACATGGAGGCGGAGGTCGCGCACTGCAAAGGACTTCGTGATCGCCTTGAAAAGGGACTCTTGGAAAAGACCCCGCACTCCAAGCTCAACGGGCATCCGACACTTAGGCTTCCCAATACGGCCAATATCAGCTTTGAATTTATCGAAGGCGAGGGAATGCTCCTGAACCTTGACATGCTCGGCGTTGCCGTATCGAGTGGCTCGGCCTGCACCTCAGGTAGCCTTGAACCCTCTCACGTACTGCTGGCAATGGGTCTTTCGCACGAGATGTCTCACGGCTCAATACGTTTCAGCCTCGGTCGTTCCAATACCGAAGAAGATGTGGACTATATAGTCGAGCAGATGCCGCCCATAGTAGAGCGCATACGCCACATGAGCCCGCTCTATGACGTGCAAAAACAGGGGGCGTCGGACCTGACATTCTCAGATAAGAGCCAAATGCAGTAAATAGGCGCAGTAATCATGTGTAGCAACCAGATTGGCATGGCAAAAAGAAGTTAAATAAATTCAGGGGCCTAACCCCAATAAGAGGAGAGATAAAGATGTATAGTGAAAAAGTAATGGATCACTTCACCAATCCGAGAAATGTCGGAGAGATAGACGCGGCGAACGGCACGGGAACAGTAGGCAACCCCGAGTGCGGCGACATAATGAAGCTCACCATCAAGGTCGAAGACGACGTCATAACCGACGTAAAGTTCAAGACCTTCGGTTGCGGAGCGGCTATAGCCACAAGCTCGATGGTAACCGAACTCGTAAAAGGCAAGACCCTTAACGACGCCGAAGATGTCTCCAATAAGACCGTAGCCGAAGCCCTAGACGGACTGCCGCCGATAAAGATGCATTGCTCCAACCTGGCCGCAGACGCCCTCCACTCCGCTATCGAGGACTATAAGAAACATACCGAAGGATAAGTAAAGACGCGGGGGAAACTTTCTGTAAAAAGCCACTACCGTGCGGTTAATTGTTTAATTCGGAGGTATTAATGTGATTAGTGCCCAGGATTAAGCAGTGTACCGTTGCCCCGCCGCAGGTGGCCCCCAGACCCCCTTCAAAGACTTTTAATACTTGGGTTGGTTGCCCCCGTAAAGACCGGTGGGCAACCAACCCAAGTAGCAAGAGCCATTGCAGGGAATATGGGAAAAACTCACTACAAAAAGTCCCCTTCGGGACTTTACCAATCTTCAAGGCATTTCATATGGGACAAAGGATCGTAATAGCCATGAGCGGCGGCGTGGATTCGTCGGTCGCGGCGGCCCTGTTGAAAGAGCAGGGTTACGAGGTCATAGGTGTAACGATGCGCCTTTGGGATAACTCCGCGCTCGAAGAGGAGAGCGGAGCGACACCCGGCGGTTGTTGTTCTCTCGACGATCTTTACGATGCGCGACGCGTGGCCGACGCGCTCGATATCCCCTACTACGTCATGAATATGGAAGAGCACTTTACCCGCGAGGTTGTTGACTATTTTGTTTCAAGTTACCTGAAGGGCGAAACGCCCAATCCCTGCACACGCTGTAATGAGGAGATGAAGTTTCGCGTGCTCTTGAATAAGGCCCGCGAGCTTAAGGCCGACCTCCTTGCCACGGGCCACTATGCGAAGATATCCGGGGGCGACGGGGCCCCTTATACCCTCTCCAAGGGGGTTGACGAGAGTAAAGATCAATCATATTTTTTATTCACAATGAATCAGGAAGAGCTTTCGCGTGTGGTATTTCCGCTTGGCGGCATGACCAAGGACGAGGTGCGCGCCTACGCCGAGAAGATGGGTATTCGCACGGCACAGAAGCAAGAGAGCCAGGAGATATGCTTTGTGCCGGACGACGACTACGGACGATTTATAAGCGAGAGGGTCGAGACAGCTCTCGGCGGTGATATAGTTGATAGAGACGGTAATGTGCTCGGTTCTCACGAGGGGCTATTTCGTTATACGATAGGTCAGAGAAAGGGGCTCGGCATAGGCGGCCCCGGCGGGCCGTATTACGTTATCTCGCTCGATATGGATACCAACAGGCTCGTAGTCGGCCCGAAAGAGGGGCTTTATTCAAATGGCCTTAAGGCAAGAGAAGTAAACTGGATAAATGAGATGCCCGGTGCGGGAGAGAAGCTTGTCGCAAAGACCCGCTATCGCCATCCCGGTTCCATATGCCATATAGTTAAGGCCGGGGGCGGACTGCTTGAACTCGCTTTTGAAGAGCCTGAACGCGCCGTGACGCCGGGGCAGGCCGTGGTCCTGTATCGTGGAGACGAGTTGCTTGGCGGCGGCTGGATAGAGGAGGCTCTTTAGATGGTAGATATTAATACCGTCTCTATCTTTACGCTCGGTTGCCGCTCGAATCAGTACGACTCCGCCGCCATAGAAGGTTTAATAACCGGCGGGGGGCTGACGATTGTCGATTATTCCGGTCCGGAAATTGCCGACGCATATATAATAAATACCTGCACCGTAACAAGCCGGACAGACTCCGAGGCCCGACAGGTCATCCGCCGCATTAAAAGAAATAACCCAAAAGCATTTATAATCGTTACGGGCTGCTACGCCCAGGTCTCACCCGAAGAGCTTGCAAAGATCGAGGATGTGGACGTCATACTCGGCAACCCTGAAAAGGACGATGTATTAAAATACCTCAAAAGCGAAAGTCAGGGCCGGGTAACCGATGTCGGCGATTATCTAAAAGGCGCGCCGCTCTCGCTTCGCGCCAAGGGCGCAAGCGGCAGGACGAGGGCCAATCTCAAGGTGCAGGACGGTTGCGATAAGCGCTGTACCTACTGCATCATCCCGATGGCTCGCGGGGCATCGAAGAGCCTTGAGCCGGACCAGATATTATCAGAGATGGAAGGGCTTATTGAAGACGGCTTTGTGGAGTTCGTCTTTACCGGCATACATCTTGGCGCGTGGGGCGCCGATCTCTCTCCCGCGCGCTCCATGACCGATCTTCTTCGTGAGATAGAAAAGAGAGATTACCCGATTCGTATTAGGCTCAGTTCGCTCGACCCGGACGAGGTCTCGGACGAACTTATCGATATCATCGCCTCGTCTTCCGTAATATGCCATCACCTGCACCTGCCGGTTCAGAGCGGGGACGATACTATTCTAAAGAGCATGGGGCGTCCCTATACGGCGGCGACATTTGTTGAAAATGTAACGAAGCTTCATGACCGGATACCTGGTATCTCGATCGGCACCGATATCATCTCGGGCTTCCCCGGAGAGGGAGAGCTTGAGAGCGAAAATACCTATGCAATGATAGACGACCTGCCGTTAAGTTATCTCCATGTATTCCCCTATTCGGTACGGAGCGGCACCCCTGCGGCCTCCTTTGCGGGACAGGTAGAGCCAAAGATCATAAAAAGCCGCGCCCACAGGCTCAGAGAGCTTGATATTATCAAGCGGAGGGTCTATTATAGTGCTTTTATGGGTAAAGAGGAACGGGTCCTGATAGAATCGAAGAGAGATCGTAAGAGCGGCCTGCTCAAAGGGCGCACACGCAACTATATTCCTGCCTACATGGACTATGCGGGCGACCTGGAGGAGCTTTACGGCATGGAGCAACGGGTGCGTCTCACCTCTGAGTTTATGGACGGTTTGAAGGCGGAACTGTTTGATATTTAGTCCTTTTTTCAGTTCGGAGTCAGCTTTTATTAAATTTTTAATTTGGGCAATTTGTTGACAGTGGATAATTTTGATAAATTAAAAAAACGGCTTCCATTCTCTTTCGAGGATGATAAAATATTACAAAATGTCTTTGTCCACGGTTCCTTTCTGAAGGAAAGAGAGGGGCGGGGGCTAACGAGCAACGAGCGTCTGGAATTTCTTGGCGACGCCATACTCGAAAGCGTCATAAGCCATATTCTCTTTGAAAAATTTCCTGAGCGGAGCGAAGGAGAGCTTACAAGGTTTCGTTCAAGGCTCGTTAACAGACAGGTGCTTGCTCTTCTTGCCCGCGAGCTTTCGCTTGGCGATTATCTGTTGCTCGGCAAGGGCGAGGTCGTTAGTGGCGTCGCCGAGAACGACGCCATACTCTCTAATACCTTTGAGGCCCTTCTGGCCGCCATATACCTTGACGGCGGCGGGCAGACCGGCGAAGGTTACAAGAGGGCTTTTGCATTTATAAAAGAACTTTTTCTTGAGTTGATAGAGGACGGCGTGGGAGATATCGCGCACTTTGACCACAAACCGGCCTTGCAGGAGCTTACGCAGGCGCGTTTTAAGGTCGAACCCTCCTACGAGCTTATAGCCGAAGAGGGTCTGCCCCACCAGAGAGTCTTTACTATCGAGGTCCGGGTAATGGACAAGATACTCGGCACCGGCACTGCCGGAAAGAAGAAAGACGCCGAGCAGCTGGCCGCTAAAGAGGCGCTTGATAAGCTTGCGGAGGAAGAGCTGTCCGCTCCTGAAAATTAAGTGTTGCACATATCTATTTTTATTTTTTCAAGAAGCCTCTCCTGAATTATATCGGAGGGTAAAAATTAGGGATTTTCCTCAAGGTCGAGGCGGGGCTGACAATAAAAAGCGGAGCGTATGCTTTATACGTGAGCATTTTTATTTTTAGTCCCAACGAAGAGATTGAGGAAAAGAGCAATTTTTATGGCTAAAAAGATACCTTATCTGATTATTCCTATTTTTATTCCTTTTGGCGGGTGTCCGCACCAGTGCGTCTTTTGCGATCAGACGAAGATAACCGGCGCCTCGCTTCTGCCGTCGCAGACTGAGATCGGGCGCACTATCGAAGAGTATCTATCCACCTGGACCCGTGGCGGCAGAAAAGAGGTCGCCTTCTACGGCGGCACCTTTACCGGTTTTCCAATGGATGTTCAGGAGGATTTTTTAAAGGGCGCGCACCGTTATATAAAGTCCGGGCGTATCGACTCGATACGTATCTCCACACGGCCCGATTATATATGCGACGAGACGATAAAGGTGCTCAAGAAATACGGTGTCGGCGCGGTCGAGCTCGGTGTGCAGTCGATGGTCAATAGCGTGCTTCGCAACTCCGGACGCGGACACGGGGGTAAAGATACCGTTCGCGCCGTAAGGCTCTTGAAAGAGGCAGGCATCAAGGTCGGCATCCAGCTCATGCCGGGCCTTCCGGGAGATACCAAAAACACCATAATCAATACCGCCAGACGGGTCATAATCTTAAAGCCCAATTTTGTCCGCATCTATCCTACGCTTGTTATAAAGGATACGCCGCTACACGATATGTACCTGATGGGAAAGTACAAGCCCTGGGTGCTCGAAGATATGGTAGATGTCTGTCAGGAGATATATAAGCTCTTCACCCGCGCCAATGTCACCATTATCAGGATGGGCCTTCAGGCCTCAAAAGAACTCGAAGAAAATATCATAGCCGGTCCGTATCATCCGTCATTTCGCCAGCTCGTAGAGGGTCGCGTAAGCGCGGCGTAGGCCGGTCGCCTATCTCTTAAGCAAGGTCGAATAAGAGAAACTCGCACTCGCTCACCCCTTCTATATATAAAGACTCTTCTTCGCTCACGGCGCACGCGTCGCCGGCGAATATTTCGTGATCTCCAACACGCATCTCGCCTGTTATGAGCTGGAGCCAGATGTGGCGTCCGGGGGCGATTGCGTATTCAAGCTTCCTTCCCTCAACCATGCGGGATGAATATAAGGATAGATCCTGCCGGACCGTGAGCGAGCCGTCCCTGCCGTCTGGCGACGCGATAAGGCAAAGCGTGCTCGTTACGAGCCCTTCGGTAAAGTCCTTCTGTTCATATGAGGGTGTGAGCCCCTCTTCGTCCGGTAAAACCCATATCTGTAATAGGTGCACAGCCTCTTCCGTCGAAGGGTTGGACTCGCTGTGCCTTACGCCGGTCCCGGCCCTCATGCGTTGGACCTCTCCGGCTCGGATGGTCGCGCCGTTACCCATGTCGTCGCGGTGTTCGAGCGAGCCGCTTATGATGTAAGTAATGATCTCCATGTCGGCGTGCGGGTGCGTGGGAAAACCTTGACCCGGCTCGACACGATCTTCGTTAATAACGCGAAGCGCGCGAAAGCCCATATGGGCCGCGTCCTGATAGGTGCCGAACGAGAATGTATGGTATGTATCGAGCCACCCATGGTTAAGATGGCCCCGGTCGCGGGAACGTCTAACGGTAATCATTTGGGGCCTCCGAATGGAACAGGTACGTCGGGGGTTTTATTCTCAAAAGATACTTTTATAATTCGAGTATCAATTTGCTTATATTGAAAAATGGCCTTTGCTTTTGCACATAGTCTAGTGTCAGCACTTAGAAATATGTGGCAAAATGAAGCATACCCTAAGTGATTACCATCACTTTGAAAGTTTGACATGTTAGTAGGTTTCGACAGTCCTCTATCTGCTTTGTACCCGAGCATATTTAGCGCCGCATGACAGGCCGTAATGCCTAGGTTTAATGGTACTTTTTTGAATCCGTTTTCTGTCATTTGTTCAAACCCGAACACTTGATCACATGTAAGAGAAGGGTTCTTGTTTTTAATAAGTTGCCAGATTTCTTCAATAATGTTACTTCCTTTTGTTGCTACGGCCTTGCCGCTATCAGTACCAAACGCTTTTCTTAATTCTTCAAGAGGCATAGTTTTATTAAGGTTTTTCTCTATCATTGAAAATAGAGTGTCGTTGACTGATTTGACTTCGTTCATGAGCATGTTGGTTATCTGGGATGGCATGCCAATTTCTTCGAACATCGTTTTAATTTCAGTAGTGCAATTTTTAAGCGAAGTAAGGACATCTTCAAAGTTATCTGCTCCCATGATGCGAGAACTAGCGGCTCTGAAAAAATTCGCGTTTTCGTCTATTTTAATATTACTAGTTGCTTTCTTATACGTTTGATAAACTTGATTAATTTCTTCATAAGGGTGTATTTTTGCTTCTTCTGTTATCTGAAAACTTTGGTTAACGTTAAATTCAATTCTTTGGGCTTTTATTTTCTCTAGGATTGCGAAACACCTAAAGTCATTTGAACGTTCCATCTCGACAAAATGCTCATTGGAATAAACCCATACAACATTCTCTATAGGAGAAAGGTTAAGTGTCCCATCTTGCGCATAACTGAGTATATTTTGGTCAAGATAAATTCTGATTTTTTGATCTTCCAAGATTATACCCTCAAGTAAGTTAGGTTGTATAAGGAGAGGAAGGGACCCTACAACCGCGCCAAGACCCCCTGATTCACCTCTTCGGCCTTTTCCTTCGATACAAGTATCTCAACAAGTTTAAAGGCGAATTCGAGGGCCGTTCCCGGGCCCTGGCTGGTGATTAGTTTGTCGTCCACGACGACTCGGTCTTCTATTACGTTTGCGTCTATGAGTTCGTTTATTACGGAGGGGTGACAGGTGATGGTGCGGCCTTCGGTGAGAGAAGCATCTTTCAGTACGGTCGGCGCGGCGCAGATTGCGGCGATATATTTGCCCTGGTTGGAGAAATCTTTTAGCAGATCGCGTATGCGCAGGTCGCCGCGCAGGTTGTCTGTGCCGTCCTTGCCGCCGGGCAATACTATCATGTCGAAACCCTTGGCGGTGAGGCCTTCAAGCGGTTCGTCGGGCGCGACCTTTATGGCGCACTTGCCTTTTATCAGACTGTTTTTGGTATCTTTGGCCGTGCCGGCGACGACCACCTCGACTCCGGCTCGGCGAAGGATATCAACGACTGCCAGGGCTTCTATCTCTTCAAAACCCGGCGCGAGAGGCATAAGAACTCTTGGCATTTTTTCATCCTTTATTTTCTTTCGTATGTGCCCATTACGGTCGATTCGGCTATGATGTGTCCGGCCATTGCCGCCTCGACCTCTTTCTTGGTTGCGCCTTCGGCTAGTCCCAGCGTCGCTATGTCGAGCGAGTAGAGCTTGAAGAAGTAGCGGTGAACGCCGTGACCCTTGGGGGGCATGGGGCCGCCGTAACCGATATCGCCAAAGCCGTTGATGCCTTCGATTGCGCCGTCCTCGTAGGGGTCTACCCTTAATGCGTCGCCCGGCAGATCGAATAAGACCCAGTGGACGAATGGCTCGTCCATCGGAGCGTCGGGGTCGTCGCCTATGAGGGCGTAACTCTTGACATTGGCCGGGGGGTTGTCGATATTGAATTCCGGAGTGCGGTCCATGCTGTCGCCGGTAAATTCACGTGGTATGGGCAGTCCGTCGGCAAATGCGGTGCAGGTAAGTAACATGATGATATCTCCTCTTTTTAGTTCATGCCGTGACGGCGTAAGAGGCCGTACGGCAAATTAGTGAGAAATATTTAAAAACCAGCCGAAATGAAAATGATCCCCTATTTTACACCCGTTTTAGATGATTGCAACAGGTTTTTGCGTTTTTGGGATTGCTAGATGGGTGAAAAAGATTTATATTGGAGATAGGGGGAGTTTTCCCCACCTAATCGGAGGAAAAAATGGAAGAAAAAGAGATGGAAGTAGTACCGGGGTTGGCAGGCATACCCGCGGCCGAGTCGGGCATAAGTTTTGTGGACGGACTAAAGGGCATTTTGGAATATCGCGGCATTAATATTTCCGACCTTGCCGAGCATAGTACTTTTCTGGAGAGTTCCTACCTTCTCGTATTCGGCAAACTGCCTAATAAAGAAGAGTTCGAGTCCTTTTCTCATGATATAAAATTCCATACAAGGCTAAAGCTCAAGGTACTGCGTTTGATGGAGGATCTGCCCGAGAACGGCCATCCAATGGACTACTTGCAGGCCGTGGTGAGCGCCATGGGCATGTACTATCCGGCCAGAGACACGCTTGACGAAACGGTTCGCTACGAGTCGGTCGTAAGGCTCATTGCAAAGATGCCGACCATTGTGGCGGCAAGCCACAGGTTAAGGCACGGCGACGCGCCGATAGCGCCCAATAACGATATCTCTTTTGCGGCTAACTTCTACTATATGCTCTTTGAGAAAGAACCAGACCCGCTTATCGAGAAGATAATCGACGTACTCTTAATCCTTCATGCCGATCATACTATGAATGCCTCTACATTCAGCGCGCGCGTGGTCGGCTCGACACTTGCCGATCCATATACGGTGGTATCTTCGGCCGTTGGCACGCTCTCGGGTCCCCTTCACGGCGGGGCAAACGAAAAGGTCATCGAGATGCTTCGCGATATTGGCACGGCCGACAAGGCGCGCCCTTATATAGAGGGAAAGATAGACCGCAAGGAGAAGATAATGGGCATAGGGCACAGGGTCTATAAGACGAAGGACCCACGCGCCGTATTATTGCAAAAGTACGCCCATTCGCTATTTGACCATTCGGAGGCGAAAAATACCGAGATACTCGCCATTGCCGAAGAGGTTGAGAAGGTATGCCAGGAACGGCTTGCGCCTAAAGGGCTCTATCCTAATGTGGATTTCTATTCGGGAATAGTCTTTCAGGCCATAGGCATACCGCCGGAACTCTTTACGCCGATATTCGCTGTAGGACGCGTCTCAGGGTGGCTCGCGCACTGGGAGGAACAGCTCAAGACAAATCGTATCTACAGGCCCACACAGATATATACGGGCACGCATGAGGTCGCTTATCTACCTATGGACAAGAGAGAATAATAGAGGTTAACTTGTCGTAAAAAACCGTGGATAGGTGAAATAGTTCAAAAAACACTTGACAAAAAGCCATCAACTTATTATTATTTAAGGAATTTTACTGCCGGACAGGGGCGTCCGGTTCTAATTCTTCTTTTCCTTAAATAAAAAAGAAAAGATCTGTGGACGAATTCTTTAAAGTAAAAAAGAGAGAAAACAGGATACTTTCAAATAAGAGCAACCGTCGTGTCAAGGGCCGTAGTGGCCTTCGCAGGCGGCTCTTCGTCCTATGCGCGCTCGTATTTGTAGCGGTCTTATCGTTCTTTCTGCTTGGCGATCCCTATGCCACTTCGCAAGAGGCCGTCGCCTCCAAGGAACCGGCACGCGAACCCGGCGTGGTCGAGCGAGTTGTAAATTCCGTTGATAAAAAACCCTATATAGTTGCTGAGGACGAGCCAGCACCGGAAGTTGCGCAGGAGTCTCAGAAGCCCTCCTTTACCACGGTCGAGCTTTCTATTAAAAAGAACGACACCCTCTACAATCTGCTCCGTGACTTGAAGGTTCCGCCGGAAGATATAATAAATGTCGCCAAATCCTCACGTAAAGTCTACGATCTCAGAAAACTTAGAAGCGGCGACCTCCTAAAGGTCTCGCTTGATTCCAGTGAAGATCTCGATTCCATTGAATTTAGATATGCCGATTTCGAGTCGATGATAATCGAACGCGACCCGGACGCAAGTCACGGCTTTACCGCCGCGAAGTATGAGGTTCCCCATTATTCTGAAGAGGCCCTTGTACAAGGAGAGATCACAAACAGCCTCTATGAATCGGCGCTTCGCGCCGGCACCGATCCCAAGGTCATCATGGACCTTACCGATATATTCGCATGGGACGTTGACTTCGCCACCGACATACGCAAGGGCGATACCTTTAAGATACTTTTTGAGACTGTCTTTGTCGAGGGCATACCGCTTCGCACAGGGCCTATCCTTGCCGCCGAGGTTGAAAATCGTGGCAAGAAGTATACGGCAATCTACTACAAAAACTCAAAAGGGCGCGGCGACTATTATGACGCAAACGGCAAGACGCTCACGCGTACGCTTTTAAAATCCCCGCTTCGTTTCTCAAGAATATCGAGCCATTTTTCAAAGAAGCGTTATCACCCGATACTCAAGAGATATAAACCGCATCACGGCATAGATTACGCAGCACCTACCGGCACGCCCGTCGAGACCTCCGGAGACGGTAAGGTCGTATACGCAGGATGGAAGGGCGGCTACGGCAAGTATGTAAAGATCAAGCATAACTCCACCTACTCCACGGTCTATGCGCATCTGTCCAGGATAGGCAAGGGAATTAGAAAAGGCGCGCGCGTAAAACAGGGACAGGTCATCGGTAAGGTCGGAAAGACCGGGCGGGTGACCGGTCCGCACCTGCACTACGAGGTAGTAGTGCGAGGCAAGGTCGTAAACCCGCTCTCGGTAAAAAGCAAGGCCAGAAAGTCACTCAAAGGCGACGAGAAAACACGTTTTTCACAACTGAAAAATAATGTAATGGCCAAACTTGAAGGAAACGACCCCTCCATAATAGTCGCTATGGCCGATAACTAAGGTAGTTGTAAACTTCCGCGAGGGAAACTTTCTGAAGAAAGGCACTACCGTGCGGTTAAGATTTGAATCAAGTCAGTATCGCTGAAGGTAGTTTATACCAGGGGTTAAGCAGTGTACAGTTGCCCCACCGCAGGTGGCTCTCAGACCTCTTTCAAAAATTTTTAATATTAAAAAGCCCGTAACCCCCTTATATGGGGGCTACGGGCTTTTTGGTGTTAGAAGTT
The DNA here is from genome assembly GCA_029262535.1 of Deltaproteobacteria bacterium. Taxonomy (GTDB): domain Bacteria; phylum Desulfobacterota; class GWC2-55-46; order GWC2-55-46; family JAJCZF01; genus JAJCZF01. The sequence goes on from JAJCZF010000074.1 coordinate 18,841, forward strand.
TTCGACGGAAGCCTGAGAGGAAAACGTTTTACAAAAAGATTTCCCCCGGCAACCTTTACAGTAGCAAGAGATGAAAAGATAAGAATAGAAAACAGGCTATTTTTCTAGAGGTCCTTTGTAGCGGCGCATCCCGCCGCGCAGGTTGTATACCTTTTTAAAGCCGTTTTCAAGCAAGAGGGCCGAGAGGTCGTCTCCCATAGGTCCGCCGTGGCAGACGAATAGGATATTGTCCTTCGGAGAAAGCTCTTTTACAACGCGCTCGTGGGAGCCGTAGTAGGGGATATTTATCGCGCCGGGGATATGTCCGGCTTCGTAAAGTTCTACCTCCCGAACGTCAACGATTGTAAAGGCCGCGCCGTCAGCGCGCATATTAAGAAACTCGTTTGATGTAATCTTCTTGTGCCCGGCGGCGTAAGAGCCTGTTGCGGCCATGAGGAGAAAGACGATAAGAGGTATTGTCGCTATAAGAATTTTCTTTTGCATGATTCAGTCCTTTGGTGAAAAATGTTATAGTACAGTATAGCCTATAAGCGCGATTCTTCCAAGTTATAGGTCTTTATAAAAGCTTCTTCGCAAAAATAAGACCACACTTGTGTGGCGTGAAATTGGCTCCGCACACTGCGCGTTAAGATATTAGCTAAAATAGGAAAAAGTCAAAAAACCAACCTATAGAGAGGGGTATTTTTAGTGGTAAAAAAAGAGATAAAATATACTAAATACCAATCGCCGGTGGGAACGATATTTCTTGCGGTTTCGAGCAAGGGCTTGCTCTCTCTCTTCTTTACCGAATCGGAGAGTGAGTTTCTTGATACGATGCAAAAGAAGTATGGAGAAAAGCCGGAGTCCTACTCTCTTTCTTTTGGTAAAATATTTAATCTGCTCGATAGATATTTTAACGGAGAAGCGGTGGAGTTCGATATCAAGATCGATCTTGCCGGAACCCCGTTTAGGCAGTCTGTTTGGGCGGAATTAAGAAAGATTCCCTATGGCAGCACATTGACCTACGGTCAGGTGGCGCGCGTCGTGGGAAATCCCGCTGCGTCAAGGGCCGTTGGCGGTGCGTGCGGAGCGAACCCCTTGCCCGTGGTTGTGCCGTGCCACAGGGTGGTCGCTTCCGGTGGAGGGCTCGGCGGTTATAGCGCGGGCGAAGGCCTTGTACTTAAGAAAAAACTGTTGCTGATTGAGGGTGTGAAGACTTTTAAGAGAAAAGCTTTTTCCGGTGGAGGGGACTACTTAAGTGTTGCTAATATTCTGACGTTCGGGTTTCCCTCGGCGTTTTTAAGGGATACGTAACCGATGGCGCCCTTGTTCTTCGATACGCGGCGAATAACCAGGCGTTGGCTCTTTACGGTGTGAGGCGGGTTAATGGCCTGATTGGTTATCTTTTTATGGGCCCATTCTTGCGCGACCTTGCTTGGTGTCTTTCCGAGTATCCTTCTGGAAAAGAGGCTTCGCGCGGCGCTCTCGACACTGAGGTCGTATAGGATGACCGGGGCTCCGCCGGGCCACTTTAGGATGTTGTTAACGTACATCTTCTTGAGCATATTATTATTTATATTTGTGGCGGCATTGTCGTTATGAACTATGACGGCCACTGGCTCGGCCGCATACGAAACGGTAAATGAGGCTAGCGAGAAGGTCACGAGAATCGCAACTATGTAAAGACGTTTTAACACCCGTTACAGGTCCCCTATGGCTATGACTATTGAGCTTATGAACTGGTAGTAGTCTTCGTCTGTTGGGTCGTCGAATTTGTTCTTATGGTATTCTACTTTGCCTATTACGTTGTGGGCGAAGTGATAATTGAGAGCGCCTGTGTAACGTTTATGTACGGCGTCGGTTTTTGAATCGTTCTTGTCGTACCAGTCGTAGCGGCCGGCTAATGTCCACTTCCCTATATCGTACTGCGCTTCAGCGAACCAGCTTGTGTCGCTATAGTCGGTTAAACCCGCGCCGGGGTTGTTGTCGCGCGTAGCGTACTCGGTCAAGAGAGCCAGATTATCGTACTCGCCACGCAGATGCACAGAGTAGGAGTTTCTCCTGACCTTGTCATTGTCTTTTTCTCCGTAAAAGGAGACGCCTATGTCGATGCGGTCCAGAATATCGGGTGAGTAGTTAATTCGCGCGCCGACGGCCCTGTTTTGGTTTTTGTCGCCAAAGCCGTTGTTGCCCCTGCCGTTAACTACATAGAGGTGCGTATTTAAGAGCGAGCCAGCAATGGAAAAAGACTTTCTTAGCTGTATGCCGTCTGAAGATTTTGGAAAGACCGTCTTTATCATCATCGGCTTTACCTGTGTCGGTACGTAGGGGTTGTAGTGGAAAATATTCCAGTAGCCTGCCGGGGTGATGAAGCGGCCGAAACGCAGGTCAAGGTCGAGCATAGGCTGATACTCGACGTAGAGCTGTTCGGCTAAAATCTTTCCGTGCGCCTCTTTGACGGTATTGGATGAGCGGTCTGTGTCTACAAGAGGCGCGTCCTCGAACTCGATTTCACTAAAGAGCTTCCATTTTTCCTGTATATCTTTTTTGAAAAAGAGGCTGAGGTGGTGCAGGCGAAAGCCATTACTCTCACTCTTGGAGTCGGTGATGCCGTATTCGATATCGGCGTACCCGCTGATATTGACCAGCCCGGCCAAGAGGTTGTAGCGGCTCTCTTCGGCCTCGCTTTCAACGATTTCGATGCGTTCGAGCAGCTCGTTCTGTTTAGTCGAATTATGATGATCCTGTGAGGCCTCCGCAGCTTCGTGCTGGTTGGTGAGCGTCTCTATTTGACCAAGCCGGTCTTTGAGCCTTTCGTTTTCCTTCTTGAGGCGTAAAAGCTCTTGCTCAAGCCTGTCGAGGCGGTCTCCATCCGATACTGCGAAGACAGGAGCGGCAAGGGTTGCGGTAGATAGCGAGAAGATAATAAGCGCCAAAAATGTGATAAAAGTAGTTTTTTTCATGTCCGTTCCATTTTCGTCGTAATGGGCTATGACCGTATCGGGATCATATTTTTAAAGATAAATAGTACAATAAGGTCTCTGAAACATCAACTATATTATAATGGCGGCGTCCGTGTTATTTTTGGAAGTAGGGAACTTCATGATAAAGGCCGTGCCCTTGTCCGGGCCGCTGTCCACATCTATGGTTCCCCCGTACTTGGTTACTATCCTGTAGACTACATAGAGGCCGAGTCCGGTGCCGCTACCGGCAGGTTTGGTGGTGAAGAAGGGGTCGAATATCTGGCTAAGGTATTTTGCGGGTATGCCGTGGCCCGTGTCGGCTATCTCGACAACGGCCATATTGCCCTCTCTTTTACAGTTGAGCGTTAGGCGTCCCTCTTGTTTCATGGCGTGGATGGCGTTTACTATAAGATTTACGAAAACCTGTTGTAATTCTCCGCCGTTTGCCAGTATGTAGAGTCCCTCTTCAAGCTCTTCCGATACACTTATTGACATGAGCGGAGCCGCGTGTTTGGCCATCTTAAGAGAGCCCTTGAGTACGTCTGCGACGTCCATGGTCGAGGTTGCTTCATTACGCGCGGCGCGTGAGTAGGTCGATAGCTCTCTTACGATGGAGCTGGCGTTTATCGAGTACTTAATAATATCGTCGGTGTAGCTCTTGACGAGCTCCATGTCATCTTCGTCTTTTATGGCCTCCGCCATTCCGAGTATGCCGGCGAGCGGATTGTTGATTTCGTGCGCTATGCCGGAGGCGAGCGTGCCGATACCGGCAAGCTTTTCGCTCTGAAGCAGCTTGAATTGTAGCATTTTTTGTTCGGAGATATCTTTTCCGATACCGACCGAGCCGATTATCTCATCGCGGTCGTTGACGAGTGTTGATAGCGACATGGAGACGTCCAGCACCTTGCCGCTCTTGGCCCTGAGCTTGACCTCCTTGTTGCGTGTGGCCCAGATGCCGCTCTTATCCGGGTTAACCAGCGTCGTTCTGATCTCCGGGTTTTCATAAAGCATGAGCACGCTCTCGCCGCCGACCTCTTCCTTGGTGTATTCGAGGGCCTGTTGGGCCTCCATGTTGAATTCGACGATATTACCCCTCGTATCGGTCGTTACGATAAGCGCCTTTGAGTTGTCGAGGATGAGTTCCAGATAACGTTTTGTATCGTCAAGGTCGTGGTATGTTGACTGAAGGCTCTTGTTACTTTCGTTTATCTGCGTTAGCAGTTTGTTCTTGTCCTTAATAATTGCGCCGATTACGAGTACCGCGATGAGCGGTAGAGTGATGATAATACCGAGAAACCATATAAAGGTCTGGACCGTATCGAGCACCGCAAAGTCTTCTTTGGTTGAGACGGAGAACTTCAATACCCCAAGTAACTCGCCCTCGTTTGAGTGGCACTTCAGGCAGCTTCCGCTTGCAAGCAGCGGTTCGTATCTTTCGTAGCTGGTCTCTTTGTGGTTAAAAAAGCCCGTCATATTGGAGGTTGAAAGAACCTTGTTGAACTGTTCCCGGTTGCCGTCATGAAGGGACCTTCGAATTTCGCCTTCCGTTGTGCCGGGATCGGCGAAACCATAGTCTGGATTGTCGAAACTTTCTTTGCCGTCCTTGCCGTAGATGCCTATCTCGCTAACACCGATGAGGCTTGCGTACTCGATAATATTTTCATAGGCCTCCCCGTCATGGCCGTTGTTCATGAGGTTTATGGAGGCCCGGCTTATCAGGTCGGAGATCAGTTCGGTCTGTTCGACGACCCTGATGGTTACCCTGTCTTTCAGGCGGTGGTTGGAGTATATGAATAGAAATACGACCGCCACCATAAAGGCCATGATGGCGATTACCAGATAGTTAAGGGTATTTCTGCTGTCGAATATTTTATTGCGGATCTTCAACTATTATTCAATGACTTGGAGACTATATCGAGAAGTTCTCTCTTAAGAAATGGCTTGCTGAGGTACCCTACGTTACCTGTAGCCGTTACCTCGCTTATGAGATCTTCATTCATGAAACCGGAGACGGCTACTATAGGTGTGTTTTTGCAGTTCTTTCTCACGGAACGGATGATATCCACCCCGGAGATGTCCGGTAGCTTCAGGTCGCAGAGCACCAGGTCGAAGGCGCCGGAGATGGCGAACTCAAGCCCTTCGCTTCCGGTTGAGCACTGTGTAACTTCATATCCGGCGTGCGTGAGATGAAGATTCAGGACCATCCTGATGGAGCTTTCGTCGTCTATGACAAGCACCTTCTTTTTATTATTCTCGGAAATGACAAGTCCCCTTTAAGGTATCAAACCTACTATTCGTATAACTTTTCATTTACAAATATATCTACAATTTCGGGGTCTAACTGCGAGCCTGAGACCCTCTTAAGCTCTTCGATTATAACATCCAGGCCGAGCCCCTTTCGATAGGGGCGTGTGGTGTGCATGGCGTCGAATAGGTCGGCCACAGAGATTATTCTGGCCATTAGCGGAATATCGTCACCCTTAAGTCCACGCGGATAACCCGAGCCGTCGAAGTTTTCATGGTGAGAGCCGACGACCCTTGCAACCGGCCCCATCAGGGTAATGGATTCAAGTATCTTTTCGCCTACCTGTGAATGTTCGCGCATATGCTGAAGCTCTTCTTCGGTAAGTCTGCCCTCTTTGTTGAGTATGGCCTCTTTTGTGCTCACCTTGCCGAGGTCGTGCAAGAGGGTAGCGTACTCAAGGACCTCCATCTCTTCTTCGGAGAGTTTTAATAGTTGCCCTATCTTTAGGCACAGCTCTTTCATGCGGTCGCAGTGTCCGCGAGTATATGTATCCTTGGCCTCGATGGTCTCGGCCATGACGCCGACGAACTGCATATTGGCCTCTTTTAAAAGTTCGTTGGCGCGTTTAAGTTCGACCGCCTTTTCGCTAAGCTCTTTTGTGCGTGCCTTGACTTTATCTTCGAGGTAGAACTGGTACTCTTTGTTTTGCCGCTCAAGTTCCGTGTTTCTCTCAAGAAGGTCTCTGTAGACCAGTGCGCGTTTGATGGTGTCTAGAAGCTCGGCCTTCTTAACCGGCTTCATGACGTAGTCGAAAGCGCCCTTTTTCATTATATCTATTGCGATGGATATGTCGGTGAGGCCGGTGAGCATGATGACGGGTACTGTCTCCATATTGGAGCGGACATACTCAAGGACCTTGTATCCGTCGATCTCCGGCATGGTGATGTCTGAAATAACGAGATCGAAGTTTGCGACGTTAAGGTCGTCATAAACGCGGTTGCCGCCGGGTGACTCAATAACGTCGTAGCCCTCTTTTGCGAGGTGGGTCTTCAGGACCTTGCGTATGAACTCTTCGTCGTCTACGATAAAGATAGAGCGCCTTTCAACCGATTCGGTATTGTCGTGGCTCTCTTCTTTTTCCGGTGTCTGGTACCGACTCTCCATAACCTGCTCATTCCTCGGGAGTAAAAGATTCTTGATGAAAAAAATAATTATAGTACGAGCACTGAATATTTTACCTTAAAGACGTTGAATTTTCAAACTTTTTAACTGCGAAGTCCTTGAGCGAGGCGGTAGTCTTAAGGGAGCTTATAGATGGGCGCGCCGGGGTGGAAGGACTCCCATACGAACCAGTAGGTAAGAACCGTATCGATTTGCTTGCCGTCCCGGCCGGTAATGTAGGCCTCGCGGGACTCGACTTCATAGTGCAGGAGGATCTCTTGCCCTGCGAAACTGTCCATGGCCGGTCCCTTGAGTTCTTTGAGCGCGGAGACGGGATAGGCCTTGAAGAGACCGTCGAGAGTAAGCCCCATAACCAGCTCTTTCGCCTTTAAACCCCTCTTCTTGAGTGGAAAGCCGATAAAGGCAAACGGGTTTTTATGATAACTTCGGTATGGGTCGCGCGTGTAGTTGCGCCTGTGGCCTGTCTTAATTGAAAAAGCTCTTCACTGGACTGATCCTTTCGGTTCCGTTAAACGTGCTTGTGTCCTTTGCGCCTCTTGTAGATTATGGGTATGAGCGAGACGGCGATAACGAGTACGATGCCGATGATAAAGGTCGGAGATATCCGTCCTCTGAAGATATCCAAAAGCGAGCTGGAAAAGACTACATAGGCTACTGCTCCGGGCAGCATGAATATAAAAGAGGCCAGCACGTAGTGAGAAAGTCTAATCTTTGTCAGGCCGAATGCGTAATTGAGAAAGTTAAATGGGAATAGCGGTATAAGGCGCGTAAATGCCACGACCTTCCAGCCCTGGTCGGCGACCTTCGCGTCCAGTTCCTTTAGGCGCGTGCCGCCAAAGCTCTTGAGTTTTGCTTCGACCCACTCCCTGCCCATGTAGCGCGATATCAGAAATGCCAGCGTCGCCCCGCCCGTTGCGCTAAATATTACGTAGACCGTGCCCCATACCGGGCCGAAGAGTATACCGCCGATAACGGTTATGGGCAGGCCCGGCAGCATCAGGCTCGGCGCTATGAGGTATATCAGCATAAAGACTACCGGCCCCCAGAGACCGGCGTTTTCGATTACAGCTTTCAGTTCTTCTTCGTTTAGATAGCCGGTAAGGCCGAACCAGCGAAGCCCTAGCGAAGCGGTCACGATGAAGGCGATGAGTATTATAAATTTTATTGACGATTTCTTCATTTTGATATCTCGCCTTTGGTTAGTCGACCTTATTGGCGAATCGTTTCGCGAGCTTCGGCACCCATCCGGTAAATAGCTTTTCGCGGTAGTATTCGTCGGCTGCGCGTTTTACTCCTTGCGCAACGGTCGGGTATGCGTGTATCGTCTGGCTCAGTTTGGTAACGGGCAGCCCCGCGCTCATGGCGAGCGTGAATTCGTGTATGAACTCCCCGGCGTTAGGGCCGACGATATGTGCGCCGACTATCTTTTTCTTCTTATCCACTATGACCTTTACGAGCCCCTCTGGATTGCCCTCTATAATGGCGCGGTCGTTCTCTTTAAACCAGTGGCGGTAGACTTTGACCTCGTCGCCGTATTTCTCACGTGCCTCGGCCTCTGTCAGGCCCACTCGCGCTAGCTCCGGTTCGGTAAATGTCACCCACGGCACGACCGTATAGTCGGCCTTGCGGTTGAGGAGCGGGAAGAGGGCGTTGGTGATGACGATGGACGCTTCGTATTCGGCTACATGGGTGAACTTATACTTTCCAGCAACGTCGCCGCAGGCGTATATATGTTTTGCGGTCGTCATTAGATGTTCGTCCACCTTTATGCCTGCCTTGTCGTAGTCGATGCCTGCTGCCTCAAGATTTAGCCCCGCTGTGTTGGGCGACTGTCCGAGGGCCGCGAGTACCTCCTCGGTCTCAAGTATTGTCTCTCCGTCCGGGCTCTTTATATTAAGCACTCTAATGCCGCCCGTGGGTTGGTCTATTGATATTTTTGATACGGTCGCCTCTTTTATAAAGGTAATGCCCTCTTTGGTCAAGACTTCTTCGAGAGTATCGGCGACCTCGCGGTCTTCTTTGGAGAGTATGCGGTCTTTGCGTAGTATTACGGTGACCTCTGTGCCGAGGCGCGAAAATATTTGCGCGTATTCGATGGCGATAGGCCCAGCGCCGAGAATGGTCATAGAGTGCGGCAGGCTTTTAAGTTCAAGCATAGTGATATTGGTAAGCGGTTTTGCCTCCTTAAGGCCCGGTATGGGCGGCAGTATCGCGCTAGAGCCGGTCGCTATGAGAAAGCGGCGGCCCTTTAGCTCTTCATTGGAGCGGTTTACTACAAAGGTTTCAGAATCCTTAAATTCTCCCGTGCCGATGATTACTCGTATGCCCATCTCCTCAAAACGGGCCGGTTCGTCTCGCACGCCGAGTTTTTTTTGTATGTCGCGTACCGATTGCATTACCTTATTAAAATTAACATTTACCGTAACCGGTTCGATGCCGAACTCTGCAGCCCTCCGCATCCGGTGCGCAAGGCGCGCGCTCTCGACCAGCCTCTTTGTCGGCACGCAGCCGTAATGCAGGCAGTCTCCGCCAAGCGCCTCCTTCTCAACGAGCGCAACCTTAGCCCCCAACTGCGCCGCCCCGCTAGCCGTAACCAGCCCCCCAACGCCGCCGCCGATAATGATTAAGTCGTAGTGTTGCATTGAAAAACCCCTCCAAATGGCACTGTAGAATAGTGCGCTAATAAAACCGGACCTGTCCGGCTTATGATTCCCATTATAGCACTATGTGGGGAGAAGTCTGTAGGGTGGATTACAGTTTTTGGGGGGATGAGTTGACAGGGGCGGACTATAGTACTATTATAAATAATATGTTTTTATCGTAGGGTGGGCTGTGCCCACCAAATCTAAACTCAAATGCATTTAAAATGTCCAAATACCTAAGATCCCAACAGGGAAAGACCTTTTTCTTCACGGTAGTTACATATCAAAGGAGGCCTATCCTTTGCCTGGAAGAGTCAAGGGCGGTCATGAAAGAGGTTTTGGCTGAAGTAAAGGCCTCTCACCCTTTTGAGATAAAGGCGTGGATCTTATTACCGGACCACCTGCATACGATATGGGAACTTCCAAAAGGCGATCTTGATTATTCAACGAGATGGGCTTTAATTAAGAAAAATTTTACAAAGCGGGTAAGGTCCACTTTACCGGCTACCACCATGACAGAGTCTCGGCAGCGTCATCGGGAAGGGGCTATTTGGCAGCGGCGGTTTTGGGAGCATTTTATAAGGGATGAGGAGGATTACCGAAGACATCTTGACTATATCCATTATAATCCTGTTAAACACGGCCTTGTTAGCAGTCCTAAAAGGTGGGCTTATTCAACCTTTCATAGGTATGTGGAGCGTGGTATTTACCCAGAGGGTTGGGGTGAGGATATGATAGAGTTTTCAGAAGAGATTTTTAAGGAATAAAGGCATCTTTTGGTGGGCACAGCCCACCCTACGAGAGAGGCAAAGACGCATTTAATATGAAAGGAGAGTGAAAATATGAGTAAGGGGCTTGGTTCTTCTCAAAAAGGAAAAGTGGTTGAAAGCCTTATCGCTGCAACATGCATAATAGGTTCAGATGGAAAATTATCTGTAGGTGTGCCCTTTGTAGATGATGATGGTGTGGACCTTATGTTTACGCCTAAAGGAGGTGGGGGTACGATATTTGTTCAGGTTAAAAGCCGGTTTTCCTTGATGAAAAACGGTAGTTACCGCAGCATGGTAAGGAAAAAGACTTTTAATACACGCGATGACTACTTTGTGCTTTTTGCCCATTTTGATTTGAGTAAGATGCAACTCGGTGATACTCTTTGGTTAATTCCTTCAATTGATTTTAAAAAGAAACTTAAAAATCAGAATAAAGAAAATCCCAATTATATATTTCAGAGCAATTTCAACTCAAAAAAGGATATGTGGTTGCCTTATCGTTTACAACTAACAGACTTGCCAAAAGAATTATTAAATTTACTAAAATAAAAGTCCTTCTCATAGGGTGGGCTGCGCCCACCAAATAATGTACTTTTCCTATTGGTGGGCACAGCCCACCCTACGATAGAGACTCCCGTCATAGGCATTCCCTCATTGCCCTTTCCCCCCCGACCTGTTAAGATATCCGGCTAATGGATTCTCAAAATAAAAAACCCAATGTAAAAGAGTTTTTGCCGCTCGTTCGGAGGCCGTCGCGTTATATCGGCGGGGAGGCGGGTAGTGTCTTAAAGGACCCTGCTTCGGTTCGGCTTTCCTTTGCGCTTGCTTTTCCCGATACCTATGAGGTTGGTATAAGCCATCTCGGTTGCCAGATACTTTATCAGATACTTAGCGCAGAGGCCGACTTCGCCTGCGAGAGGGTATACGCGCCCTGGGGGGACATGGAGGCTTTGTTGCGTGAAAAGGAGCTTCCGCTAACGGCCCTTGAGAGCGGGCGTGCGCTCTCGGATTTTGATATTCTCGGCTTTTCCATGCAGTACGAGCTCTCTTTTACCAATATCCTAAATATGCTCGACCTCGGCGGTATCCCACTCCTTCAAAAGGATAGGGGTGAGGGTGACACGCTGGTCATCGGCGGCGGCCCTGCGACATTCAACCCGGAGCCAGTTGCGGACTTCTTCGACGCATTCCTTTTGGGCGACGGCGAGGAGGCGATAGTCGATATCTCTAAATGCGTCGCCGACTGTAAAGAAGAAGGTCTTTCGAGAGAAGAGACGCTTATACGCCTTGCCGGAATCGAAGGCATATACGTGCCCTCTTTCTACGAGATATCTTATAAAGAAGACGGCACGATAGAAGAGATAAGATCTCTAAAACCTGATCTTGGACCGGTACGTAGGAGAATAGTTAAGGATATCAACGACCTGCCCGACCCGGTAAAACCTGTTGTGCCTATTGTCACGGCTGTGCACGACCGCCTTACGGTCGAGATAGCGCGCGGCTGTACGCGTGGATGCCGCTTCTGTCACGCTGGTATGGTGACGCGCCCCATACGCGAGCGCGACCCGCAAAAGATTATCGATATAGTTAAAGAAGGGCTTCGTAATACCGGTTACGACGAGGTATCGCTACTATCGCTAAGTACCGGAGATTATTGCAATATAGGCCCGGTTATAACGGCCCTCATGCAGTCGCTTAAAGAGGAGCGCACATCGGTCTCGCTTCCTTCGCTTCGCGTAGGCACGCTGACCGAAGGGCTAGCCGAAGAGATCAGGAAGGTCAAGAAGACAGGTTTTACCATGGCCCCGGAGGCCGGGACCGAGCGATTACGCAGGGTTATAAATAAGGTGATAGAAGAGGACGCGCTTGTAGATATCGCAAAGACGGTCTACGAGCTTGGCTGGCGTTCGATAAAACTATATTTCATGATAGGCCTTCCGACCGAGACAAAGGGAGATATCGACGGCATAATAGGGCTAGCCGATCGAGTGCGAGCGGCATCGGGACAGCCAAGGCCCAAATTCAAGAAGAAGAAACCCGCGCGAAATACCCCGGTAAATGTCAGCGTCGGCACATATGTACCAAAGCCCTTTACGCCATTTCAGTGGGAAGCGCAGATATCGCTCGACGAAACCTATGAGAGACAGCGCAAGTTGCGCGGCGAGGTCGAGTCCCTTGGCCTGAGCTTTAAGTGGAACGACGCAAAACTCTCCAACCTCGAAGGGGTTTTTTCAAGGGGCGACCGCAGGCTTGCCAATGCCGTGCTTGGGGCCTTTAATAAGGGCGCGCGTTTCGACGGCTGGAGCGAATGCTTTAAGAACGACCTCTGGCAGGAGGTCTTTGTCGAAGAGTTCATAGATGTAACTTTTTACACAACGCGCAGGCGCGATCGCAAAGAGATACTTCCCTGGGACCATCTCGACTGTGGTGTTACTAAAGAGTTTTTATTAAAAGATCTCGACCTGGCCCTTGCCGAAGAGGAGACGCCAGACTGCAAGACCTCTCGCTGTACCGACTGCGGGGTCTGCGATTTTAAAGAGATTAAGAATATCGTTTCAGAGTTAGCTGAATCGCTTGACGGACATACTGTGAAGAGGCGGCCCGCGCCTGACGTGCCGGGCCTGAAGGCGCGTCTTAAGTTCACAAAGAGGGGACCGATAAGGCTTGCGGGCCACCTTGAGCTGATGACGACCGTTTCGAGAGCTATCCGGCGTGCGCGCCTTCCGGTGGCCCATTCGGCGGGCTTTCATCCGCACCCCAAGATAAGCTTTTCAAACCCCCTTCCGGTCGGTATGGAGAGTGACGCGGAGTATATGGATATTGAATTTACCTGTCCCGTTACCGTGGCCAATCTGCCCGACAGGCTCAACCGCGTACTACCCGACGGACTGCGTTTTATAGAGGCATCCGTTATTGGCTTGAAAACTCCTGCGCTCTCTGCTACTATGAAGGGTAATGAGTATTTAATTGATGTTACGAACGGCCCCGCGGATGCGGAGGGCCTGGGAATAGATTTTATAGAGTTAGAGCGTCGTATCGAGTCATTTCTCGCAAAAGATCAAATACCGATCACTGTGAGAAGAAAAGAAAAGCTAAAGGAGCTGGACCTAAAACCCTTTATAGACTCAATTTTGCTTGAAGACGAGAGTAAGATTAGGCTCGTCTTGAAAACGTCTGTCGGTCTTGGACGCGAAGGTGGGGGTGTGAAACCTCATGAATGTATAACAGCCCTTCTCAACCTCCGGCCCGAAGACGCCCTCTTAATTCCCATCCTGAAGACCCGGACCGTTCTTTAGCCCCGGAAGCGTGCGCTCATAATGCGCACTTCATACGGGCCAACTCCTTATTTCTACGGGTTTTTTCATTATGGCCGAACGTAAGACCAATACTACCATACTAATCAATTCAAACCCCTTTGAAACTCGTGTAGCCATTGTCAAAGACAAGAGGCTTGTCGAATTCTATCTTGAGCGGCCCGCCGACAGGGGCATTACCGGTAATATCTATAAGGGTACGGTCGTTCGCGTACTTCCGGGTATGCAGGCGGCCTTTGTAGAGGCCGGGCTTGACCGTACCACCTTTCTTCATGTTTCCGATATTAAGATGGACTTTGATGATGACGATGATTCTCCAAGAAACAGGAGGTCTCCCCGTCAGGAGCCGCCGCGTATTCAGGATGTGCTTAAAGAGGGGCAAAAGGTCACCGTACAGGTAGCCAAAGAGCCTATCGGCACCAAGGGCGCGCGCGTTACAGGTTATGTATCGCTACCCGGCAGATATCTCGTCCTTATGCCCGATTACGATAAGATTGCCTGTTCGAGGCGTATCTCCGACGAGCGCGAGAGAAGACGTTTGAAGAAGATGGTCTCCGAGCTCAAACCTAAGAATTTTGCCTTTATCATAAGAACCGTCTGCGAGGGCGCTGAGCGCGAACATATGCAGAGCGATATGGATTACCTTGTTCGTCTCTGGCAGGGTATCGAAAAGAAGGCAAAAGACTGCTCTACTCCATCGGTTCTTTATGAGGAACTAGACCTTACGCTCCGTACAGTCAGAGATATATTCAGTGAGGATGTGGATAAGCTCATAATAGATTCCGAGAGTGAGTACAAAACGACCGCAGCCTTTATTGAAGAGTTTATGCCTCACCTTTCAGGGCGTGTCGAGCACTACGCCGGCAAGGATCCGATATTCGACGCATACGGCATAGAGCTTGAGATATCGGACGCTCTTGAAAAGAAGGTCTGGTTAAAGAGCGGTGGACATCTCGTTATAGATCAGATGGAGGCCCTTACCGCCATAGATGTAAATACCGGAAAGTACGTCGGAAAGAAGAACTCCGAAGAGACCGTGCTAAAGACCAATCTTGAGTCTGTCGATGAGGTCGTTTACCAGTTAAAGCTTCGTAATATCGGCGGCATTATCGTGATCGACTTTATCGACATGGAGAAGGCCGCCAACAGGACACGTGTATATAACGCCCTTAAGGAAGCCCTTAAGAGCGATAAGACTCGAACCAATATCCTTAAGATCTCGGAGCTCGGTGTCATCGAGATGACGAGAAAGAGGACGCGCGAGTCCATAGGCCAGTCGCTTTGCGAGCCGTGCCCGTATTGCGACGGCAACGGTCTTGTAAGGGGCAGAGAGACTGTGATAATGGAAATATACAGGGAGCTTATAAGAGAGCTCCCGAAAAAGAGGCGCAAAGTAGTCGTTTATGTAAATTCGCTTGTTTCGGAAAAACTCAAGGAAGACCCCGCCATAATCGAAGAGCTCCAGAATACTTTTAAGAAGAAGGTAGTAATAAAGACCGTTGATACATTCCATATGGAGCAATACGAAATAGTTTAAAATCTTTTCTTTTCAGCCCATCTCTGCGACATAACACACTTTATAGTTTCTTTCTGAAATACTGTTTCTTTTCTAATAATTATGTTATAAGTTTAGGTGGATCGGTTTCTGCTATATAGGCGGGTTGGTCTAACTATATCAAAAATATTATATATTGGAGGTCGTACGATTAATACACACGCACATAAGGCGAGGTTGCTCGTCGTTGACGATATGGCGACTGAACGCGCCATGGTAAAGGCTATCTTTAAAGGTCCCGACTATGAGGTTATCGAGGCCAAAAACGGCGAAGAGGCCCTCGAAATACTTCGCACGAGTGACATCGATACCGTGCTTTTAGATGTTATGATGCCGGGCATGGACGGTTTTGAGTTATGCAGGCATATACGGCTAGATACGGCCTTAAAGCTACTGCCGGTCATAATGCTCACTTCTCTCGATAGCGCCGCAGACATCAGAAGCGGCATGGAGGCCGGGGCGAGCGAGTTTATCTCCAAACCTGTTAACCGTATAGAAATAGAGGCCCGAGTGAGCGGCGCTATCACCCTTAAACGCGTGACGGATCAGCTCGTCGATGCCGAGACCATACTCTTTACCATAGCAAGGGTGGTGGAATATCGTGACTACTCGACCGGCGCTCACTGCGGCAGGCTCTCTCAGATGGCCGATGTCTTTGGTCGTTCTCTCGGTCTCAGGGAGGTAGATATTGAGTCGCTCAAGCGCGGCGCGGTGATGCACGATATCGGCAAGGTCGGCATATCCGACTCCATACTTGCCAAGAACGGGCCGCTTACCGACAAGGAATGGCTCATAATGCAGACCCACACCATAATCGGCGCAAAGCTTCTGGATCGCCTCAAGAAGATGGCCCCGGTCATAGAGATTATTCGCCACCACCATGAAAGATATGACGGCACGGGTTATCCCGACGGCCTGTCGGGCGAAGATATCCCATTCCTCGCAAGGGTCTTTCAGATCATGGATATTTACGACGCGCTCTCCTCCAAGAGACCCTATAAAGAGGCCTATGCAAGAGAGATCGTAATAGAAAAGATGAAATCCGAGACCGACGACGGCAAGTGGGACCCGAAGCTTATGAAGGCTTTTCTATCGATACTTATAAATAAGCCTGAGGCCTTTGATTACGATGTAGATTCGGCTCACCTGGACTGGAAAGACGATATCGCGGAGATAATGAAAACCCACGGTCACGACTATACCGCTGGCATGGATGAGAACTAAGAGCCTCTATCGCGGAGTTATATTTTGCTGGTAATCAAGAAAGGCGAGTCTGCCGCCAATGTCGGGGCACAAGCCGCTCCACAGAGATGGGATGGCGCTGGCGATGGCGGCGCAGATAAGACAGAACCGCTTAGAGCCGTGCTTGAATTTACCTTGTCCTCCATGAACTTTTGCGCCGATCTCATGGATGTCCACAAGATCTTGCCCTTTATGAAGTATATGCCCTCTCCTGCCGGTCCTACGTACCTTGTTGGTTTTATTAACTTTCACGGCGAGAGCGTTCCGCTCATCGACATGGCCGAGCGCCTCGGTATGGAACGCGCTACGCCCTACGGGTTAGATACTCCGGTCCTGATAGTAAAGGACAGCGAGAGGCTTTCGGCTCTTGTAGTGGACGATGTCGCCGCCATATCCGAGTCCGGCGACGGCGCGGTGAGGTTGGGTCAGGCTGTCGGCATTAAGCCTTTTAAGAACGTAGTATTTACTACATCAGGCTCCATGTCGTTACTTGTCGACATGGGCGCTCTTACCAGGTTTGAAGGTGACGACGAGTATCTGAAAGTGAATTTAGTGGAGCTTAACGAATTTATTAAGAGCGCAAAGACAAGGCTTTAATTTTTTACGGATAAGAGATGGCGGAAAAGTCACAAAAAACGGGAAATGGCGTGGCGGGTCTCTCCGCGGAGATGGAGGAGGCGGTCTGCAATTTTATTCTCAAAAAGACCGGCATAGTCATTCACGATCACCAACTTCCAAATCTCGCTACCAGTATAGAACGCGGCGCCAGCCACTTTGGCTTTAAAACTGTAGGTGGTTATGTTCAGGCCCTTGAAGGCTGCGGCAGCGTTTCGCCGGAGTTGGAATTCCTGGTTTCGGCTATAACTGTCGGAGAGAGCTACTTCTTCCGCGATTCGGAACAGATAGAGTTTCTACGGGATAAGTGGCTTCCGGAGATTATTGCCAGGAAGCGGGCGAGCGGGGATAAATCCATACGTATATGGAGCGCGGGTTGTTCCGGCGGTCAGGAGATATATACCCTCGCAATACTGCTTTCGGAGGCCATGGTTGATATCAAGGATTGGCGTATACACTTGCTCGGGACCGATATCAATACCGAGGCGCTTTCGGAGGGTATAAAGGCGAATTATAGAAAGTGGTCCTTTCGTTCAACTCCTGACAAGATCAGGGAGAAGTATTTTACGCCCAGCGGGGAGCGTTTTGTTATCAACCCGGACCTTCGGAGGCTTGTAAAGTTCTCTTACCTTAATCTTAGAGACGATAGCTACCCGTCGATGCTCTCGGAGACGACATCGATTGATTTGATCCTCTGCAGAAATGTATTTATATATTTCAACAGGGAAGTTATAGAAGAGGTTTTGGAAAAATTCTCTTTGACCTTGAATGCGGAGGGCGTGCTGCTTCTAGGGGCCTCGGATGTTATAAACTTAACCGTGTCCGGCCTTGTGATGCGCCACTTCAAGAAAACCTTTTTCTATGAACATGGAATAAAGGAAGAGGCTCCGGAGCCCGCGGCGAAGGTTCCTGTAAAGGTTGAGCAAAAGAGATATCCACACGCGCCTAAAGATGGGTTGGAACCAAGGTCTAGATCAGGACTTGGGCCAGTGGCGAAACGTTCCGGGCCGGCGGTTGCGCCGCCAGTTAAGAAGCAGGCCACCCCCCCCGGTGATGACCCGGCCACGACATATCCTGAGTTGATAGAGCTTGACCGTAGCGCGTCTTGGGCGGAGCTTCCCGATGCGGTAGACAGGATAATAAGGCGTGACGGGGAGACAGAGTTTCTGCTTTGCATGAAGGCCAAGGCCCTTGCTAACAGAGGAGAGCTTAAGAGCGCCCTTAAGGTTTGTAACAGGGCGATAGAGACGGACCCCGTCGGTAAACACAGCTACTTTATAAAGGCTATGACTCTGATGGAGCTTGACAGATCCGCGGATGCCATGGAGATGCTTAGAAAGGTCATCTATCTGGATCCATACTTTCTGGAGGCGCATTTCCAGATGGGACTTTTACATATAAGGTCCGGTAATATAAAGGCCGGGCTAAAGAGCCTTAATAACGCTCTCGACCTTGCCAAAAAGGGCGACCCTGAAAGAAAGCTTCACACCGCGCCGGAGATGAATTATGGCAGGCTCGTGGATGTTCTGAAAAATGAGATAAGCATATTCGAGGCCCAAAACAATAAGCGGTCTGTCTAAAAGGGATCTTACTGTGACCGAGAAGGAAAATGATAAAAAGGACGATTCGGTGTCCGGCGGAGCCAGGGTTTTAACACCAAGCCCGTTTGATAGTTTTACACAGCATGAGCGAGATATATTGCAGGCGCGCGCCCTTCAATATGCGGCGCGCGAGGTTGTCGAAGAGCGTAGTACTATTCCCTATATCCGTTTTCGTCTTGGCGGCACGGAGCACTACGGTGTGCCTTATGAGATCTCAGATGAGGTCATGCCCTTTACCGGGCTCTCCGGCGTGCCGGGCACGCCGGACTTTGTAGCAGGTGTGGTGAATCGCAGGGGAAAGCTAACGACAGTTATTGATCTGAAGAGTTTCTTTAAGGTCAGGGGTGTTGGTAATAGTAACGAAGAGAGCGTGGTTATCGTAAGTAGCGAGGGCCTGACGGTAGGTTTTTTAGTGGATGAGATAATCGGTTACGACGAGTTCGACCCTGCCGGGTTATCAAAACCGCTCTGCTCGGAAGGGGTCACGGAGATTAAATACGTCCTTGGTATTTACGAGGGAATAGTTACCATGATAGATGTCCTGAACCTGCTTGCAGACCCGGCGATATTGGTTGGAAAGCCGGGGCAGGACAGCGCTTGGGGTTAGAAGGTTTTTGATAATAGTTTTATATATCTATATATGAAAAGAGCGCAATATTAAATATTAGAGGAGGAGCCACAATATGAATTTTCTCGCAAATACGCGGATCAAGAACAAACTTATCATTATGCTTATCATCCCGGTAGTAGGGCTTTTATACTTCTCGGTTTCGGGTTTTGTGGATAAGCTTCGGGTCGCGGGCGAGATGGATTCGCTCCAGGAGCTATCGGCCCTCTCTGTTAAGGTAAGCGAGTTTACTCACGAGCTTCAAAAGGAGCGTGGCAGGACCGGCTCTTTTCTTTCAAGCGGCGGCAAGACCTTTGCAAAGGAACTGGAGGCGCAGAGGGCTCTCACAGATGAGAAGCTGACGAATCTGAACAGTTACCTGGTTGGTTTTGGCAAGTCGGGCTTCGGTGATGAGTTTTCTACGACGCTCAATATCGCCCTGTCGGCTGTATCGGGCTTAGGGGTTGAGCGCGCCTCCATAAGCCAACTCAAGATTAAGAGCGCTGACGCCATTAACTTTTATTCCGAAATAAACGAAAGAATGCTCGACGTCATAACCTCCTCAGCCACAATAACTACAAGTACGCGTATTTCCGGTCACCTTTCAGGGTACTATTTTCTCCTGAATAAGAAGAATAATCTTGGGCTTGAGAGGGCCATTTTAAGCAAGGTCTTCCTGAACGATAGTTTTACCCCTGAAACGCGTACCGCCTACGATAAAGTCGTAAAGGCGCAGGAAATATATATGCGTCAGTTCTTCTCTTACGCGAGCCCTGAACAGAGAGACCTTTTGAGGGATACGCTCAAGGGGCGTGCCGTGGAAGAGACCGCAAGGCTCAGGGCAATAGCTATTGAAAAGGAATATGTCGGAGGCTTCGGCGTGGACCCCGGCCAGTGGTTTGATACCGTAACGGGTGAGATAGATCTCCTTAAAAATGTCATAGGAAGTATCTCGCAAGAGCTTGACTCCGATACCGAAGCGATGAGGGCCGCCGCCAATACCGGCCTAATCGTCTTTGCCATAATCATAATAGTCTCCATAATAGTCACCTTCGGGCTGGCAATAAATATTACGCGTAATATCTCAAGGCAGGTTCGCGACCTGGTCGAATCGATAACCGACCTTGCGAGGGGCAACCTTTCAAGACGTGTAAATGTGACGAGCGCCGACGAGATAGGTCAACTCGGCGAGGCCCTTAACGATATGGGGCAGAAGATCGAGGAGAGCGCCGAACGCGAGCGCCGTCAGGCCGAGCGCGAACGAGACGCGGCCAACCAGCTTAAGCAGGGGGTCGAGATTATACGCGAAGGTGTCGGCAAGATCTCAACCGGTGACCTTAGGCATCAGTTCAGGATTTCGGGTAATGACGCTCTTTCGGAGCTTTCCGGCCACTTGAATGGAATGTCTGCGAGCCTTGCCGGTATGGCGGCTGAAGTAAGCGAGGCGAGTGGGGCCTTGAATAGCGCCATAACCGAGGTTCAGAGTTCCGTGACGGCGCAGTCGTCTGGAACCTCCGAGCAGGCGGCTTCAATTAATGAGACCGTTTCGACGCTCGAAGAGATAAGGGCTACGAGCAAGCAGACGCAAGAAAAGGCCATGACGCTTGGAAGCTCGGCTGAGCGTACGCGAGAAGAAGGCGTGCGCGGCGCCGGTTCCGTCGAGGATACGGTCGAGGCCATGTTGTCCATACGTGGCAAGGTTGAGTCGATTGCAGAAAATATACTGGCTCTAAGCGAGAAGACTCAGCAGATAGGCGAGATAACAACGACGGTAAATAACCTGGCGCAGCAGCTTAAGATGCTCGCCCTCAACGCCTCTATCGAGGCCAGCAAGGCAGGCGAGGCAGGAAAGGGCTTTGCCGTTGTCGCGGCAGAGGTCAGGGAGCTTGCCGAGCAGTCGCACCAGTCCACTCAGCAGGTTCAAAAGATTCTTCAGGATATCCAGAACGCCACTGAAAGGGCCGTCATGGTCACCGAAGAGGGCACCAAGGGTGTTGACGAAGGCGTTTTTCTTGTTGAGCAGACCGGTTCCATCATATCGAGCCTCTCCAAGGTTATTAGCGAGAGCGCGATAGCGAGTCAGCAGATAGTGGCGGCCGTAAGGCAGGAGGGCGCGGGCATCGACCAGATAGCCACGGCGATGACCGACATTAACAAGGCCACCAGCCAGTCGGTTTCGTCCACACAGCAGACGATGGAGGCCGTGCGTAACATGGGCGAGATAGCGGCCAAGTTAAAAGAGAGCGCCGGGGTCTACAAGGTATAAGTCCGTGGAATTTGATAAAGAGACATTAAAGTTACTGGTCGATACGTTAGAGGGTGAATTAACAGACCAGATAGAGATCATAACCGACGGCCTTTTAAAGCTTGAAAAGGGTCCTTCGGGAGACGAGCGCCGTTCTTCGCTCGAGGCAATCTTCAGGGCGGCTCATAATATCAAGGGAGCGGCCCGTGGCGTTGGTGTTTCGACCGTTGCCGAGATATCGCATCACATGGAAACATTTTTTAGCGCCCTTAAACACAAAAATATGAATCCCGAACCTGAACATATAGACCTCTGTCTTGAGGCCGTGGACCGTATGACCGAGGCTATGAGCGCCTTTGCGGATGAGACGCCGGACTCTTTTGACGCCAAGGAACTATATAACAGGCTCGACCAGGCTATAGCGTCGGGTAGGTCTACAAAGGATCAGGTTTCGAAAGAGGAAACCGCGCCACCCAAAAAAAAAATTAAAGAAAGAGCTGTAGCCACCCCATCTTCCGTGGCACCTCCCTTGCCGGAACCGGATAGAGTTCAGGCGGGTAAATTAAAAAAAGAAAAAGAGGGCGAGGCGAGGCCTGCCGCGCATGTTTCAGCGGCTGTTGAGGCCATAAAGGTTACAGTTGATAAGATAGAAAAGATCGGAGCGCTTACCGAAGAGCTCCAATCGGCAAAGATAGAGAGCGAAGATCACCTGAAGGATCTGAAGGGGGTCGCCATAAACGCCCGCGAGCTTGCGACGAGTTTTTCCATGATCAACCCGGTCGTAAAGGGCGAGATGAGAAGGAGACTCTCCCCGGACGCAGTGGCCTTTGTCGATGAGACCATGGAGACGGTGGCGACGCTTAGCGAGAATGCCGCAAGGGTCTCCAAGGCGGTCGAGAGCGCGGTGAATAGTTTAGGTCTTGTTACGTCGTCACTCGTTAACGATACAAGGATGCTCCGGTTGGTTCCGGCCTCGACATTATTAAATTCGGCGGGAAGGACGATTCGCGATCTTGCCCGCGAGCTTGGCAAAAAGGTAGATATTGAGATAAACGGCGCCGAGATAGAGATGGACAGGGCGGTGCTCGACGGCCTTAGGGACCCACTGAATCACCTGCTCAGAAATGCCGTGGATCACGGTATTGAGCCCCCTCTTGAAAGGATTAAGGCCTTTAAGCCTGAGACGGCGAAGGTGATAATAGATCTTGAGGGCCGGGGCAGCACCATCATATTATTTATAGAAGACGACGGTGGCGGTATCGACGCCGGCAAGATTCGCGCCGCCGCGGTAAAGAAGGGCGTTACGACTGAGACCGAGGCCGAGCGCCTTAGCGACGAAGAGGTGATAAATTTAATCTTCCGTCCCGGTTTCTCATCAAAGGAGATCGTGACGAATATCTCGGGCCGGGGCGTCGGCCTTGATGTGGTTGGCACTAACCTTCACAGGCTCAAGGGCTCGGTCGCCGTAAGCACGGAGTTTGGCTCGTGGACGCGTTTTACGCTTACGCTACCGTTAACGCTCGTAACCGAACGGGGACTGATGGTGCGCGCCGGGGGCGCGGAGTTTGTTATCCCGACCAACTCGGTAAACAAGGTGATGGAAATCGGGCCGGACGATATAGTCGATGTGGAGGCGAGCCAGGCGCTCTTGATAGACGGTGTGCCTATCCCCATACGAGGACTTGCGACCGCTCTTGGGCTCGAAGAGAGAGAGCCTGCTTCCTCAAAAAGGCTACCGGTGGCGGTGCTTTCGGGTGTGCGGGGTTCGGTGGCCTTCCTGGTGGAAGAAGTCGTCGGCGAGCGCGAGATAGTTATCAAGACGCTTGAACCGCCACTATATTCGGTAAGAAATATAACCGGGGCGACCCTCACGGGTCGCGGTGAGATAATAATGGTCCTTAACCCGATCGACCTGGTTGAGAACGCCCTTGGCACAGGACTCAGCGACAGGCTCTTTGATGAGCCGGGCGAGGACGAAGAGCAAGAGATAGAGATCCTGGCGGTGGACGACTCTGTTACGACCCGGACGCTTCTCAAAAGTGTGCTTGAACATAGCGGTTATACCGTGACCACAGCCGTTAACGGTAAAGAGGCGTGGGAGATTTTACAGAAGAAAAGATTTGATCTTATAGTTACCGACTTGCAGATGCCAATCATGGACGGCTTTGAGTTTACCGAAAGGGTAAAGACGAACGAAAAGTTCAAAGAGGTCCCTGTTATAATGGTTACCTCGCTAACGAGCGAAGAGGATAAAAAACGCGGCATCGAGGTCGGAGCCGACGCATATATTGTAAAGGCCCAGTTTGAAAGCAGGGCGCTTTTAGAGGTAATAGAGCAGTGGGTATAGTTCTTCAGGAAGGACATATGAGCATATGATCAGGATTTTGATAGTAGAAGATTCGAATGTCGTTGCGTTGCTGTTGAAGGCAATCTTTGAGAAGGCGCCGGATATGGAGGTCATTGGGCGCGCAAGCGACGGGGCAGAGGCCGTGGAGTTGAATAATACACTCCGTCCCGACCTGATAACCATGGACATTCGAATGCCGCTTATGGACGGTTTCGAGGCCACGCGTAATATTATGGCCGACAGGGCTATTCCCATAGTGGTCATAAGCGCAAGCGTGGACGACGAAGAGATGCGTACTACGTTCCGGGCCATAGAGGAGGGCGCTCTCGCCGTCATTGAGAAGCCGCGCGGGGTGCTTCATGAGGATTTTGATAAGATAAGCACAAACCTCATCGAGACGGTACGCGCCATGAGTGAGGTTAAAGTCGTACGCCGGGTTGCAAGGCAGACGCAGCAGCAATTTACTCCTCAGTCGAGGCC
Source organism: Deltaproteobacteria bacterium (assembly GCA_029262535.1). GTDB lineage: Bacteria > Desulfobacterota > GWC2-55-46 > GWC2-55-46 > JAJCZF01 > JAJCZF01. Next base: position 42,628 of record JAJCZF010000074.1, read on the forward strand.
TGTAAAGCGAAAGGATTTAGCCGCCATCGAGCTGATTGCGATAGGCTCGTCGACCGGCGGTCCGCAGGCCCTTCAGACCATACTTTCGTCGCTTCCAAGGGATCTTGCCGTACCTATAGCCATTGCGCAGCATATGTCCCAGGGCTTCCTGGGCGGCATGGTGGACTGGTTAAAACTCAATGCGTTGCTTGATATAAAGGTAGCAGTGGATGGAGAACCGCTAAAGAACGGCGTTGTCTATTTTGCCCCGGAGGATAAGAATCTGAACTTTATCCGTTCGGGCGGTTCTATACATGCCTCCGTGATGGAACCAGCGCCAACGGATCGCTTTGTCCCCTCCGCAACGGCGCTAATTAGCTCTGCGACAGATGTCTGCGGCAGGGGGGCGGTCGGAGTCGTCCTGAGTGGGATGGGCAACGACGGAGCCGAAGGCCTGTTGGAGCTTAAGAGGGCAGGCGGCCATACGATCATTCAGGACGAAAAGAGTTCGGTTGTATTTGGAATGCCCGGCTCTGCGTTGGCGCTTGATGCCGTGGAAAAGATTGTCGAACTGCATTTGATGGCGCCTTACATATCCAGTCTTTTAAGATAGATCAGAGGGTGAGAAGGCTAAATAAAAAGGATGCGGCCTCAATATTTAAGGCCTACAAGAAAGAGTTAGCGGAGCGTACCACCCGTCTTAATGTCGCACTAAAGGGTGTGGGGCGGGAGGGGCCTGGCGAGGGGCTCTTTGATATTATTCATCAGGAGTTCGACAGCCTCAGCGGCGCATCAAGGGCAGCGAATCTTACAAGGCTTGAAGAAGTCTCTCGACAGGCAGCTTCTTTTGCCAGACTTTTGAGAAACAAGGTAAAAGAAGGCGTTGAGGTAGAGAAGGAATTCGCAGTCTTGAGACTTCTTTGTGTGGAGCTCGGGGCGCTTTCTTTAGCCATGGACCACGACGCGGCCCCTGATTGGCCCGCAGAGCCGGGTGAGAAGCTTGGCAGCGCACTTGTAGAGATAGATCAATACCTTCGAGTGCGTGACCGGGAATAAACCTATTGATTTTGTGCTATTATTGTGTGAAACTATATTTTGCGAAATACCGTATGGACTATAGTTTTATGGAAATTTTAACCGTTGGAGATATCTTCCATGAGGATCCTCATAGTTGACGATAGCATAACTTCAAGGTTGCTCTTTAAGGCCAACCTCCCGCCCGGATTGGAAGTCGATCTGGACGAGGCAGGCGCATGCGAAGGGGCCTTGTTGAAGATCGCCGACAATGAGCCCGATCTAATATTTCTTGACTATAACCTGCCGGGAAAGAACGGTGTAGAGATAGCCCGCGCCATACGGGCTGCCGGGTGCCAGGGCAAGTTCGTACTGCTTACCGCAAACCTTCAAAACAGCATAGTGGACGAGGCCAAGGAAGTGGGTTTCGTTGCGGTTCTGGAAAAGCCCATTACGCGGGAGAATGTGGAATATATTCTTAGCGAGATAGGTTGATATGGAGCTTACCGAAGCACAACTGGACGCCTTAAAAGAGATTGCCAACATAGGCATAAGCAGAGCGGCGACGCAGCTCTCTCTTCTTTTGAGCGATAAGATAGTGATGAATGTGCCCAATGCGCGTATCACTCTTTTGTCCGAGGCATCTAAAACGCTAAATACCACGGATGAAGATATGGCCGTGGTCTATCAGGATCTCTCCGGCGAGCTTGCGGGACGCGCCCACCTGGTTCTTAATACCGAGGAAAGCAAGGTCCTCGTCCATGCCCTTCTCGGTAATGTGCCAACGCTTAGCGGGGCCGACCTTCTGGCCTACGAACACGAGGCGATGACCGAGATCGGCAACATCGTCATCTCTACCTGTATCTCCACGCTCGGCAACCTGCTTGACGGCGAGATCTTTCTTACAGTCCCCACTTATTCTGAAAAATCAGCTCTCGATATGTTCGCCGGCGGCGGTAAGGCCAAGGATGTGCTTATAATGGAGACCGTGCTTAAGGCCACCAATAAGAATGTCGAAGGTATGCTCGTCTTGGTATTAACGCTTGAATCGGCAACGGACCTTCTCGATATGCTCTCCGGGTTACTTGACAGCTAAGCGGCCCTTAAGAAGAGTAAATATAGACTCTGTGCTAAGGTAACTACTGGATTATACTATGGAATCTGAGCTTCCGGTTAAGGATATTGTCAGCAGGTTGCCCATTGGTGTTTTTGTTCTGGATGTCAATCATAAGATACGGCTCTGGAATAAGTGGCTTGTCGATAAGACATCAATGGCCGAGCAGGAGGTTTTGGGTAAGACCCTCTCCGAGTTATACGTCGGCCTTAACCACCATCGTTTTACCTGGGCCGTTGATCATGTTATCGCCAACAGATCTCCGCAGATCCTGAGCCAGGCCCTTAATAGTTATATCATCCCCATACATGTCGAAACGCACGGTCCGCGTAATATTGAGTTTATGCAGCAGTACGTGCAGATAGAACCTGTCACCACTCATGGTCACGTGTATGCAGTGGTTAGCGTGGTGGATGTTACCGAGTCCATGGTGCGTTCGTCAGCTCTCGCGGACCTTACTACAAAATATCAGCAAGAGTCCATAGTCGACCCTCTTACCGGCCTTTACAACAGGCGTTTTATGTGGGGCTGGCTGGTGCCTCAGCTCAACCTGGCCAGGAGGGAAGAGGCTTCGCTCGGGTGCATTATTATCGATATCGATCACTTTAAACGCTTAAACGACGACTTTGGCCACGATGTAGGAGACAAGGTCCTCAAGAGCTTTTCAAGGTTACTGAAGGGCGGGCTCCGCGATTCGGACATTATGGTGCGTTACGGTGGAGAGGAGTTTGTCGTGCTACTTCCGTCCATCGATCTCTCAGGCGCAAATGGTACCGCTATGAGGCTTATAGAGAGGCTTCGCACCACCGCTTTATCTAACTTTAAGGTAGGCGAGATTTCATGTAGCATGGGTGTCTCCTCTTTTGATCCTAATGACCCCATAAGCGGCGAAGAACTTATCAAATTTGCCGATAATTGCCTCTACCGGGCCAAGGAGACGGGTCGCAACCGGGTCGTCTCAATGGCTGATATCGAAAAAGAGTCCGAGTAGCGCCCGAACACCCTTCCCGGTTCAGTATTTCCAGCCTTCTTATCCAAAAAATCCTTTTGTTTTCTGACTGTTTATGATATAAACAGTGCCGTATGAGTAGTAGTAGTTTCTTTTCTTTTTTCTGTTAATGATTCGAAAATATTATTGAAAACGGGATTATTTAATGGCTAAAGTTTCAGACCGAAACCTTTTGGTTATACCGCTTCTTTTTTTCTTTCTATCTGCCTTTTACGCGCCGCCCATGGCGCGCGCCGGTAGTTCGGACGACGCGGACTTTCAGCGCGGCGTGACCGACTATCGAAGCGAGAACTTCGAGGAGGCCGCCGCTTCGTTTGAAAAGGCCCTCCGTAATGACCCGGCCTCGACCGTAACCTCTTACTGGTTAGGGCTCTCCTATAAGCAGATGCTCGATTACAAAAAGGCTCTTAAAAACTTTTCAAATGCCGTGGAAGGGCAGCCCGCCGTAAAGGAGGCCGTCTTCGAGCTTGCAGAGATGAACTATCATTTGAAGAAGTACGACGAGGCCCTTGGAAATATCCTTCTGGCGGAGAAGATCAATATAAGACCGGCGGAAGTGGCCTTTATGAAGGGGCTTGTCCTGTCGGAGAAGGGCAAGGCGACTGAGGCTGTTGCTTCTTTTGAAAAGGCCAAGGCGCTAGACAGCTCGATGGCCCAGTCAGCGGATTACCAAATGGGCGTGGTGCTCGTAAAGCTAGGCAGGCTCAAGGAGGCCGACCAGGTTTTTAGGGGTCTTATAGTCGTCGACCCGAACTCCGATCTTGCTATCTTCGCCAAGCAATATGTTGATATGCTTGAAAGCAAGGCGATACGCGACAGGCCGTTAAAGCTAACGCTCTCGACCGGTTATGAGGCCGATAGCAATGTCATATTAAAACCATCCGACCAGAGCGCCGCCGGCGCCATTACCGGCGAGAGCGACGGGCGTTTTGTCGTTAACTTTACCGGTGAGTACGCGTTACCTGCAAAGGGCAAGTACAATGTCAAGGGGCAGTATTCATTATATCTAACAAATCATGGCACGCTCGATACCCACGATGTCGAGAGCCATACTTTTGCAATTATCCCTTCTCGCCAGGTGAAGAACGGTGTAGTGAATCTTCATCTCGGGTATAACCACACGCTCGTAAAACGCGAGCAGTATCTGCGCACCATTACGCTGGCGCCGGGTTATACCTTCTCTCTAAAGCCGGGGCTGCTTGGTCAGTTAGGCGCCAGGTACCAGCATAAGGATTACAAAAAATCTCCGCTCATACCCGAAGAGGACCGCGACGCAAACGAGTATGCGTTAAACGGCGGTCTCATGTATCTCTTTATGGAGAATAAAGGGGTCTTAAGCTTTAGGTACGAATATAATCGTGAAAATACCGATGGCGTAAACTGGAACTACGAGGGGCACAGGGCGACGGCCAGCCTTACGTTGCCGGTGCAAAAAATTCTGGACGAGAAGGCCCGTATTTCCGCCTCTACCGGTATATACAAACAGCGTTACGAAAAAAGATCGACCGTCTTTGGCATGAAGCGCGAGGACCTGAACTGGACTGCGTCTTTTTCAGCCTCTTACGATGTAAAGAAGAATGCCGAGTTACAGCTCCGCTACGCATATACGCGAGCCGATTCGAATGTAGCGGTATACGACTATAGAAAAAATGTCACAGGCGCATATCTGATTTACAAGTATTAGCCGCACAGGCACACAGGTGTGCTTATATTTCGCGGAGTAAATTTTAGGCGCTGATAGTTTCATTGTCCGCGCCCAAAGTATATAGAGCAATCTTAATTTAGAAGTATCAGCTTCGTCGAAAGACGAGCTTTGTAATAAAATAGTAATACCCCCCTTCTTAATAGCTAAATGGAGGGCGGGAGATATGAAAGGCGACAGGCGAAATGCCATTGTAATATGGCCGAGCCTTTCACGGACGCGCTTATTAAAGGTACTGCCTACCGGGGGGTAACGCGGTATCTTTCGTATTACTCCAGCGTCTGTTCTCACCCGTTTCTCTCCATTTGTCTACAAATAATATTTATAATCAAAATAACCTATATAGGGGTTTGCCATGAAGTACGCCAAAAGACCTGTCTCCGCGATAGCGGTCCTTTTTCTCATCTTATTATCCGGTGTGTTTAGCGCGGCCTGGGCCGACATAGCCGGGACGCTCACGGCCCTTGAGGGCCGGGTGGATATTTTGAGGCCGGGCGAGGATAGGGCAACCCCCGCAAAGCTCTTCGACAAGGTAAGTGTCGGAGACATTATTAGGACAAAGAGCAAATCCAAGGCCGAGATAACCTTTGTAGACGATTCGGTCATAAGGCTTGCGGCGGGTTCGCGCCTTGAGATTCAAGAGTATCTCTTTAGTGGCGGGGAGAGAAAGAGCGGCGTGGTTAAGCTCTTTAGAGGCAAGGCTCGTTCTATAATAAAGAGGCAAAAGGGAGAAAAGGTGGGCCGCTTCCAGGTCAAGACCCCGACCGCCGTCGCCGGAGTGCGCGGTACGGACTTCTTCGTATTTCATCAGCTGGGCCTTACCGGCGTAATGGTCGTAAACGGTATCGTAGACGTATTTAACCTCGATATACCCGACGTGGTCGTTACCCTGACCGCCGGAACCGCCACAACGGTCGAGGGTGACAAACCGCCGACCCCGCCGCGCGGAGCGAGCGAAGGCGAGGGCGGTAAACATGAAGACGAAACGACGCCTCTAGAGGACGACGGCGAGGGCGGTGATGGCGAGGGCGAGGGTAGTGCGGATGAAGGCGGCTCCGGCGAAGGCACAGACGCGACAAGGATTGCCGCAATCGCGCCAAGTGGTGTTGTGGACCCGGTAGATACCGGCACCCCTGAAACCCCGATAGAGCCGGTTATCGTAGAGCCGGACCTTATACCTTATGAAGGCGAGACCGGCGACACGACCGCGCCAACGGTAAATATCACGAGCGGCCCGACCCTGATAACTACCACAACGACAGCGGGTTTTACCGTTACGACCAACGAAGACCCAACCACATTCAGTTATACACTCGACGGTGACGTCGTAGGTGGCCTTAATCTTGTCGGCCTGGCGCCCGGTGTGCATATCTTTAGGGCCGCCGGTGCGGATGAGGCCGGCAATATCGGCTATGACTCCTACACATGGTTCTCCGGCACGGCCGGTTCGACCTTTACAGGTAATTCCTACGGCACGGGCTCAACCTTCACAGGTACCGCTCTTGCGGGTGATGTCTATATGGGAACCTCCACAGACGGCTCATGGATGATGGATATCGCTGGCGACTGGGTCGGCCCCTCCGGCGCGACATGGAATATCGACGCGGGAGGAGACGGCTTTGACGACACCGGCCTTATATGGGAGGGTTATTGGGTAAATCAGATGGAGGGTACATACGGTTCCCCCGTATCTGGAGTTGCACCCATGTCCGGCCCGGCAGGGCTCTTATATATTACGGAAGATTATATCGCCTCCGGCGCGGGCACGGCTACCGGCTCGGTAGATACCGGGGCCGGAACCTTCGCGCTCGGAGTGATGGGATTCGATACATATGCGGAGATACCTCTTCTCTTCGATGCTGGCATTGATGGTACATTTCTGCACAGTAGCGCGGGCAATATCGAAGGCGATCCGGCAAGCCCTGTAGTCGGCCTCATGGGCGGGGTCGATCCGTTATGGACCGGAACGCCGGGGGTACTTTTCATTGGTCAGTATGAAAATCCGGGCGCGAGCCGTTATTTCTCGGCCCTTTTGGAGGGCGGCACCTCGGATGGAGGAGCGTTACTTGGTTATATAGGCGGCGTATCTCCGGACGCGGAGAATATCCGTGTTCTGGCCGGTCTGCTCTACGTAAAGGACGATGGCGAGGGCGGTAATACCGCAGGATACGCGCTCTCCGATAATATAGCCGGTATATTCTACCCAGAACTCGGTATGTGGGAGACTACCGGGACTTTTTCAACAGTTGATACCGGTCCGACTACAGCGACACCCGGAGAGCTCTTTGACGGAAGCGTCTCTATAGATCAGAATAGCGGCAACAACCCGGTCGTTGGCGATATTACGGGAACGTTGGCCTTAGAGTCTTTTTCAATAGAAGATCAGGATTCGGGCATATTAGTCGGCGCGGGCGAGGGGTTATTCACGGCCACGCCGAGCGCGTCCTGGTCTGCCAGGACGGGCGGAACTGCCACGGACGGCCCGGATAGCTCTTACTACATAACCGAGATAACCGGCACGAGCTGGGCCGGTGACAATATGGGCGGCACCTTCGCGGGTACGGCACTTAGCGCCGACAGCATCACCGACTTTTCTGGCGACATTCAGGGCGTATACGAGGTAACGGGCAGCGGCAACTGGCAGGCCGTGATGCTCGGCACGACCGAGAGTAGCCCGATTCTCTTCGGCGGCGACGTGGACGGGGAGTTCCTCGAGGCCCAGAGCCCGCTCGTAGGCAGCGGAACGCTTACAGGTTTTATGGGTAGCGACCTTCCATTTAATCCAGGCGGCACGACCTCTTTACTAATGATGGGTGACTATACGAATCCATGCGCGGCCCGTATAGTGGCTGGAGACCTCTCCGGTACGACCGCCGACGGCGGCACTTACCTTGGTCTAATGTTAGGGCTTGCTCCGGGTGCGGCCGATACGACATTCGACGCTATTGCCGCGGGCCTCTATATAAATCCCGATGGCGTCGGCGGTTATACCGTTGGAACCTTCCTAAACGGCAGCCCGATAGATGGCTCCTTCTTCTCTGAGCTTGGCATGTGGTCCGCTACGATGCCGCTTGGCACATTCGCAACCGACGAGGGTGTGACTACGACGGTGCCCGGTGACCTATACGACGGCAGCCCGGAGCTATTTTATAATGCCGTGGACGGCAGGGTCGGGGGCGACATAAATGGCCATCTCGAACTGGACTCCCTAATGGTGGACGGCATGGCCGGTCCGGTACTAATCGGCGCGGGCGGCGGCTTCTTTGATACGACACCCGGCCCCGGCGCGTGGGCGGCTACGGCGGGCGGAAGCATAGACGCGGGCAACCCGTGTGCGCCGGTCGGTTTATGGGTATCCAATATAAGCGGCTCTTCGTGGGCCGGAGACGAGTTTGCGGCAACCATTTCCGGGCATTCCATAGATCAGATAAATCATACGACCTTTACAGGCGATATCTTCGGTATCTACGAGATAACCGGTAGCGGCAACTGGCAGGCCGCCACGACCGGGCGAGCTATCTCTACCCCGCTGGCCTTTGTGAATGAGGTTGGGGCCGAGATATATTCGACAACACTTCTTCACGAAGGAGCCTATACATATTCCGACGGCGGCAAGTACGAATACTCCTTCCGCGAGGACGGCAGTTTTGGTTTTGGCAATAGAAGGTTGAACGACGCAAGTTACGTAAAGGACGAATACCAGGCCGGTGGCACGTATAGACATATTACCAGCCCGCCATATAACTCCACGACCTCGACATGGGACCCGGCTCTATTCGATACGACAACGCTGGCCGTAGCGCCCGCGCCGCTCGACGCCGGTACGGTAACTTTCGCCTTCGATAATGTCACACCGGTCGGCTCTTCGAGCGGACTTCTTAACGGTTATATGGGCGGAGTCGATTCGCTCTGGGTCGGCACCGATATAGCGGTCGATTTCGTGGGAGAATATGAGAATACCGGCTCAAGTATCTTTTACGACCCGAATATCATAAGCCACGATTATATCACCGGCGAGGGCTCGACATACGCGGGCGGCACCTACCGCGGAATATTTGCGGGTATCGACCTCGCTACCTCGCTTGACGGAAATTTTTTAGGGATATATATAGCGCCGAGCACAGAGGTCGGTTTCCTTCACGGCTCGCTCTCCGGCGCGGCAAACCCGGCGATAGGCATGGCAGATATGACCGGACTCTTAAACAGGACACCGGTCGCACCGTCGCCTAGTCCGATCAGCCTTGACTTCGCTACCAACTTTATCGAGGGTAACGATATCTGGACAACCGGCTTTGCCGGTACCTTCGACGGTGGCGGCGCGATTGCCATACCTATGTGGGAGGGCTGGGGCAATAGCATCAGTCTTGTAGACTTTACCGCGCAAAGAGATATAGGCTGGGGCATATACGGCCTCGAGCTCTTCGGCGGATACGATACGCCTACTCCGACATGGACGGCCATCACGGGTGGAGAGGCCGAGTTCGGCCTGCTTAAACATAACGTAAGGCGCTCCGCCACCTACGACTATACAGATGGCAGCTCTTATTCCTATCTCTTTGACAGCCATAACGAATATCGTTCAAGAGATACCGGCGAGTCTACATTTACCTACCCCGGCGGCGGCGATACGATAACGACTAGCTATTACTCAAACGGCACGACGAAGGTTGTCGATACGCTTGCCGGTACGACGACTTACGGCGCGTGGAGCCCGGCGGCTTTCGAGCAGTTCGACCTTGAAACCATACCGGTGGTCGCGGGTGAGACGTCAAGCCTCACGACGAGCGATGAAATAGACGCGCATGATAGGAACTACGGCTTCTGGCTGGCAAGTGTTTCTGACGGAACTCTTACGGAAGGCAGGCTCGACGGAACTCTTTCGGGCGGCCATTACATGACCTATAGCTCGCTAGGCACGCTCGACGGCACGCTTTTAGGTACCATCAACCCAACACTCGGCACATTTGATTCCGCCATTGTCGGTACGCGCGCCGACACAATACCGCTTACGCATATGACCGAATTCGGGGACGCTATATATAAGACACGCCGTCAGATAGAGACCGAAACGCGTTATACGAACGGTGAGTACTATACCAGCGAGCACGACCTGTCCAATATCGAAGGCGCTTATAGCTACCATAACGCGGCTGGCACGTCTAGCTCAATGACCTATAATAACGGCGGAGATACCTTTGGTTACGACTCGGCGACAGGCCTTCGTAGCTACGGCTTCTGGGACCCGACCTCCTTTGATTTATCTACACTGGCCACGCTTCCTGTTCCTCCGGCGGGCCATTCTATCCTTGCCGAGGGCTACGAGCCGTGGGATCTCGGATGGTATATCGGATGGCAGTGGGGTTACATGGGCGGAACCGACACGCTCTGGTCCGGTGTGGATATACCGGGTAAGATCATGGGTGAGTTCGGCGACTCCATAACGCCATACCCCGGCCAGAATATGAACGGGGTCTTTTATCACGAAACCCTATCATCCACTAACGAGCTGGTACGCTCCGGCGACCCTGCTGAGAATATGACATTCGACGGAGGCGCATATGTCGGAGACCTCGGCGGCATACGCATCGGTAGTTCGCTCGAAGGCGCCTTTATCGGCCTCTACGTGGACCCGGCCGGTAACGCCGGCGTGCTCACCGGAGACTTTCTCGGTACGCAGTTCACCGATATAAGCCTATTTGAGATGGACGGACTCTTTAACAGGCAGCAGATAGAGGCCGGCGCTTCGACCAACACACCGGCTTCGGCCTTGAACGGAAGTCTTATAGACGACTGGTCCTTTGCTTATGGCATTCAGGGCGACTTCGCCGGGTCGGGCTCGCTTTCCAGTGGAGCTTCCGGTAGTGGCTGGGGCAATATATATACATTTAACGACCGCGTCGGAGACGACGCGCTCGATTGGGGTACGATTAGCTTTATGGACTTCGGCCACGCCTCCTCGCCAGGGCCCGACTGGGACGCGGTCTTCGCGGGTAGTGGGCGTTTCGGTATCTATAACGCCTATACGACCTACGAGGGCAGATTAAATTACACCGGCGGCGGCGAGTACAGTTATTCATACAGGCACGACGGCTCCGAGGCCGTGGTACATCTCATCCGCGCCGACGGCACGACACGCGACGTAACATACAACCCGGACGGCACGCTGGGTGTAGTGGATACGCTTCTTGGCAACTCTTCGGGTTTTTGGACACCGGGTGACGACCTGTCATTTCTGGCCCTGCCCCTTGAGCTTCCCGGTGGAGAGACGGCCTACCCCGATCCGACCGACGGACCGAGCGCGTCGGATACTGGCACGGCTAATGAAGGTTACTACCTCTTAAGTGTAGCCGACGGCACGCTCGTCGGAGAACGCATGGCCGGGACATCGACGGGCCGTTATATATCGGAGAGGACGTTAGGTACGATAGACGGCGACCTGCTCGGAACCTACGACCACGACGTAGATACCTTCGAGGTATTTAATTACGGTAGATGGCAAAAGACCGGTAACCTCTCGCATGTGGCAGATCTCCGGTCCGAAACGAATACGATGGCCCACGAGCATGTCGGTTACTTTGACGATACCAGTTCCGTAAGCGGCTCTTATGAATATACCTATCACGAGGACAACAGCTTCGGTATGGCCAAGCTCACGCGGGCCGACGGCACATATACGCAGGTTACATATAGCCCGAACGGGCGTTTGGATGTCGTCGATACCGGCGGCGCGGGCAATACCAGTAATAGCTGGTGGGACAGGGGTACGATGGACCTGTCCACACTTGCCACCCCCCCGACCGTGGCGGGCATGACATTTGTAAACCTCAATACGATTGATGATTACTTGATATACCAGACGAGCGGTAGCTCGTTGGACGGGCTCATGGGCGAGATACCGTCGCTCTGGACCGGGCCGGGAGTCGGTATGCCAATTACCGCGCTCGGTCAGTACTCTGGTAATTACAACGGAGTATTCTACCAGGACTTTGTAGCGTCCAACGACTATACGCAGGGTAATAATGTCGTCGCCACATACGACGGCGGCGCCTACGTCGGCCTCTTGGGCGGCGCGGACGTAAGCAGCCGTGGAGTTCTCGACGGCCTCTTTTACGCGATATATATGGACCCGGCGGGCGATAGCGGCATCCTCTCTTCTACCGATCTCGCCGGTACGAGCTACCGCGACGCCGCGGCCTTTGAGCTGGACGGCACCGTTACGAGAGAGCAGTTCGCTACCTCTGCCGAGGTTGGACTTACACCGGCCGACATGGGTTTCGCCGTTATGTACGGCAGTATGACCGGAACGCTTACGGCAGAGTTCGACGGTGGCGCTTCGCTTAACGTAACTCCGGGCTTCTCGGCCAGCGAGACACTAAGCATTGTAAATAACGCGACCCTCACCGGACAGGAGTGGGGCATCTACGGCATCTCTCTCTTCGGTACTATGGGCACTCAGACCACCACATGGTCCGGCATTGCGATGGGTCAGGGTGATTTCGGCAGGGTCCAGAGCGGCGCGGTAATGGTGGACGACCCCGGCTACTGGTACGCCGACGTAACGAGCGGCACATTCGCAAGCGAGGCGATGAGCGCAGAGCTCCTCGGTATGTTCATTACAGACAACAAGGCCGGTATCATAGAGGGCCGGATGCGCGGTTCATATAACGACGGCTTGGATACCTTCCAGCTGGCGAGCCTCGGTAAGTGGGAGGCCCTCGCGCCGACATTCTGGGGCGATATTACCGGCGGCCAGTTTTACGACCTTAACGGTGGGCTTGTCACACCGACCGCGCTTACGTCATTAACAGGAAGATACGCGGGCGGTTTCGTAACGCCGCACTTCGCGCTCAGCGAGGGCATACTCGCCGGTGACGCCGTTACAATAGGCAAAAAACTATTTACCGCTGACGTAACCGGCGCGTCCGATATAGGCGCGGTTATGGCGGGACATATGGTCGGCGTTGACGACGCCTTAACGGCATCGATTGCAACTATCTACATAGCCCCCGACGGCGGCGGCGGACAGACCGGCGGCTTATACCAGAGCCGCTCTATAAATGGAGAGTTCCAGCCGACCCAGATCTGGGCCGCCGGGGCCTCATTTAGCGAGACGGATAAGGGTCCGGTCGATGTCGCTGCGGCAAACCTTGCGACCTCGATATGGACGACCTCTTATATAGAACCCGGCATCGGCACCGTAACGGGCGGTTCGTTAGAAGGCGACTTCCTTGGTTCGGGCTCCATACTCGGAGATGTAAGGATAAGCACGAACTCCATATACAATAACGCCACGCATGTGACCGCTCCGTGGGGCACATTCGAGATGGCCATCGACAGCAAGGGCTTTTTGAATCCATTGGTTTCTAGCACTTGGAACGGTCAGGCTCGTGGCTGGAACGCCTTCGGCGCCTACTGGGACCCTGCCGCAAACGCGGGCGCGGGCGGCTTTACGGACGACTTCGGCTTCTGGTCGGTCGATATGGTTAACGGCAATTGGAATGCGGACGGCACGCTTACCGCTGAGACGGCAAGCCTCTTTATGACACCCTACAAGCTCGGGATAGTCACCGGCGATCTCTTCGGCGTACACGAGACGGGTGTCGCCGGAGAGCTTGGCGGACTCGGAGTTGGCACGTGGGAGAGCGACTGGCTCGCCTTTAGCGCTATCTTACAAAACGGCGCTACCGCATGGGCCGACGGACCTGTAAACGGCATCTTTGGTGATAACGGCGCGGGCGGCTTTGCCGACATCGACAACCTCTGGGTATTCGCCGGTTCGGCAATCGCCCCGTGGGACTGCCCGGCCACAAGCTGTGCGCCGCAGTCTACAACGGTAAACTACCTTGGCATGCTCGGTTACGACCTGGCAGTTATCTCCCCCGGAACTTATATATGGGACTCGGAGCTTGAGATCAACGACTACGCGGAACCTGGAAGGACGACCACATATGACGGCGGCTCCTTTTTGGGCTTTACCGGCGGGCTTCTCTCGGACGGCACGGTGGACGGACGCGTGGCAAGCATCTATATCGACCCCGAAGGCAACGTCGGTTACCTTACCGGTACGATAGACGGCGTTTACGACCCGGCGACACTCTACGCCCCGGGCGGCGGCGATTACTTTATGATGGACGCGAGCGGCCCTTGGAATCCGACCCAGATGGTGAGCGCCGGCGCACTCGGCCTCGGCCCGGCCAACTTTTATAATAACGTAAGAACGAGCGCGGGCCTAACCGCGACGCTCAGCGGTGAATTCACCGGGCCAAGCGGTTCTATCGACGGAGCGGCCTACTCGCCGGGTGTTGGAGAGATTGCCGCGTGGACACGTTACATAGACGGCGAGCCGTGGGGAATATTCGATGTCGCGCTTGACGGTTATCCGGGCGCGGTCAACCCGTGTGGCGAGACGACCTGGACCGGCTTCATGGGTGGCGAGGGTGTATTCGGCAGCAGGCCCGACGGCGGCGGCGGATTTTTGGATAATAACGGATACTATCTTACATACGCGAGTCCCGGCTCCTGGGACGCGGCCAAGGTCACGGCCACGCTCGACGGCGACTTCATGACCGCCGAGACATTTGGCAGGATAAGCGGCGACCTCATCGGTTACTACGACGCCTCGGGCAACTGGGCCGGTAAGGCGCTCGGCGTCTTCGACGGCGCGACTTACGGCTTCGTAACGGGTCTCAACAATAGCTTCTATCACTTCTATGACGGCGACGACACTATATGGGACCGAGACAGCATAAGCGGATACTTCGGTTCCATCGCCTCTCCTTTTACAATACCGGGAACGCCAGTATCCTTTATGGCGATGGGCAAGGTTAGCGGCATTTGGTCTCAGACATGGTGGGATAACTTTTCCGGCACCGGAAGCGCGTGGGACGGCTTCATAGGCGGCAACCGCTCCTTTGATAACAAGACCATATCCGGCGGCGTTGCATCCTTTTATATAGCAAACGACGGCTCGGCCGGAATACTCGACGCAACACTCGACGGTACGATCTATCCGGGTAGTATCTTTAAGGTGGACGGCACAGACCTTAAGGCCACGGAAAAGACCGCCTCGGGTTACATCCCGGCTAACTTCAATACATACCTTGCGACCAGCGCCGTAAACGGAGAGATAACCGGCGAATTCGCCGGAGGAACGGGCTCTATCTCTACGGTCGGTTTCTTGCAGGATATCGCATTTAACGCGTCCGGAACCCGCACCCAATGGTTCGTAAATCCAGGTACGGCGAAGGACGAGCCGTGGGGCATATATAAGCTTGAGCTTGGCGGCTATTATACGAACCCGGCGGCGGCGACGACCTTTGATATGACCCTTGGAGGTAATAACTGGAGGGCTGCGACGGATTACTGGATAATGGATATCGCCGGTAACTGGAACGCGGACCAGACCGTAGACGGTACGATAAACGGACGTTACTTGAACCTGACCTCGTTAGGTTCGATAAATAGTGGCATGTGGGGCAGCTACGATACCGATACAGGCGGAGTGTGGGAGGGTGTCGCGCTCGGTACATTTGAAGAAACACCGCTCGCCTTCTCCGGTGAGATCACATTTGCCACGGACTGGGATACCGGTCCGTGGTGGGGCCTATACGGTAATGACGGACTAGGCGCGTTCGACGCGGTGGACGACTTCTATGGCGTAGCGGGCTCTCTCGAAAACCCATGGGATTGTACGGCAGGGTGCGTACCGCAGACCATAGATGTGGTCTATATGGGCCAGCCGTGTTCCGTAAATAACCAGCCGCTTATATGGAACAACGATCTCTATGCCTTTGACGTAAAATGGAACGAAGGCGCATTCTCCGGTTTCATAGGCGGCGCGCTACTCGACGGCGCGGCTACGGGCGGCGTTAGGCTTATATATCTGGACCCGGATGGAAATGTCGGTTATATCGAAGGCACGCTACTTGGGGATTATTATGGAGAAAGCTCCATGATACCCTTCTCGGCGGACGGTCAGTGGGTAGCGACCGAGGTCTCGGACTCTCTCGGTTATGACGGAGTGGATCCGGTCTATGCCGAGTATCTTCACGGGGATCTTGGAAGAGATCCATATTTTAAGACGACCCTGTCGGGCGGCTTCGGTGCGGGTGGCGCGTCCGGTTTTATAAACGGTGTAGACTTTAACGGAGATTTCGCCACATACGGTTATCGTGGCTGGACGCGTTATATAGACGGCGAAGACTGGGGCATCTTTGATGTAATCATTGATGGTTATCAGGGCGGCGGATATTCGAATCCCAACCCGGATTCGACCTTCTCCGGCCTTGTCGGCGGCTCCGGCAACTTCGGCAGCCACTTTGTAGAGGGGCCGAGTTATGTAAAAAACCCCGGTTACTGGCTTGCGGACGTAAACGGCACGGTAACAAATAGAAATCTCGACGGTACGGCGGTAGGTACCTTTATGACGCGTGAGGCGATAGGGCCGATATGGGGTGACCTCTACGGTTATCACGAAGGCGCGGCCTGGGGCGGTAAGCTCATGGGTGTATTCGAGGGCGACCCGGTCGCTTACAGTGGAGAGCTCTTAACGGGCGGAACGTTCTTTAATACAAATCTATCGCCTCCCACTGAGTCGGACTCTATTACCGGTCTTATGGGTAGTTTGAACGCCATTAATCCCGGCGGCAGTACGGATATAGATCTTTTGGGTGAATACTTGAACCCGAACGGGTTGAGGCTTTTTGGTGCCGATTTTGAAGGTACGGCTTCGGACGGCACGGCCTTCCTTGGTATATACGCCGGGCTCGACCGACAGGGTACGCTCGACGGCGTACTTGGCGGCATATATATCAGACCAGACGGAGTGGGCGGCCATATCGCCGGAACGCTTCTTGCCGATGATCTCGCGGGTGAATTTCTTCCCGACCTTGGCATGTGGAGGGCTTCGAGCGCAAACTTCATTGCCACCGATCTCGGCGCTACCGCCGAACTGCCCGGTGACCTCTTCTCTGGCGGCACGGCATTTGACGATTCAGAGGTCAACGGCCTGGTTGGTGGAGATATTTTTGGAAATATGTTGTTGATCGCCCAGTCGGTGGTCGATATAGACAGCGGCCTATTGATAGGCATAACGGGCGGGCTCTTCGGCACGAATCCGGCTCCGGGCTGGACGGCGCATGGAGGCGGCACGGTAAATAACGGCGGGCTAGATCCGGACGACCTGTGGCTTGCGCAGATAACCGGCTCCGCATGGGCCGCCGGTAATATGGACGGAACCTATAGCGGTTTCGCCATGAACCCGAACGAGATGACGAACTTTTCCGGCGACCTGCGCGGCCAGTACGAGGTGACGGGCAGCGGCAATTGGCAGGCGATATCGATCGGCACATTCGGCGCGGCCACACCCTTAAACTTTTTCGCCGGTCTGACGCCGCGCTTCTGGATGACGGGCGACTTCAATTGGGTAGAGCAGGGTTTCCTCAACGGGGATACCTATGACTACTCATACGAGAGCGGCACGAATCAGGGCTTTGGCAGATACGCTCCGCTAGGCGTTAATGCGAACCGTGTGGATACGACATTCTTTGCCGACGGTACGACCGAGAGCTTCGACCGCGTGACCGGCCTTTATAGCAGCGGCACATGGAACGAGGCCGGGGGCGAAGCGGCGATGGCCGCATGGTACGGCACTCCGGACTCTTCCGTTCCGAGCCCCTCCGCATTCGGCGTAGAGGCTATGGGCGGCTGGTTCGATATCTATATGGGTAGTACGACTTCGTTATGGCCCGTAACGACCCCGACCCCTACAGCCGTGCCGGTTACGGTTCTGGCTAAGCATATCGGTTCCGACTGGCAAAGTGGAGAGCCGAGGCTCATCTACGAAGGAGCTCGTTACCTGCGTAATGACCCTACATGGGGCGCGACATTTAACGACTACGACGGCGGGGCCTTCAGGTTCGGCCTTGTCGGTATGATAGAGGCGGACGATACGATAGACCCCGATATAGTGGGTCTCTATATCGACCCGGCAGGCAACGCGGGCCTGCTTAACGGTGTTGTCACCGGCACGGCCTATACCGATATCGGCATGGCTGAGATGGCAGGCCAGATAACGCCCCGCCAGATGGCCATGGCCGCCGAGGTCGGCGTCTTACCGGCGAGCCTAGATAGTTCTATCTATAGATCGGGCATTAGTAACCCGGTAAGCATGCTTTCGGGAACGTTGCCTGGCGGCGGCGCGCTCGACTCCACCATCTACGAGATCGGATCGTCTACTATCGTTGACTACTCCGGCCCGACGGTGGTCCAGCAGTGGGGTACGCTCAACTATGTATTCGAGGCTGGAGGATTCGCCAATCCGGGCGCGGCCACTACATGGTCGGCGACCATGGGCGGATACGACCCCTTTGGTCCGGACGCTACCGGACTCGCCGATGAGCTCGGTTACTGGCTCGCCGATACGGTCGGCGGCACCATTGGCGACCGCACGCTCAGGGCAGATTTTTCGGGTAACTTTATCACCCCGACAAAGCTTGGCACGATAGACGGCTCGCTTTACGGCCTATACGATACGGCGGTCGGCGAGTGGGGCGGCAGGGGGCTTGCCACCTACGAGAGCGACCCGCTCTTATACGCCGGAGAGATAACGCCTATCCTTATGACGACAAGTGCTGGCAGGAGAGATATCTATAACTACTCCGACGGTAGTATCCATATCATAGAGATAATGGACGATAACACCTATGCCAGGGTCGTGGAGCAAGGCACAGGCTATCACCGTGTAACGAGCTATTTTTCCAACGGTAAAGTTGTTGAACTAGACAGGCTTACCGGAGCCGTAACAGAGACAACCTGGAACCCGGCGGTTGACGTCCTTTCGACGATCTTAACGCCTCCGACCGGATATACCGGCTCGACCCTGACGCCGGGCGCGCTCACCACCGCCGCGGGCAAGCTCGACATGCTGATGGGCGGTATTGATTCGCTCTGGTCCGGCACGCCTAATATCCCGGTCACCATGATGGGAGAGTACGACTATAATAGCGGCGCGCCATATATATTCCGCGACTGGTTCGTAGATAGCCCGGCCTTCCCGGAGATAGGCTTTACGACCTACGACGGCGGCGACTACGCCGGGGCTATTGCCGGAGGCATCGCGCTTGACGAGTCGATGGAGGCGCACTTTGCGGCCCTATATCTGGACTCTTCCGGCAATGCCGGTCTCATATACGACCCGGTTTCTGGTAACGCCGATTCGTCGATAGATATCTTTAACATGGCCGGCGGATTGAATCCCTACCAGATGGCAACCGCCGCAGAGGTAGGGGCCGACCCCAATGTCGATCTATACTGGACCCAGTCCGGCGGGCTCGGCGACCGGCTTGCCGGATGGTTCCCGGACGGAGATACGACCGCCGATATGTCTAACGAATACTACCGCTTCCGCACCTTATCTCTCACAAACTCGGTGACCGGCACGGTACCGGCCCAGCCGTGGGGAATATTTACGGGCCAGTTTAAGTACGGCGCGGCGACATTCGCTAATCCGGGCGTATTTAATACGTGGTACGGAGGCCTTGCGGGCATGGATCCGATAGGGGCCTACTGGACCGGCTCTGCATTTGCCGACGATCCGGGCATCTATGCGGCCGATATAATAAACGGCAACTGGGCCGACGGCAGCTTCGACGGCGAGATAGACGGATGGTTCATGACTCCGAACAAGATGGGGCCGCTCGCAGGTAATATCTACGGCCTCTACGACGAGCTCGACGGTGTCTGGGGTGCATATACAATCGGTACATGGGAGGGCGCGCCATACGGCTTCGTCTCGAACTTTAATAATAGCTTTTACCACTTCGACAACACTCCGGTGATCCTTGCGCCGACGGCGACGACCATGCTCGATGGTTATCTTGGTTCCTTTGATTCGCCTTTTGCGACTCCGGGTATCGGTGTGAACTTTAGCGTAATGGGGCAGGGCGTTGACGCAGGCTCTCAGACATGGTTTGGCCAGTTCTCCGGCACGGGTAGCGCATGGGACGGCTGGACAGGCGGGCATCTCTCGAATACGGATGATACGATTAACGGCATAGTGAATGCCCTTTATATAGACGACGTGGGTAACGCGGGCATACTCGGAGCAAATTTCTTTGGCGACCTCCTGCCTAATGAGGTCTTTGTCGCTTCCGGTACGAACCTTACCGCCACGCAAAAGGCAACGGGGGGTTATACCGCCGGACTCTTTAATATTTACTTGCAGCGGGGCCGTCCGGAGGGCGGTATCGGCGGCGGCTTCCCGGGCCAGCCCGGTTATATCGGCTCGCCGGGCATACAGGGGCTCGTAAGTGTCGAGAGCGAGACGCGCTGGTTTGATAACGGAACCATAGAGCCGTGGGGCATCTATAAGATAGAACTCGGCGGCGACTACGCAAATCCCAACGGGGCGACAGGCTTTGAGATATCGCTCGGCGGCAGCGGCTGGAAGAATCTCAATAACTGGCAAAACCCGAATACTTCTACCTACTTTTCGGGTGATAACTGGTATGCCGATATAACCGGTAACTGGAATACGGATGGTACTCTCGACGGCACGATAAACGGCCGCTTCCTGACGCCCTTTGCGCTGGGCACGATAAATAGCGAGGCATGGGGTAGCTACGACACGGTGAACGCCGGTTTCTGGGAGGGGCTGGTCCTCGGCGAGTTCTACGAGACGCCGCTGGCCTTCGCCGGGATCATGGATTTTGAGGATGTGGGGACCTGGGCCGACGGGCCGAACTGGTCTCTCTTCGGCGAGTATGCCAGCGCCTTTAAAGAGGTGGGAGATATTATAGCGCGCACAGGCGGACTTGACGAGCCGTGGGACTGCGCCGCAGGCCTATGCGGACCGACCGCGGCCCCGGTAGACGTAACGATACTGGGCGAGGTGATCGACTGGGATAACGAAGTGATGCAGGTCTTGCCCAATAACGCTTCTTATGTTTGGAATACCGAACTCTACAGCTGGAACGAAGGGCCGCAGACGAGGACGACCTTTGACGGCGGCGCATTCCGCGGTTTTGCCGGAGGCGTTCTGATCGACGACGGAGTAAACTTCTTCCAGGAGGTTGATGGATATTCGGTCGCGCTCTATATAGATCCCGAAGGCAATGTCGGTTATCTTAAGGGCGACGTGGCGGGTAACTACTACTTTGATATGTACGGAGATGAGAGGGACAATCTTGGCGCGATAATAGAGAGTTACTCATTCTCGCTCCTAAATGCCGATGGCACCTTACAGGCCTATGAGATGAAGACTCCGGGCAACCACTCCATAACTAGCGCGGCCAGTTTCTACAGCGAGGTCGTAACGAGCGCCACGCTGGATACCATGTTGTGGGGCGGCTTCCCGGTTGGTGGAGGCAACTTCGACGCGACCGACTATAACCCCGGCGGCGACGGATGGACACGCTACATACCGGGCGAGAGCTGGGGTATCTTTGATATCATACTTAACGGCTACCCCGGCGAATACGATAATATGAATAACGACACCACATGGATGACAATGCTTGGCGGTTCAGGCACATTCGGCTCCAATCCGGACGGGGTCGGCGGTTATTTTGATAACGACGGCTATTGGACTGCCTGGGTCCTTGACGGCACCGCCGTAAACGGAAAGCTCACAGGTAGCATAAGCTCCGGTCGTTGGATGACTTCGACTCATTTAGGAAATATATGGGGCGACATACTCGGCTACTATGATGGTCCCGGGAATCCGACTCCCGCCAACTGGGCCGGAAAAGCACTTGGCGTATTCGACGGCGACTCGCTGGCCTTTAGCGGCAGGATTACTACGGAGCAGCAGGCGTGGATAACCGGCCCATGGCAGAACGGCCCGCAGGCCGGAATATTCGGTAACGACTGGGGAGAGAACTTCACCTCTGTCGGCGACGTAGGGGCATTTGCGGGTTCGCTCACTCCGCTTTGGAACTGTACGGCAGGGCCGCTCGCTTGCGGCCCGCAGACGACTAATGTGACATATATGGGTGAGATAATAGATCTTGACGCGGACCTAATTCCTGTGCTGGATTCATTTCCAAATAGGGCTAATGTCTGGAACAACGATCTTTTGAGTCACAATCTCTATAATTCTACCTTTACAACATTTGATGGAGGGTCTTTCTACGGCTTTATCGGAGGCGTGCTTATGAAAGGCCTTACAGACTCTCACGATGCCGAGGGAATAGTTGCGAGCCTCTATTACGACCCCGAAGGCAATATAGGCTACTTTACAGGCGGCCTGAACGGTAGTTACAACTACTATATCCCGTCGTCGTATATGCCGGGACCGATAAACTATCACTATAGCGTCCTTAACGCCGACGGCACATGGACGCCGACCGAAAAGGTCGCGGCCGGGGGCCATACCATAACGAGCGCCGCGCTCTTTACGAGCGAGGTCATAACCAATCCCTATATGACGGCCTCTCTCGAAGGCTCGTTCGGCGCGGGCGAGAACGGTTATATATATGGTAAGGAACATAACCAGGAGCCGTCCTACTACGCATGGACCCGTTATGTGCCGGAACAGCCCTGGGGTCTCTTCGACATCGTCTTTAACGGTTACATGTCGAGCGGACAGGGTTATCAGAATCCGCTTGCCGAGACTACATGGCAGACATGGATGGGCGGCGAAGGACGTTTCGGATATTTCTTTGACGATGGCGCCGCAGGTTTTGATTACTGGGGCCTCTGGAGCGCGGATACGGCCTCCAGCCCGTGGGGAGAGCTTAACGAGGAGAACTACTTCGAGTCCGGCAGTCTATCGGGTCGTTACCTGACCTTTACTCATACCGGTTCTATATGGGGCGATATAGTCGGCTACTACGAAGACCCGCTCATCGGCGGCAACCCTGAGGACTGGGCCGCGAAGTCGGTCGGAGTATTTGAGGGCGAACAGCTCGCCTTTAGCGGAGAGATATCCTTCTCCACGGGATGGAACACAGGGCCTTATTTTGATATATTCGCCGATGACGGCACCGCAAGCGCGCTTGCTACCTATGACGAGATATGGGGTATCTCCGGCAGTACACAGGCCCCGTGGTCCTGTAGCGCCGGTTGTGTCCCGCAAAATACCGATGTGCTTCACATGTCCCAGTTGTTGGCATCGGGCGCTTATAACCAGGACGGTCCGCTCATATGGAACTCGAACATTACCAGTTATGAGCGTTACGGTTATACATACCAGACATACGACGGCGGCTCCTTTGACGGCTTTATCGGAGGACTTCTCTTAAACGGTAATGTGGACGCGCGTGTGGCCAATGTCTACATGGACCCTGCGGGCAACGCCGGTTATATATGGGCGGTGCTTGACGGGCGTTACGGTCTTGACTTGACCGATATTGGTATTAATACGCCTTACCGCCTCATAGAGGCGGACGGCCTTTGGCAGCCGACGCAGATGGCGACTTTTGCCGAGGTGGACTTCACACCGGCCAACTTCCAGAGTACCGGTATCGTCACCAACGCCGACATGAACGCCGGGGTATCTGGCATATTCGGCGCGGGTAACGGCATGATCGACGGCGTGGAGTACCGCAGCGGCACACCGCCGACGGCGGCGTGGACACGTTATCTCGACGGCCAGCAGTGGGGCGTCTACGACCAGATACTCGACGGCTATGACGTGACACTTGGCGGCGGTACATATTCAAATCCGCTACTCGATCCGACCTTCTCAATACAGATAGGCGGCGTTGGCGTTTTCGGCTCCATAGAGACCTCACCCTTCAACTATGTGGACAACTGGGGCTGGTACTACGGCGAGGTAAATGACGGCCCGTGGACCGGCGGTACGCTGTTAGGAAACTACGCCGGCAGCTGGATGAGCCAGCGCTATATCGGCGACATATGGGGCGATGTGCTTGGTTACTACGACACCTCCTTATCGCCGAACGACGGCAACTGGACGGCCAAGAATATCGGTATATTCACCGGCGATCCGCTGGCTTTCTCCGGAGAGTCTTACGAGGCCGCCAGGTGGGAGGAGGGTCCGCTTAACGCGACCTATACCGATGTTGCGGGTTCATTTACCGACCTGGCGACGATATCTCCGAGATTACACGCGGGCAGCGTTGACGCGCCCTGGTCTTGTCCGGGCGGAGTCGGCACATGCGTACCGTCTGTTACCGATGTGCTCTATCTCGGCGACGTGGATAATACGGTAATCCCGTATCTCGCACAGCCGCTCTTATGGAACCAGAATCTTAAGAGCTATAAT
Source organism: Deltaproteobacteria bacterium (assembly GCA_029262535.1). Taxonomy (GTDB): domain Bacteria; phylum Desulfobacterota; class GWC2-55-46; order GWC2-55-46; family JAJCZF01; genus JAJCZF01. The sequence goes on from JAJCZF010000074.1 coordinate 66,674, forward strand.
ATAGACCTGTTAAACGACACGACCTTTGATGGCGGTTCATTCTCAGGCTTCATAGGCGGCCTATGGGCCGGTAATGATATCGACGCCACCGCCGTCAGCCTCTATATAGACCCCGACGGAAATGTCGGTTGGTTTACCGGAGATCTCGCGGGCCAGTACTATATGGATATAATAGCCTTCGGCACGAGGCAGCTCCTTTATGGCGACGGACAGTGGACGGCGACCCAGATGAATAGCTTTGGCAATCACTCGATATCTAGCGCGGCGCTCTTCACCGCCGAGGTCGTTACCGACTCTACGATGGACGCCGACCTCTTCGGTTGGTTCGGCGGCGGCTCCGGTTCGATATACGCTACCGAGTATACCGATAACGCAACCTACAGCGCCGCGTGGACGCGTTATATAAACGGCGAGTCGTGGGGTATATACGATATGATACTCGACGGCTACCCGGCCGCCGGCTCTTTCACGAACCCGGTTCCGGATACGACACTGACGGCGGCGGTTGGCGGAGGCGGAGTATTCGGAAGCCGCCCGGACGGTTTCGGCGGTTATAATCCCGAGACCGGTTTCTGGCTCGCATATATCAACGGTCCCTCGTGGCAGAATAATGTAGTCGATACGGATATGAGCGGCCTTTACGTTTCGGAGACGACTTACGGCACCATCGACGGACGCGTTATCGGCTACTACGATAACGCCGGTAATTGGGCGGCAAAGAGCCTTGGCGTATTCGAAGGAGCGCCGCTCGATGCATGGGCCAATATGAATGATTACCTCCAGTACTTCGATACCACCTTACAGCAGGAGTATCAGGTGCAGGCCAATCTCGGTCTGCATGGAGCGACCTTCGACTTCGTAGGGCAGTATATGGACTTTAGCGCGGGCATGCATAATAGCGTGACCTTGAATACCTTCATGACGAGTTGGAATAATATAGACTCAAATTCTACGACATATACCGGAGACTCTTTTAAGGGTTTACTCGGCATGAGGGATACGATGAATACGGCTGAAAAAGGCGACGTAGATATAGAGATGATCGCGCTTGAGCTGACCAGCGCGGGCAATCTGGGTTTTGTCAAATTATCGGGTAGTGGCGAGAGTTACTACACGCCTGAGACGGTACTGGTACAGGGCGGAGTGACACATATACCGATAGAGCTTACCGCCTTGAACCTGTCGACCTTTGCGAGCAATGTCCTTACATTCAACTACAGTCCGACTATAAAGGTAGGCGCTTTCGGCGGCGGCGGAGCGATAACGCCTGTTGACGTTACATGGGTCGATGTGGAATACGATAACGGCGCTTTCTTCTCGGACTACGGTCCCATCGGAGGTCTGATGGGCGGTAGCTATACGGGACCCGCGACTGGAAACTGGACGATAGATACGAAGTTAACCAATTATCTCGCATCGGATTCGGCTATTCTCCATACCCGTACCGAAGGTACGGGAGGGTGGTCTCCGGACAGCGCCTTTACTGGCAAGACTCACGCCTACGGCGCCGAGACCGATGCGAGCGAGGCTATGACGTGGATAGCCGTAGGCGATACTATGGGCAATACCAATACCTTCAATCCCGGCGCTATTACGAAGTTCCAAGCCGTGACGACAGGCGCGTGGTTCAGGACTGATCAGTTCCTTGAGATGATCGGTGTTATAGCCGGTACTGCGAATACCGCGGCGCTCGACCAGTTAAACATACCGCATGCCGAGGTTGCTCTTATGACGATGTTCGGAGCCGGAAACGGAATCGACGTAACCCTGAATAATATGAAGTTCTACGGTTACTCGGCAGGACAAGCGCCGAAGATATTTGCTACAGAGGACGTCACCGGTAATATCACCGGGACGCCGACGACCGGCAATCCCTTTACCATTAACGCGGTAAGCGGCGGCGCGGCTTCCGCACAGTTTGAGATTCAGCAGTGGGACACCGGCGTCACGCAAAAGTGGCTCGGAACGATTGACGGCGGCACCGGCACCCTGTCGGGCGGCACCTATACCGGCCCTGTTAACTTCACAGGCGCGGCCGCCGGAGATATTAGTACCGGAACGGGGACATTTTCAGGAACGGCAGCCGGCATAGCAACACCCTAGCCACACACCACACAGGTGTGCTTCTATTTTCGCGCCACACAGGTGTGGTTTTACTTTCGCGGAGAGAGTTCTTAGAGGACTGCTTGTGTCTTGCCCGCGTCTTTAATATGTAGATATGTAGAAAGGGACCGCCGGTATATTCGGCGGTCCCTTTCTTTTTGTATTATATATTGGGTGGGCCTATCTGAACTTTACTTCCGTTCCGTCTTCGATTGAATCGTCCGGGTGGTTTATTATTGTGTCGCCTTCTGTTACGCCGTCCAGTATCTCCGCCGTCAGGCCGCTTCTATGGCCGATCTTTACCGGAGTAAGACGCGCGGTCTTACCTGCGACCTTAAAGAGCGCCCAGCCTTGACCTCCGTTTCTAAATAGAGCTCCGGCAGGCACGGTAAGTATCTCGTCACCCTCCCATATGATAAAGGCCGCCTCTACACGGTAGCCGTCTCCGAGTCTCGCCCATTTTTCTCGCGGGGAGCTTATATCGGTTATGACAAGGACCCTTTGTTCCTCTACTCCAAGGGCCGATACCTTTGTAAAACCGGTGGGCTCGATCACTCGCACACGGCCCTCAAGTTTGCCCTCGCCACCCCAGCGAGTGAATAGGACCTTTGCTCCCGGCCTTATCTTTACCGCATCCGCGCTTAGCACTTCTACCTCTACCTCAAGCCCGGTGGGATCGCCGATCTCGATGAGCGGATCGCCTTCCGTGACAACACCTTCGCTCTCGCGCGCTAGTCGAAGCACGCGTCCGGCGACCGGGCTCTTTACGGTTATGGCATCGCTTTCGTTCTTGCCGTTATCTCCGGAATATTTTAGGGCCGTCTTTGCTGCTTCGACCTCGTGCCTGGCTACATCAACGGAAAACTCGGCGCTCTTAAGGCGGGCGCGTGTGGCCTCGGCCTCGCGCCTTGAAGCGTCGAGCGTATCTTCGGTGACGTGTCCGTCCTTAAATAATATTGTAGTCCTTTTAAAGGCGCTCGCCGCGTAGTCGTGATCGGCTGCCGCGCTGAGGGCGTTTTCTTTAGCGGCCTTCAGGGCCGATACCGCTGATGAGATCACGGCGCGGGCCTCTGCTTCGCTCCTTGCGTCAAGTGCGCGGGCGCGTAGCGGTTCAAGCAGCACGATGGCATCGCCCTTACTGACTATATCGCCGACATCCAGCCCGATCCTTTGCGCAAAACCCGCGACCGGGGCTGAAACGACGTAGCGGTCTATGACGCGTGTTTTGCCCTTCTCATCGACCGTGACACTCATGTGGCCGCGTATGGCCGTGGCGGTCTCGACTGTTGACGGGCCGGGCCTCAGGCCATAGATTACCGCTCCCGCGACCACGGCGATAATGACGATTATGAATATCCTTCTTTTCCAGTGCAAGGCTTTCTACTCCTTATAGAATGGCAAAGTTAAGAGCAAACCTTTAGCGCGTACGATAAACTTGCGTCACCTAGAAACTCTATCCGCGAAATAGGAGCACACCTGTGTGCCTTTTCCAGTGCAAGATTTATTCCTTCTTAATTACTGACGCGTTACTACAAAAGCTGACGCTTCTACGGACTCTATTCGCGAAATAGGAGCACACCTGTGTGCCTTTTCCAGTGCAAGGCTTATTACTCCTTAATTGTTGACGCGTTACTATAACACTTGACGCTTCTATGGACTCTATCCGCGAAATAAGAGCACACCTGTGTGCCTTTTCCAGTGCAAGGCTTATTACTCCTTAATTGTTGACGCGTTACTATAAAACCTGACGCTGCTATGGACTCTATTCGCGAAATAAGAGCACACCTGTGTGCCTTTTCCAGTGCAAGGCTTATTACCTCTTAATTACTGACGCGTTACTACAAGAGCTGATGCTTCTACGGATTCTATCCGCGAAATAAGAGCACACCTGTGTGCCCTGTGTGCTTACTCTTTGGTCTTTAGTACTTCTACGAGGTCCAGGTGGTCGAGCTTTTCTCTTACTATTATACCGGATATTACGGCGGCTATGAGTACGACCAGCGCTGAGAGCGCGTATGTATCGGACTCTATTACCAGCGGTATCCGGTAGAGTTCGGTCTGCATAGAGTCGATTATATATTTCGCAAGTCCGCGCCCTATGATAAAGCCCAGCGGTATTGCGAGAAGGGTCAGTATCGCAAGCTCTCCGAGCAGGATATACGATACCTCGCCTCGTGTGTAACCGAGCACCCGGAGGCTTCCAAGTTCACGTTGGCGTTCGGCCAGAGCGATCCTCGCGCTATTATATACTACGCCGAAGGCGATAATGGTCGCAAGGGAAATTATAAAAAATATAAAGATATAGATTTGTTCCGCCATTGCATTGTTAAAGTTCTGCAGGGCGTCTTCGCGCGCAAGGCTGCCGGCTACGCGAGGCATATCCTTGAGGCGTGAATATATATCGGCCCTGTAGGTTGGGTCGAAGGTAAGGCGTACGCCGCTTATGGCCGAGCCTTCACGCATGAACCTAGCGAGCGCGTCTATCTCCATATAGGCCGAGACACCGACGAACTGTTTTACCAGGGCCGCGACCTGCGCCTCTTTTATTGGGCGTTCGCCTTCAAGCACTTCTATCGTAAGCCTGTCGCCAGGCCGGACACCGAGCAGCTTTCCGAGATGTTCGGTTAGGACTATGCCTTCCGGCGGCAGTTCGATCTTCTTTAAGTCTTGGTCGAGCAAGGTGCTGAGCCTGTTTTCGTTGCTCGTACCCTCAAGCGTCGTCCGGTAGCTCTTGTGTCCGTTTACGAGCTTTACCGGCACGGAGCGGAAGGGCTCGGCGTGAAAAACGCCTTCGAGCGACTTAAGTTCATTTAGCGCGCTTCCTGAAGTTGGCTCGATAAAAGATACTATGAGGTCGTCGTGCCTTGAGATATTAAACTCTACGTCGATCATATAGTCTATCGCGTCGCCAAAACATGTGCCCATCACCATTATAGCGCAGCCGAAGGCTATGCCGACGACGGTCATGAGGCTCTTTACGGGCCTCCTCTCCAGATGGCGAAGAATCATTCGTCCGGGTTGGCTTATGAAGCTCTGGAGGCCTAAGCGCTCGATGAATGTGGCGCGGTAGCTTACCGGCGGCTCCGGTCTCATGGCTACGGCTGGGCTTAGTTTTACCGCCCTTCGCACAGCCAGGAGCGTGCCCGATATCGCGGCAAGAAGGCTGATAAGGCACGATATGATGACGACCGAGGGCCTTAAGACGTAATTAAGATAGGGGAATCGATAGAACTCCATATAGAGGTTCGATAGATTCTCACCGAGCCAGACCCCGGCGTATATTCCGATAGCGAGCCCTATCGCGCTAATGATGAGCACGAGTTTGAAGTAGAGATAACCGACTTCGAGGTTGTCGTAACCAAAGGCTTTCAGGATGGCAATCTGTTCGCGTTCGGTCGATATCATACGGGTCATAACGACATTTAAGAGAAAGGCCGCCACGCCGAGAAAGATGACCGGATATACGGTGGCCATCTTCTGTAGTCCTTTAAGTTCTTCGGTAAGGTAACGGTGAGAGAGCTGGTACTCGCGTCCGTAGCCCCCTCTGGAGCCGTAGGGTTCGAGGATGAGGTCGAGCCTTTCGAGCACCTCCTCTTCGGAGCGTTCGCCGGAGAGAGATATGACGACGTCGTTAAAGGCCCCCTCCATATTGTAGGCCGTGCTTATCGCGCTCCGGTTCATCCACATGACGCCGTAACGCTTGAAATCGGGATAGAAGGCGGTTGGGCTTATCTGAAAGATATGCTCCGGCGAGAGGGCAATGCCTACGACAAGCAACTGTTGCTGCCTGCCGTTTACGGTGATTGTTATGGACTCGCCCGGTTTAATCTTGTGCGACTTGGCAAAAGCCTCGTTTAAGAGTACCTCGTTGTCTCTGCCCGGTTCAAGAAATCGCCCGCTACGGAGGTAGAGATTATTTAAGAGCGGCTCGCCACGGTCCGGCAGTGAGCTTACAAGCCCGGTTACCGGGTCTTCAAAGCCCTCGATATCTACCGTTACGGGGGCGACGACCCGTGTCTCGATCCTCTCTATGCCGGGGATTTCGGACAGGCGCGCGGTGAGGCTTTCCGGCGCGCGCTTTAAGCTGGCGAATATGTCTGCGAAGCGGTATTCGCGGTTAAAGCCGGTCCGTGTCGTTTCGAGCGAGTCGTAGGTGCTGATACTCATCACGTAGGTCGCCACACCGCAGGCGACTACGAGTATGATGGCAAGCGCCTGCCCTTTCATCCTCCAGAGGTCTCGAAATAGTTTTTTATTTAGAGAGCTTAGAGAACTCATGGGCCGCTCCTACCAGACCAGCTCGCCTGGTGATAATTTTTCTGAATTAATCAGAACTTCCGATATATGTCCGGCTTTAAGGTGTATGACGCGGTCGGCCATGGATGCGATATCCATATTGTGCGTGATAAGTGCGGTAGTGGTGCCAAGCTCTCGGTTTACGCGGTCCAGCGCCTCTAAGACCACAATGCCGGTCTCACTGTCGAGCGCGCCGGTGGGTTCGTCGCATAGGAGGACCGACGGGTTCTTGGCGATTGCGCGGGCAATTGCAACTCGCTGTTGCTCACCGCCCGAGAGCTGCGCCGGAAAGTGATCTTTCCTTTCCGATAGCCCGACTATGGCTAAGGCGTCGGCAGGGTCCATAGGATTTTCTGCTATCTCGGTTACGATCGATACATTTTCCTTTGCGGTAAGCGAAGGGATGAGATTATAAAACTGAAAGACAAAACCGACATGGCGGCGGCGGTACTCGGTAAGCTCTCGGTCTGTTGCGAGCGTCAGGTTTTTGGACATGTAGGTTACGGTGCCGGAGCTCGGTCCGTCCAGGCCGCCGATGATATTTAAGAGCGTGGACTTGCCGCTGCCCGAAGGGCCGAGCAGCACGACGAGTTCGCCTTCGTAGAGATCCATGTCCACGCCGCGCAAGGCATGCACCTCGACCTCGCCCATGCCGTAAACCTTGGTCAGGCCGCGCACCTCGAATATGGCGGTTTTGGCGGTAGCTGTGTTTTCTTTTAAAAGAGACTCTTTCATGGAGCTCCTATAATCTAATAATATTATAACACAGAGCCCCTATTAAGGGTTCTGCCTGGCAAGGGCCCTGTCTGTCAATGGTCCTGTCTGGCCAGGACGCTTTCCATTGTACTAAAGCCGAAAAACGTGATATTCTAAGATGTTAGAAATGATTCTGGAGGTTTATGAGCAAGAAGGTAATCATATTGGGCGCGGGTGTTTCGGGCCTTTCTCTGGCATGGAAGCTTGCCGAGAGCGGTTTAGAGGTCGAGCTTATCGAGGCCAAGGACTATATCGGCGGACTTGCGGCCACGGTAGAGGTCGACGGCCTGAAGATGGACTTCGGCCCGCACTCGGTCTTTAGCGAGGAAGAGGAGATACTGAAGACGATCTTCGATCTTTTCGGAGGCGACATGCCTGCGGGTGTGAGAGATGTAAGGCTCTTTATGCGCGGAAAGTATCTTCGCTACCCTCTTAATGCCGAAGATATCATAATGAAGCTCGGGCTTGCGCCGTCGCTTAAGTGTTTTATCAGTTTTTTAATAGAAAAGCTCAAAAGCCACCCCAGGTTCGGAGAGGCCGGTCCCAATATGGAGCAGTGGTCCGTCGGGCACTTTGGCAGGGCATTGCATGAGTTATTTTTTGAGCCCTATACCGAACAGTTCTGGGATGTAAAGTGCAATGAGTTAAGCCCGGACTGCATCCCCACCTATAAACAGATGTCCTTTACCAAGACCCTAAAGCTGCTTCTTACGTCAAAGAAGAAGAGGGCGAATTATTCTATAATAGACCGCGAGGTCCTGCCTTTATATTACCCTCACGACGGCTTTGGCTCGATACCGGAGCGTATCGCCGACAAGGTAAGGGGTTTAAAGGGCAAGATACATACCGGGCTCAGGGTCGAAGAGGTGCGCAAAGTCGATGGCGGCCGATATGTGGTAGGTGCGACCGACAGCGACGGCGGTCCCGAAGAGTTTGAGGGCGACTATATCGTCTCGACCATACCGATACCGGCACTGGCAAAGGCCCTTAGGCCAGCGCCCCCAGTAGATGTACTAAGGGCTGCCGAGAGTCTGAAATATCTCTCGCTTCTGGTCTTATATCTCTCGACAGACAGGCCTCATATACTTGATTGCATGTACGAGTACAGCCTTGAAAAGCCCTATACGCGCATCACCGATGTCGGAAACTTTACTCTTGTACCCGAAGAGAAAAGGAAGGGAAATTCTATCAGCATTGAGCAGTCCTGTCATGCAGGCGACGGCTTTTGGAAGGCTACAAAAGAAGAACTTTTTGAAAAATATATGCCGCACCTGGAGCTTGAAAATATTATGAAAGAGTCGGAGGTCACGGCTGTTCATCTGCTCAAGGCCTCCCACGCCTACCCTATGTATCTTTACGGCTACAGGCAGCATTTTGAGACCTTTACCGAATATTGCAACTCTATAGAGACTATTGAACTATGCGGTCGTACCGGCAATTTCAGGTATATGGATATCGATCAGTGTATGAAATTATCTTTCATTCTTGCCGACGAAATGATAAAAAAGATACTATAAAAAATATCTTTTAAGAGAAGAAAACTATGAGTCGGGAAGAAAAAACTTATCCACAAAATATACTCTGCGGTCCTTTTAAGTATCGTCTCTTTAAACCCTATGTGCCGAAGGAAAAGGCTATGGCTCTTCTAGGCGAGTGTCTGGAGACGGGCTGGATAGGGGAGGGGCCGCGTGTCAAAGAGTTCGAGTCGCTCGTCGGGGGCTTTGTCGGCAATGATCGGATAACCGCCGTTAATAGCGGCACCTCGGCCCTTGAGATGGCCCTTAATTTTACCAAGACCGAAGGCCGGGATACCTGCATAACGACGCCCATGACCTGCATGGCGACGACCATCGCCATACTTAACGCCGGTCTCAAACCCTACTTTATAGATATCGACCCAACGACCGGCCTGCTCTCGGCGGAGGCTCTTTTGGGCGTTCCGGCCGATATCGTTGGACGGACGGCGGCGGTAATGACTGTCCACTGGGGAGGTAGTACCGCAAATATGTCCGCGCTCGGCGCGGCCTCAAAGCAACTCGACCTGCCTCTTATAGAGGACGCGGCCCACGCCCTCGGCTCCGAGACGCCGTCTACGGACTGCGGCACAGGCGGTGATATCGCCGTAGTAGGCGGGCTTAATACGCTTAGTGACTTTACCTGCTTTTCGTTTCAAGCGATAAAACATGTAACGACCGGCGACGGCGGGGCCGTTACATTCAGGCACGAAAAAGACTGGTTGCGTTCGAAACCTTATAAGTGGTTCGGCATACCGCGCGACGAGCGCGTTGAACATATCCTCGGCCATTCGTCATACGACATTACCGAAGCAGGTAGAAAGTGGCAGATGAATGATATTGCCGCCTCTATAGGCATAGCCTCTTTTGGAGAGCTTGATGAAAATCTCTCTGGACGAAGGGCGGTAGCAGACGTATACGATTCTATTATCCCTGAAATAAAAGAGGCTGGTGAAGGTATAGACTTTCCGGTCCGGGTTCGTACCTCTGCCGGCTCGTCATATTGGCTCTATACTATATTAGTAAAAGACCCCTATAGCTTCTCAGAAGGGATGCGCGCGCTCGGTATCGAGGTATCTAACGTGCATGTCCGAAACGACTCCTACTCCGTAACCGACCCGTATACCGGCGGCAGGCTGGAGCTTGCCGGACTCGACTACTTCTCAGACCACGCCATGTGCATCCCCATCGGCCCGTGGATAACGACCGAGGATGCAGAGTTTATTGCAAATGCCGCTATGAAACACGGTAGGTAAATCTCGCCTCGTTTATTTTCTGAAAACTTGCATGTCGTAGCCGGTTCAGGTTTGTAATCTGAACCGCAATGTTAAGAATACAGTTCGCGCACGATATACTTTTCAATATCCGCAAAACTTTCTCCGCGAAATTGGCTCCGCACACGGTGCGGCTAGAATATTGCGTATTCTCGTAGTATCCAGATAAGGCTGACCTGCGAGTAGTAGTAGGATATGTGCCTGCCTAACATCTCTACCAGTATGAAAAGCAGAAGGATATATGCCGCCCCGCGCGTTTCGCGCTTTTCCAAAAGTTTTACAAAGGCGTAAGCCGCAAGTATCGCTATGGCCGGGTAGACCGAAAAGAGCCAGCGCGATGATTTTGTGAGCTGGAAGGAAAAGTATATAAGAAAGCCCAAGGGCCAGATGGTGAGGAAGATATGCTCCTTTGCCTTGCCGAGACCTTCTCTGAATCTCATAAAGAGCGCTGCCATAGCTAGCGCGATAAGGCCGAAGCCGAGATAGGCCGTTATGTAACGCGCGTAAAAGAAGGCCGATATTACTCCCTGGTGATAGAGCGAGACGTAACCCTGCCTCATGCGTCCGCTTTCCATATCCATAATATGTTTTTTGCGTTTAACGAATGCGATGACCAGGTTCCACCACTCGTCGCCGTAGTAGTTTATGAGTATGGCGAGAATGATAGCGACCCCCACCAGGAAGCTTATTGAGGCCGCGACAATGGGTTTCCACTGTAGCCCCTTGCGGAAAAGCAGGTAGAAGAGCAGGAATATTGAGATGTAGTATAGAGCCAGAACCTTCGTCATGAGGGCGATTATGAGCAGCGCGCCCGATAAGAGGCCGTACCAGAGGCTGTCTTCTTTGACCGATTTAATAAAGCAATATGTGCCAAGCGTTGCCAGGGCCGTAAACGGAACGTCGGTCATGAGAAAGTATCCCATGAAGGAGTAGTAGGGTATAAAGGCCAGGAACATGGCCCCGTAGGTGCCGACGCGCTTGTTGAACAACTCCCGTCCGAGCAGGTAGGTAGCCCATATCGAAAGTACCCAGAAAAATGATGCGGTCAGGTGGCTTGCAAGGTCAATGATTGGACCGGATGCCACGCCGGATGCTGTCGTAACCGGCGTGATAAAGAGCGAGAGTATCCAATAGATAAAGCTCCATACGATGGCGACCATCGGCATGTCGAGTTCGATATTCTGATAATAATTGAAAGGAAGCATCCATGTATCGACAAAGGTACGGAAGTCGGTATTGAGAAATATGCGTGCATATTCCAAAATCCTCGGAGAGTCCGATTCCTGCACGAGCCAGTAGCCGCTTATAAAGCCGAATACCTGCTGTCCCACTGCAAAGAGCGCGATAAGAGCGATCGGCAGGTAGAGGACAAAGCGCGGGCTCTCGTACCACGCTGCCTGCGCTGCTTGCGGACTCGATACCTGTCTGCCATATATCCAGTACCAGGCTCCGGTTGCTATAGAGAGCGTCCAATATAAATAGGTTTGGTAGCGGAGCACATCTGCAACGTATGCAAGCTTGATATGAATATACCAGTTCATATAGGGCACGAGGCCGTAGCGGTAGAGCGTTTCGTGCGCTATCTCTATGGCTATAAGCACGAATATGATACGATCGTAACCGCGCTCTTTTCTGCAAACGAACCAGAGCACGATAAGCTCTATGGCGAAGAGCGCGAAGAGGTACTTCCAGTCGCCAAGCGTATTCAGGAGCCCCTCGGCGTAATGAAGGCTGGCGTCTCGCTTCATATCTTATCTCTTTTTGTCACTGCTAAATTCCTTTAATATCTCTCGCGCCATTTTGAGATTTTTTATTATCGCCTTGCGCTCGTCAATGTCTGGGTTGAGCGTGAGGGCGATTTCGAACTCGTCTATCGCATGTTGGAAGTAGCCCCTCTTGCCATAGAGGATGCCGAGCCCGTTGCGGGTGGAGGCGCGCTCGGGGTCGAGCGCGAGCGCGGCCTTGTACTCCAGAAAAGCCATCTCAAGCTCGCCGCGTTTGGAGAGTTCGTTGCCGTAATTGACCCGCGCGTCCACGACATGGGGCGCTTTTAAGGCGGTGTCGCGCCACAGGGTATAGGAGTCATGCCAGTCCGTATTGCGCTTCATCGTATTTGCCCCGTAGAGGATCGATATAATAAAAAAGATTGATAATATTATAATAGCTACAGCTCTACGCGAGCCTAGTGAATGGTAAACTGTCTGGGCGATATAGGCCAGAAGCAGCGCAAAACCCGCAGTCGATAGATATAGGTATCTTTCGGCAAATAGTGGATAACCCTTTACCCAGCCCGAGTATACTGTCGGTAAGAGCGGCACGAATATCCACAGGACCGCAAGCACGAAGAGCGGCGCGCTGCGGCGCAGTTTAATGAGGCAAAAGATTAGAATGAGGCTCGCTATAATAAGCAGGATAGATCTAAGCTCCGTTACGGAGCCGACCGGGTCGATCCTCATATGCGCGTAAAATATCAGATCCGTTGGCCAGACGAGTTTTTTAAAGTATTCAAATAAGAGCGGCAGGATATTTATCAGGTACTCGTATGGAGTATAGGCCTTGTTCTGCGCGCTGCCCGGAGAGAGAGAGCCGAGAGCCGTGATACGCAAGAGCAGGTAGATGATAAAGGCCGGGAAAAAGAGCCAGAACCTTCTTATAAGTGCGCTCACTGCCGCGCCGGGACGCCGGTGGTCCGTCTCGGATCTTTCCATAAAGAGCAGGTCGTAAAAAAATAATATTACCGGAATAACGATGGCCGTCTCTTTATATAAGAGGGCGATAAAAAAGAATAGGGCCGCGCCGGCGGTATTATGGGGTCCACGCCCTTTCGAGAAGCAGTAGAGGGCCATAATAAAGCAGAATGAATAAGATAACTCCGTTACGGTGGCGACCCATGCGACAGATTCGGCGTTGACCGTATGAAGGGCGAAGAGCGTTGCCGTTATAAAGGCCCACGGTGCGGCTTCCGAGTTATGTGAAAGCCGCCCGGTATTGCTACTTAGAAGGCCGAGGGCCAGAAAGTAGAGGGCCGCTACATTCATAGCGTGCAGTACTATATTTATGAGATGGTAACCCCACGGGGACGTGCCCGAAAGGGCGTGGCTAATGAGATAAGAGACGTACATAAGAGGCCTGTAGTAGGCCGAATCACTGCCTTCCGGCAAAAAGGACCAGACAGAAGAGAAGAAGATATCTCGCAGGTGGCCGCCCTCAAGAACCCATGGGTTCTGTGCCACCTGATATATATCATCCGAGACGAAACCTCCCGATAGCGTATTCAGGTAGACCCCTACGGCTATGATTACGGCTATTGCCGCGGGTACGTATCTTTGATAGCTATTATTAATCATAGTGATTATTATACACAAGCCTTGTTGCGCGGTCTAGCGGTCTGCTATTTCGTTTTTTTTATGGCCTAAAGGCCTTTCGGCCATAGATCAAATACTGCGTCTTCTCATAGAGACTCTGTATTCTATCTTCGCCCATGCCAACGGTTGAAACAATCTGCCCGGCGACGCCATCGCCGTCAACAAGCACGATAGCCTCTAATTCATAACCTTCCCTCATAAAGGCCGCACCTTGACCGGAGAGGAACTTATCCGGCCTGCCGACCCACGAGCCGGTGACATTTACAAAAACTATCTTGGCGGGCCGGGCCTCTTTTATCTTTTTCCACGCCATAGTACGAAACTCGTCGGCGCGGGGATAGTCCCTTACGAGCGGGTAGGTGAAGATAAATGGCATAGCGCTCTTTCGTTCGCTTAAGAATAGTATCTCCGGTTCCGAGCCGAGTATGAGGATCTTTTCGTCTACGCCGGTCTTTTCTTTTATATATTCGCTAACGGTCTCGGCTGAGAGGAACGGGTCGTAGTGGAAGACGTATTTGCTCTTTTCTTCCATCGGGCTCTCGAAATAATATGGCCCCTTTCGAGCGAGCGGGACCCCGATGATGATTATAACCATCGCCGCCGTGAGCGCAGACCTTGCGTTCGTTGTCCTTACTATCCGGCTAAAAAAGAGCAAACCGCCTCCCGCCCCGAGCGCCAGCGGCACGGCGAGCTGTGCGAGGTAATGCGCGTAGGCGTATCCGGGTACGATTCCGGCGAATGAAAAGAGAAGGAAACCCGCGACGATCAGGCCGGCCTTTTTTTCTCCCTTTAAGAAAGGCGCGATGATCCCGGCTATGCCGGCTGTGATGATAAGCGGGTTCTCACGAAAAAAGTCGCCGAGGATAAGGGACAGATTTTTAAAGACGAATGATGGGTCGGCCGCGCCGCCATAGAGGAAGTTATGCGTAAAGTTCCAATAGAAAAACTCTTCACCGGCTCCGGCATTTACAAAGTAGGCCACCAGGAGAGCTGAGAGGGTGAGAAGACCTATGCAAAACGATAAGAACGGTTTGAGTGTAGCCAGGCGTAATCGCCCCTCTCTACGGCCCGACAGGATGGTAGATACGACTATATATATAGCGACAAATAGAATACTTGTAGCAGCCGGCGGTTTTATCCAACATGCCGCCGCGCCTGAAAATCCGCTTAGGAGATAAAAAAGGTTGGCCTGCCTGCCCATTCCTTCCGCTTTGAGTACAAGGAGCAGCGATATTGCTACGGGCAGCATCATAAATAGTTCGCTCGACCCTGTGGAGCCGAGTATGGAGTGGGCGATACTTAAGATGCCATAGGATAGAGCGGCGAAGAGGCCCGCTTCTTTCGATCTGAATACCCTTACGGCGAGAAAGTAGACGCAAAGCAGTGTTAGAAAGTTATAGATATGCAGGAAGATATGTATCCCAGAGGTGGTATTGGGAAATATGGAAAGCGCTACGGAATATATAAAAAAGATGAGCGGCGGTTTGTGATTTACGGCATCGATATAAGGCAGACCGCCGTCGAGCAAGAGCCTGCCCATGTAAGCGTAACCGCCTTCGTCCCTGCCGAGCGGGATATCTATAAGGTTTATCCTGAAGGCGATATATAGAAAAATTATGCCAACCCAGAAGAGCCAGTAGAGGGCGGGCCTGCTTGCCGGGCCGGGTTTTTTTTCACTTCTTATCATTGTGGCGGTAGCGGTAGCGGGGCCAGCCGTGACGCGATCTCACTGGCGAGCGCCTCGGCGGCTATTTGGTGCGCGATCTCGTTTGGATGCGCGTCTACCGCGTGTACGCGCAGTTTCAGCGGGCCGTACTCTTGATAGCTCTTTGTCATATCAATATAGCTCACGCCGTTGGCCTCGAAGATGGCGCGCAGCTTTTCGTGGACCGGCTCGAAGCGGTAGCCATCCTTATTATACCCGTTAAGGTCGGGGAAGAGGATTACGACGATATCCGCATTATTTTTTCTAATTTTTAAGACGGCCTCCTTAAAGAGCTTTTCAAGCTCCCCCCACATGGTCGGGTCTTGGTAGAGCTGGTTGATAAAGTCGAAATAGTCGCCTGAATAGGAGCGTCGCTGTAGCCTCTTTTTGATATAGTTATATAGTTTTGAGGGGGTATTTGCGCCCTTTTTCATAGATCCGCGTTTTCTAAGGGTCCATAGGTCGATATCTGCGTGGGAAATGTCGTTAAGCACGTAGGCCCAGAGGACGAGGTCCGGCCTGTAACGAGGCAGTGCGGTGTCGAGCGTTACCCATTCGTCGCGGATGCCGTGGCCGTTTACGCCGAGGTTGAATACCTCTACACCTGCCCCTTTGGCGCGCAGGCTCTTTTCAACTACCTTGGGAAATGACTGGCTGGCGTAGACCCCTTCACCGATGGTAAAAGAGTCGCCAATGGCCGTTATGCGAAAGACCTTATCGCTCTTCGGGCCGAACTCGTAGTCCCGGTATCCGTCTGAGTTTATCTTATAGTAGATGCGGTTCTTATCGTCGAAGGTACTGCGGGGGTTCGACGGGTACTCGGTGGCCCATACCGAGCCCGGCCTGTAGCCGTAATATTTATATACCAGGCCCGGGTCGTCCTTGTGTTCCATGTAGAGGGGGTGCGGCTCCACAACGAGCGACTGGGCGAGGTTGATATATTTAGTCCTGACTCCGATACCCTCTTTTATGTCGATAAACCTGAAGGCGACCTCTAAAACGACAAGGATAAAGATTATCGAGAAGGCAGCGAGTGCCAGATTTTTAGAAAGATTTTTCATATCCAAATAGTATAGCCCATGCCGGTCTTGTCGCTCAAGGAGTTTATACTTGCTATTACCACGTTTTATTGTGATACTTATAAGTTACACCCACCCAGAAAGGGCGGGTATGACAAAGTACGATAACCGGAGGCACAGTGAAGAAGAGAAGAGATATACGAAATATTGCGATAATAGCCCATGTAGACCACGGTAAGACGACGCTCGTAGATGGCATGTTGCATCAGGCCGGGACCTTTAGAGAGAACGAAGCGGTCAAGGAACGCGTCATGGACTCTATCGACCTCGAACGTGAGCGCGGCATTACGATAATGGCCAAAAATACCGCGGTTGTATATAACGATGTGAAGATAAATATAATCGATACGCCGGGACACGCCGACTTCGGTGGCGAGGTCGAAAGAACCTTGAAGATGGTAGACAGTGTTTTTCTACTTGTCGATTCTTCCGAGGGGCCGTTGCCCCAGACGCGTTTTGTCCTCAAGAAGGCTCTTGAACTGGGCCTTCCGCCGATACTTGTTATAAACAAGATTGACCGGAAGGACGCGCGTATCGAGGAAGTGGTAGACGAGGTATACGACCTCTTTATAGACCTCGACGCCACGGAAGACCAGCTTGATTTCCCTATAATATATACTAACGCAAAGGCCGGTATCGCAAAGCTTGAGCTTGACGACGACGCTACGGATCTTCGCCACCTTTTTGAGATGATAATCGACAAGATGCCGCCGCCCGATGAGAAGAGCGAAGAGGTATTGCAGGTCCTTGTCACAAATATCGACTATAACGACTATCTGGGCAGGCTTGCCGTAGGACGTATCTTTTCCGGCACTATAAGGAAGAACGATCAGGTGGCCCTGGTGAATGCGGAAGGTGAGAGTACGAAGCTTAAGGCAAGTTCCCTATATACCTTCAGCGGGCTTGAGCAGGTCGAGTGCGACGAGGCCAAGGCCGGGGACATTATAGCTTTGGCCGGCATGAAAGATGTAAGTATCGGCGATACTATCACCGACCCGGAAAATCCGCAGCCCCTTTCCGGTATCAGGCTCGACGAGCCGACGATATCGATGGTCTTTTCACCCAACACCTCGCCCTTTGCCGGACTTGAGGGTAAGTACGTCACATCTAGGAATATTCGTGAAAGGCTCGAAAAGGAGCTTTTATATAATGTCTCTATCAAGGTCGACTTCTCCCAGCCCGAGGCCTTTAAGGTTATGGGCAGGGGCGAATTGCAGCTTGCGATCCTTATAGAGATGATGCGCCGCGAGGGCTATGAGCTATCTGTCTCAATGCCCCAGACGATTACCAAAGAGATAGAGGGCAGAAAACACGAGCCAATGGAGCTTCTCCAGATAGACGTGCCCGAAGAGTATATCGGCGTTGTCACCGAGAGCCTTGCACCGCGTAAGGGCAAGATGCTCAATATGCACAACCCCGGAAACGGTCGCGTGAGGCTCGACTACCGCGTTCCAACGCGCGGCCTTATCGGCTTCAGGAGCCAGTTCATGACAGACACGCGCGGCACCGGCCTCTTAAATCATCTCTTCGACGGCTACGAGCCGTGGCATGGTGATATCACCAAGAGGAATTCGGGCGTGCTCGTTGCCGACAGGACAGGAAAGACGACAACTTACGCGCTCTTTAACCTCCAGCCGAGAGGCACTCTATTTCTGCGTGAGGGCGCCGAGGTCTACGAGGGCATGATAATAGGCGAGAACTCCAAGGAGAGCGATCTCGACGTAAATCCTGTAAAGCCTAAAAAACTTTCAAATATGCGCTCCTCCGGCTCCGACGATACGTTACAACTCATTCCGCCGAAGAATCTGAGCATGGAAGAGGCCCTTGAGTTTATCAAGGAGGACGAGCTTGTGGAGATAACTCCCACGGCTATAAGGCTTAGAAAGACGGTGCTTGCTTACAACCAGAGGTCCAAGTCCAAAAAAGCCTACTAAAAGAAGAATAATAAAATAAAAAAGGGGCCGCGCTTTAGAGCGCGGCCCCTTTTTTTGTCTTAAGAACTTATAGCGGACAATCCAAGGAAGCGCTGATCTATTCGTGAACTCGTATCTTGCGTCTAAAATATCCAGCTTCCGCGTTGCGAATCTTCGAAATAGCTAGCTATTCCGTACGATCCACGCCTTGAATCTGAACATTTTAGCTCGCAACCTACTTCGGTCAGAATAAATCAGAACTTCCCTAATCTATTTTTCAATTCTTAAGAAAATTATTCTTTTTGAAGTATAGTGATTTCATGCCAGTTGGGTTCGGGCGTTGAGACGATATCTCTCACCTTTGTTTCTCGGCATAATCACGGCCTTAATAGCCTATGAGTATGCCGGTTTTTACCTCTCTTGACTATCCAATAAGGTGTTATTTCGCGGATATGCCTGTTACGGTTTTTTATAAAGTATGTAGGATTAAAGACAGATTGATTCTCTTTTTTATATGCGGATGTCATAACAGGATCGTAACATTGCTGTCATAATCTCGTAATGATGATCTCCTATAATGGTTTCAAACAAAGTGAAAATAAAAGGAGAAAGTGATGTCGACGGATCTAAAGAGTTTTGAGAGAGAAGAGAGAGCAAGAAAGAAGTTTCATTTGAATATACCTGCGAAATGCCCTTTCCTGGAAGAGGAAGAAGGTATTTCCTGCGGAGCCTCTGTGAACGATACTGTCCTTGGCCGGGATGCGCTAGTTGAGCGTTGTTATAGTGAAGAGTTTGATTTCTGCCCGATATTCTTGGCCGGCGCCCTGAGCGGAGGAACGAAAAGGGCGGCCTGACCGACTTTAGAGATTTGAATTTATCAAAGAAGCAACCAACTTTAAAAGGAGAACTAAGGTAATGAAGAGAGGAATAAAGCCATTAATATTAGGCGGGCTGATGCTTGCGGTTACGGCAGTCGTGCCGAGTCTGCCTACCGTGGCGGACGCGGCGGGAATCACCGTCTATAAGGACGGCGACAAGTATGTGAAGATGGGCGGACGTATCCAGATACAGTATCATTACGAAGACGAGGATACCGGTAGTCCGACCGATAGATCGGTGGATGAGCTTTTCTTTAGAAGGCTGCGTCCCTATATAGAAGGGAGCCTTCATAAAGACTGGAAGGGTAAGTTCCAGTTCGATCTCGGCAAGTCCAGCAATGATAACGAGATAGTGATTAAGAGTGCCTATATGCAGTATACCGGCATAGAAAATGTAAAGGTAACTGTTGGTAACTCCCATACGCCTTTTTCTCGTGAGACTCTGACCTCTTCCAAGAAGCAGCAGCTGGTAGAGCGTACCTTTGTCGGAGACCATAACTACGGATCGCCGGACAGGAATCTTGGAATACACGTAAAGGGAACGACCTCTGATAAGAAGATAGGCTGGGCAGTAAGCGCGGCCTCTGCTTCGATAGACCCTGACGACGATAAGCTTGACTTCGATACCCCGGTTAATAAGAGCGACGACTGGAACGAAGGCTGGCTCGCCGGAGCAAGGCTCGACTTTCACCCTCTTGGACATCTTGCGATGGCCCAGGGCGACTTTAAGAGGGACGAGACCAAGGCGACCATAAGTGTCGCGGCCTTTAGCTGGAATAACGACGATGACAACAATACTCATACCGATGCGACGACAGGCCTTGACGACGGCAAGGGCAAGCCGGATGTCGATACCGTAACAGGTTACGAAATAAGCGGCGCGTTACGCACGGCGGGTATTTCAATAGACGCACAGTACAATAGTTTTGATGTGGACTTGAAAGATAGTTCCGTAACAGCCGGTATGTACAAGGATGGATCTAGCAATCTTACAAGTCTCGCTATAGAGGGCGGTTATATGATTATACCCTCAAAGCTTGAAGTAGTCGCAGGTTATGAAGTGCAGGACGCCGACAACTACAAGACCGAGTGGACGAGAAGCTCCGTAGGCGCCAATTATTTTATCAAGAAGTATGATATAAAGGTTCAGGCCACCTACAGGATTGGCGAAGGCATAAAGGGCAAGAAGGATAACGACCTGAACGAGTTCTTCGCTCAGGCGCAGTACGTATTTTAGTTAAACCTAAAGAGGGTCGGAAGACCCGGCTAAAGATAATGGAGAAAGAGATGAAAAAGATCAGAAAATATATAACGGCTATTGCCGTAGCGGCGGCCTTTACCGCGGGCCTGACAGGCTTTGCTACAGACGCAGACGCGGCTAGAAAGATAGTTAAGGTAGACGGCTCTTCGACCGTCTTTCCGATAACCGAGGCCGTGGCCGAAGAGTTTCAGATATCGAAGAGGGGTAAGGTTATGGTAACGGTCGGGGTATCGGGCACCGGCGGCGGATTTAAAAAGTTCTGTCGCGGAGAGACCGACGTTTCCGACGCGTCACGTCCGATAAAGGCCAAGGAGGCCGCGCTCTGCAAGGAGAACGGTATCGACTTTATCGAACTTCCGGTGGCCTACGACGGGCTTGCCGTTGTGGTAAATCCGAATAACGACTGGGTAAAAGAGCTAACCCCGGCGGACCTTAAGAAGATCTGGGAGCCGGCGGCGCAGGGTAAGATAACGAAGTGGAGCCAGGTGAAGCAGGGCTGGCCTGATAAGCGTATCAATCTCTTTGGTCCGGGAACCGATTCGGGAACCTTTGATTACTTTACCAAGGCCATAAACGGCAAAGAGGGCGCGAGCCGCGGCGACTATACGGCGAGCGAAGACGACAACGTGCTGGTTCACGGCATATCGGGCGACCGCTACGCGCTCGGTTTCTTCGGCATTGCCTACTACGAGAATAACAAGGACAAGTTAAGGCTCATAGGCGTTGACGACGGAGACGACTCGAACGGCAAGGGGGCGATACTGCCATCTATGGAGACGATCAACAACTCCACCTACCAGCCGCTCTCAAGGCCAATATTTATCTACGTCTCAAAGCAGGGGGCCGAGGCGAAGCCGGAGCTTGATGAATTTATAGCGTTCTACCTTGAAAACGCGCCGGCCCTTACCGAAGAGGTCGGTTATATACCGCTTCCCGACAAGATCTATGAGGGAGCCCTGAAGAAGTTCCGCGCCAGGAAGACCGGCTCGGCCTTTTCCGACGGTTCAAAGACCGGCGTGTCGATAGAGGATCTTGTTAGCGCAAATTAGAGATAATATAAATCATTTTTGTGGGGCTGCCATCCTGACTATGGATACTCATCCTATCCTCCCGGTTTAGAGCAGCTTGTCCCCACTTAGAAAAAGGGGGGCGTAACCTTACGCTTCCCTTTTTCTATTCGGATAGTTTGATTTGCCGGAAAATTTTATTTATCTATACGTTTTGTCAGCGAACACTTGCTACCTGTAAGCTCAGGCTCTATAAAGAGATCGGCTATATAACTGGCCCCGCCGTAACCAATAAAGTGAGAGCCGATGAGTTCCTTTCCGTCGGCCTGCCAGTTGCTGTAAGGGCCGCTGCCTATTACGGTACGGTCAAGCAGCTCTCCGTTAAAATAGAAGCAGAGTTGATCGCCGGACCTTGAGACTATCATCTCGGCCCAGCCGTCGTTTCTTCTTGCGAAGAAGTTCATCTTTTCAAGCAGATAGGGGTGTCTTAGTTTATATAGCTCTATCTTCCCGGTCGCTTCGTTTTTAAGCTCTACCTTTATCTGGCCGCCGATGGTGAGCAAAACCCTCGGGAAGTTATCCTTCGAGCCGACTATCTCCACATCCTTCCACGGAGGGGCAACCTTAAAGGGCCTGTAGATCCAGGATACGGTAAAATCTTTTAAAAGGGGCGAGGCCGCGCCCTTGGCATAGGCCGGGTTCTTTATGATTCGATTATCTTTTGTATATATATGGGTCGCCCTTGTTGGAAACTTGGTAAGGCGATCGCCAAGCATAAGGTCGAGCGCGATATCCGCTCCGAGATAAAAGCGGCCCCCGTTAAAGGGGTTATAGTCCATCTTTACCTTTGCCGACGGGTTCTCTTTGGTAAAACTTCTTATGGCGTAGTATGGATCGTCGAGAAAGGCCATATGTTTATCGACCGAGTTATTTGCGATGAGCACATTGTGCGCGTTCCAGAAAAATACTGCCCCGAGGGCTGCGAGCATTACGGGCCTTAGGGTTTCCCGGTTAAAGCTCTTCCATAGCAAGGCCCCGGCCGCGACGGTCAGGGCGGCATTTGGAAAGTAGAGATAACGCGGCTGGCTAATCAGGTATTCAAGGGTATTGGAGTAGACCCTGCCAAGAGAGATGATAGAGAGGTAGGATAGGCCGAGCCCGACGATAATGAGTACGATAAGGCGCCAACCCTTAACAGGCCTTATAAGTACGACCAGGAAGGATGCAACGATCAGCTTTAAGATATTTTGAAGCTCGGAAAAGACCCCTTCCGGCGGGGACATATAGACTATATGTACTATCTTGGTCTGCGCCGCTATGCCGATATTTTTTAATAGTAGGGAGCCGTAGATATTTACCCACATGCCCTTTATCGTGCGCCCTATATTTTCAGCGCTCAGGAGGTCGCCGGTGGCCATCTTGTGGGTATCTTTTACCAGAGAGTAACCGTAGAGGGTAACGAGTATGTAAAGAAGATAAACGGTCACCACACAGATGGCGGCCTTTACGATAAGCCCTTTTTGAAGATTGTTTCCTTCAAGGCGCAAGGCCAGAAAGGTGATGCAAAAGAGAGCTACCGGGGCGACTATCGCCGGTTCATACAAGAGTATCGATGCCAGTGAAAAAAGGCCTGAGAAGGCCATATAAGAACTCTTTCCCGTATCGGCAAAGCGGATAGCGAGTAAGACGGCCGCCAGAAGCAGTATCGCACCGCTCATGATATAGATATGGTAGGTCCAGACGACGGTATCAAACTGGCTCGGCAGCCCGATAAAGATAAGGCCGAAGATAAAGGCGAAGGCGTAATTTCGAATAACCCTTGCCAGCAGGGCGAAGACCATTAACCCCGTGAGCGCATGTACCGCGATATTTAAAAGGTGATAGAGGATGATATTATCGGCAAGCAAGAGATGTCGAAAATACATCATCAGATGCGCCAGCGGTTGAAAGCGCATATCGCCAAAAAGTTCGAATAAGGAGAGCCGTTTTAGATCTTCAAGCGAAAAGCCTTCGACGCCCTGGAAGAGTTTTAATATATACCAGTAATCGCTTCTGAATATATTGGTGATTGTAGGATGAAAGAGCGCTATCGATACGGCCAGGTAGGTCAGGTAGACGAGCGCCGTATCGCCTTTGAATCGGGTTTTAGCGCTGGAAAGCCGCCCAAAGACCACGGCTGAAAGAAGCGTAACAGACAAAAGCACGGCCCATTGGTATGGAGGGATGGAGTGTGACTCGACAAGAGAGCAATAGAGCACGATCAGGGCGATTAAACACGGGCCGATAAGAGTGCCCTTATTATCTTTTAATGCACCAAAGTCCAAAAATTCGTAGCCCCCGTTCTGTTCTTCCGTGTGACAGGCCTTGTCTTGCAAGTTGCGACCCTTTCTCACGGAGCTGTATTATATAATACACATACGGGCATCTTTCTTCTATCATAACTTTTTCGCCCTTCTTATGCCCCTTGTACCGAGCCTATCTTTTCAATCGCGTCATATCTGAAATAATATACCTTTTCGGTATCGACAGGTTTTAGAGGACTATTTAAAAGATACCTTCGGACCGCGCCGAGGTGGCCGAAGTAATAAAAATATTCGTGATTCCATACCCAGCTTGCTAAAGCCGAAGAACTTCTCCACGCCGAAAATATAGGCGGGGGTAATGGAAAGACCTATAAGGCCCGCGACGGCAAGCTTAAGCGTTCTTCGGGGGCTGAATGGAGCTAATGAAGTAAAGAAGATTCCGAGCTCAAGCAGCCCGACTGACCGGAGTAGAGGCAGGAGCGCCATATAACGAATGTAACTACCGGGCTTGATATTCGTTTGATTTTTTGTTCGAAATTTGCCTGCTAAAATCAAAACCTTGGAACAACTCCAACAATACTACTGTTTCAGTGCGATTTTATCATACTAGGGCGGGGTGAGGCACTTTAATTTATTTTACGGTCCATTCTGAGTTTTCCCTCAAGCAGGCCGACTAAAAGCCGATATATTAAGATGGAGCACGGGGCTAAATGTAACGAGAATAGCATTGCCGAGCCACCCTTTAGTCGCTTGAGAAAAGAATCTATTTGTCGTAAGATAGCGGATATGGAAGGTTGTTTGTTTCTTATTAATATATCGCGCGAGAAGATCTTTACCCAGTTCTCACAGTTCTCCCATGTTTCCCGGTTTCCCAAGGCGCTGTGAGTTTAAATTTGATTTCTGGACCGGAGTATATGTTGATAGATTTTAAGGAGCTTGATTCTTTTTCGGGTAATTCCACCTCTCCTCTTCTCACCGAAGAGAGAGCCTGTCCTGTATGCGCCTCTACTAGCGCCAAGGCCTTATTCGCCCTTTCTAATTTCCAATTCTATAGCGACTGCGCGCAGCTACCGAAGCGAACCTATATAAAAGATTGCCAGTGCCTGCACTGTTACGCCATATACCTGAATCCTGCTTACTCTGATTACGGCCTTGAGGTACTTTTTAAAGAGGCCGGTATGAGTTACGGCTCCTCCGACGGCAGGGCCGATGAAGAGATCGGCTGGCTCTTTGAAAAGGGGCTTCTTAATAGCGGAACGACTGTAATGGATGTTGGTTGTTACGAGGGGGCCTTTCTTGCAAAGCTCCCGGACGGAGTCTTTGGCATAGGCATAGATATAGACGAGCCGGCCATTGAGCGTGGCAGGTCAAACTATGCCGGGCGTGATATAAGCTTTATTCACGGCGATTTTGAGAGCTTCGAGTGTGAAGAGAGACCGGGTGTGATCACCATGTTTCATGTGCTCGAACATCTCTCTCGTCCTGTGGAGGTGCTTAAGAAACTTCGCTCTCTGGCCGATAATAGAACCAGACTTCTTGTAGAGGTGCCGATACTTGAACTTGGCGCGACAAACGACATTAACGGCTTTTTTTCCGTGCAGCATATGACGCATTTTAGCAGGCAAAGCCTTGCAAATACCCTCGCGCGCGCCGGGTGGAAGATTATTGATAGATTCGAAGCGCCCGATTATAACGGTTGTAGAGTGCTTGCCGCGCCTGCGAGTGTAGAGGAAGATGTAAGTGGCGATCCGAACGATCTTTTTTTGGTTTATAGCTATTTTTCAAAATGGTATGAGGAGCTCGGCAAGGTTGAAGAGCGCTTAATGCGTTATAAAGAGCTGGGGGAAAAGTTTATTATTAGAGGCGGCGGGGCCCATACAGAGTTTCTCTACCATATGACCTCTATTCTTCATTCGCGTAAGAGGAGTTATGCCATTGTAGATAACGACCCTATGAAGAGCGGAACAACGTGGCGCGGTATTACTATTTACAACTCCGAGGCGCTTTCTGACGTGGATTGGTCAGATACCTATATGATAATATCCTCTTATGGTTCGCAGGAGAAGATCTATGAGCAGGCAGTGTCTGACCACGCTGTGCCAAAGGATAGAATAATCAGACTTTACGATAGCTTGAGGGTTTATTAGAGTGACGATAAAGAATATTATTTGCGATACCGTAAAAGAGGCCCTGACCTTAGAGGACCTTCTTTTACGAGAAGAGCGCTTCATTATCTTCGGCGCAGGCGGGGCGGGGCGCGACGCGCGCGCCTATCTTGAGAGAAAAGGCAAAGAGGTACTCTATCTCTCGGATAATGACGAGGCCAAACACGGCACCGTCGTTGACGGTCTTAAGGTTTTAGGTCCGAAAGAAATCTCTTCTCACGGACTGCATGTAATCATAGCGAGTTACTGGGCAAGAGAGATCGCGCTCCAGCTTAGAGAGCTCGGTATAACCGGCTATTCCGACTTAAGCTCCGTCTCAAACGAATCGCTACCAATCGAGAGATGGGCAGGCCATTTTGACGCTGCTTTTATAGAAGAGAATCTGGAAGTTATAGAAGAGACTTATAATTGGCTTGCCGACGAGAGTTCTAAAGAGACCTTTCTTTCCTTGCTATCTTACCGCCTGACACTCGATCCGGCCCGCCTGTCGGTTGCGCCTTTTGGCGAGTATCTTCACCCCTTGGTTCGTGCCGAGGCGGGTGAGGTTATTATAGACGGCGGCGCATGGACCGGCGACACGGCCCTTGAGACGGCCGTCGCGCTTAAGGGGAAGTGCCGCATATTCTCATTCGAGCCGGAAGATGGTAATTACGAGAGACTTCAAGCGAATATAAATGAGAGTTCTTTTGCTGATATCGTCACTCCCATAAAACGCGGCCTTTGGCATTCTGAAGAGACCTTATACCTTGGTTCCAATGCCGACAATAGTAAGCAGTTTAGCGTGGATAGTTCTGTAAATCCTTCCTGTGACGAGGGCTTGCGCATAGAGGTTACATCTATTGATAGTTTTTCCGCGGAGCGTTCTATCGAACCGACGCTTATAAAGATGGATATCGAGGGCTCCGAGTGCGAAGCGCTTAACGGAGCGCGAGAGGTCATAAGGCGCAACAGGCCGAAACTTCAGATATCGATATACCATAAGCCGGGCGACCTCTGGTTAATCCCGGCTCTTATAAGAGAGATATTGCCCGGTTATAGATTTTATCTATCGCATCATAGCCAGAACCTATTCGAGTCTACCCTTTACGCCCTGCCGGAAAGGCTGGAGAAGAAGTAATATGGACGATAAACTTTTTACGGAACTTAAAGGCCACGCCGCGACACTCAGGGCGCATATAATACGCATGAACTGCTTTGCCGGCTCGGGCCATCCGGGCGGGGCCTTATCCGCGGTCGAGCTTATGGCCTACCTCTTTAATGTCGAGATTAACTTCTCCCCTGAAAATGCGCTCTCGCCGGATAGAGACCGCTTTGTTCTCTCCAAGGGCCATGCCTGTATGGTGCTCTATGCGGCCCTTGCGGAGAAGGGTTTTTTCTCCACCGAAGAGTTTCGCGGTTTGAGGCATATAAATTCCATGCTTCAGGGCCATCCCGACAGGCTAAAGACTCCGGGGGTTGAATTTAATTCCGGCTCCCTGTCGCAAGGTTTCTCTTTTGCCGTAGGTTGCGCTCTCGGCGCGAAACTTACTGGCAGGGATTATCGTGTATATAGCCTGCTCGGTGACGGAGAGATGAACGAGGGGCAGGTATGGGAGGCGCTCATGTTCGGGGCCCACAGGAAGCTCGATAATATAGTCGCCATTATCGATTATAATAAGCTACAGAGCGACGATAGCTGTGAAAATATCACATCTCTTGAGCCGCTTTCGGATAAACTCGTCGCGTTCGGCTGGCATGTGATAGATATAAACGGCCACGACCTTAATGAGATAGAATCGGCCTTTGCGGAGGCGCGCGGGACAAAGCACAAACCCACTGTGATAATCGCCAATACCGTCAAGGGTAAGGGAGTATCCTTTATGGAAGGCAACCCGAAGTGGCACGGCAGCCTCGCTCCCGCTGGTGAAGAGAGGCGTATAGCCTTTAGCGAGTGCGGGCTAGTCGAAGAAGGTGAGGGAGACTAATGGCCAATATGAGAGCCGCATTCGGAGAGGCCCTGGTCGAACTCGGCAAGAAGCGCGACGACTTTGTCGTATTGGACGCCGATGTCGCCGGGGGCACCGGGACCGCCCCGTTTAGAGAGGCCTTTCCGGATAGATTTATCCAGTGCGCCATAGCAGAGCAGAATATGGTCAGCATGGCAGCCGGACTTTCGACTGCGGGAGTCATACCGATTGTCACCTGTTACGGGGTCTTTGCCTCAATGCGCGCTATAGAGCAGGCGCGAAACTCGGTGGCATACCCGAACTTTAACGTAAAGATAATCGCCAGCCACCTTGGCGTGGATGTCGGCCCCGACGGACCCACCCACCAGGCCCTTGAAGATCTAGCCATATATCGCTCCATACCCAACTTTAAGGTCGTAAGCCCGGCGGATCCGTTTGAGCTCAGGGCGGCTCTCCCGGTTATCCTTGATACGCCGGGGCCCCTCTATATGCGTACCGGCAGGAGCGATCTGCCTGCGATATTCGATAAAGATATAAACTTTACATTAGGCAAGGCATCTATAGTAAGAGAGGGAACGGATGTAACGATCATAGCCGTTGGGGTGATGGTCGCGCGAGCCCTTAAGGCCGCCGAGGGACTTGAGGGCGAGGGGGTCTCGTGCCGTGTCGTTAATATGAGCACTATTAAACCGATTGATAGAGATATTATAGAAGAGTCCGCAAGGCGAACCGGGGCCATAGTCACTGCCGAAGACCATAATATAATCGGCGGACTTGGCGGAGCCGTGGCCGAGGTTATATGCGACAGCGTGCCGGTGCCGGTAGTGCGCGTAGGTATTAAAGATAGCTTTGCCGAGTCCGGAGATCCCGCCGAGTTAGCCGCTAAATACGGTGTGGACGCGAGCGCGGTAAGAGAGGCCGTCTTACGGGTACTTCGGCGGGCCGGTCGTTAGTGAGTTTTATCTATAGAGGGAGTTAAGAGTATGTCTGAATCAAGAGCATTGGTAGCGCTCGTTACCGGAGGCGGGCGCGGCATAGGCGCCGCTATCTCAAAGCGGCTCGCCGCCGACGGTATCCCGGTAGCGCTCTCATATAACGAAGACGCCTCCGCGGCGGAAGATACGAAGTCCTCTATAATAGCCGCCGGGGGCAGGGCCATGGCCCTTAAGCTTTCGGTTGAGGACCGTAGTTCCATAGAGGCGGCCTTAGCTGATATTGCAGACCGCTTCGGCCCTGTTTCGGTTCTTGTTAATAACGCGGCCATTGCCCAGGAAAAGCCCTTTGATACCATTACCGATGCGGACTGGGACCGTATGCTTGCCGTCAACCTGCGCGGTCCTTTTGCGCTTACTCAGGAGCTCTTGCCTGCCATGCTTGAGGCCAGTTTCGGCAGGGTCATTAATATTACTTCCATCGGCGGTCAGTGGGGCGGCTTTAATCAAGTCCACTACGCGGCCAGTAAAGCGGCGCTTATTAATCTCACTCGTTCTATCGCCAAGATTTACGGCAAAGACGGAATTAACTGTAATGCCGTCTCTCCTGGGCTCGTTGGAACGGAGATGAGCGCCGCCGAGCTTAGTTCAGAGGCGGGAAGAGAGAAGGTCCGTAATATCCCGGTCGGAAGGATCGCTACCGCAGGTGAAGTGGCTTCGGTGGTGAGTTTCCTGGCGTCTGAGGATTCGAGTTACGTAACCGGGCAGACTATCAATGTCAACGGGGGAATCTATTTTGACTGACGCGCTCGTTATAGTGGGCGCGGGAATTGAACAGATAAAGGCCTACGAGCTTGCATCGAAGATGGGTTTTTTTGTAATAGGCACAGATATTAATCCCGAGGCTCCTGCCTTTGACAATGCCGACGATAAGGTAATCGCCTCTACCAGAGACCCTGACGCCACGCTCTCGGCTCTTAAGAAATACTTCTCTCTCAACTCTTCTTTGAACTTTTCCGGTATTATGACCATCGCAAACGACGTGCCGCTAACGGTTGCGACCGTTAGCAACGAGTTCGGCCTTCCGGGTATTTCGGTCGATTCCGCCCTTATCGCATCCGATAAAGTCCTCATGAAAAATGTCTTTAAGTCCAATGGTGTAAAGATACCTCTCTTTAGAGAGATCGGGTCTTCGGAAGAGATAGCTATCGCCATGAATGAATGGTCCGGCCCCATCGTAATAAAACCGGTAGACGGGAGGGGGGCTCGCGGTGTGCTGCTCCTGACCGAAGATACGGACTTTGAGTGGGCCTACAGAGAGAGCATGAGTTTTTCTACGGTTAAAAGGGTTATGCTTGAGGCCTTTATCGACGGACCGCAGATTAGCACGGAGTCGTTTCTCATAGACGGCAGCTCCATTACCCCGGCATTTTCCGATAGAAACTATGAAGACTTTCTTTCTTACGCCCCTTATATTATTGAAGACGGCGGTACCTTGCCGGCGCTCTTAAGCGACGAAGAACGCCGCCTTATCAATAAACTTGTAGAAGATGGCTCAGCCGCCATGGGCATAACCGACGGCATTGTTAAGGGCGATATAGTAATGGGTGAAGATGGGCCGGTAATCATAGAGCTAGCCGCGAGGCTTAGCGGCGGCTACTTTGCAAGCGACCAGATCCCTCTCTCGACCGGCGTGGACCTTGTTAAAGAGTCGATCCGTTTTGCCACCGGCTCGAAGGTTGATATAAATGACCTGGCGGTTAAGCGGACGCGCGGCGTTGCGATAAGATATTTTTTTCCTCCCGAAGGGCTTGTGCGTGAGATTCATGGGGCCGAAGGGCTTGGTGATATGGCCGGGGTCGTAAAGAGTGAGATCTTTATAAAACCGGGTGATATTCAACAAAAGGTAAAGGCGCATCCGGAGAGGGCCGGTTTCGTAATCGCTGTGGCCGAGAGTAGAAGCGACGCCGTTAAGATGGTAGAGGCGGCAATAGATAGTGTTGAATTTATAATTGATTGATCTCTCATATCGGTTATCAAAAGAAAGAAGGTAGAGTGCATTCGATTGTATTTGATATAGGCGGCACTCATCTCAGGAGCGCCGTTTCCGACGGAGAAGCGAAGCTTGACAAGGTGGAGAAGGAGCGGATACCCTCCTTTATCGAGGGGCTCTCTTCGGGCGAGGTTTGGCAGGGGCTGATAGAAAAACTTACGACTTATGCGTTAAAGGTAGAGGACGAGGTAGAAAAAGGCGCGCCAATAGTTCTTTCATTTCCAGGTCCTGTCGAGCACCCGTCAAGAATATTGAGCG
The DNA here is from genome assembly GCA_029262535.1 of Deltaproteobacteria bacterium. Lineage (GTDB taxonomy): Bacteria > Desulfobacterota > GWC2-55-46 > GWC2-55-46 > JAJCZF01 > JAJCZF01. The sequence goes on from JAJCZF010000074.1 coordinate 97,482, forward strand.
CTCCAACATTGGTTGGCAACGAGAGGTCGATGCCCGATCTCGCCGCGCTGATTACGCGGGCTACCGGGCGTCGAACATATATTATAAACGACCTTTCCGCCGCCGCATGGTACTTGCAAAGGAATATTTCAGACGACAGATTCATAGTCGTTACGGTCAGTAGCGGCATCGGCAGCAAGATATTCGACAGGACCCGTCTCTCAGGCGTTCTCGATAACCTGCCCTTTGCCGGAGAGATCGGCCACATAACGATGGAGAGTGCAGATGGCGACGTCCGGTGCGATTGCGGCGGCATGAATCACATCGGCGCTATCTCATCGGGGCGCGGAGTAGAGCGCCTTGCAAGGAGCATGGCCATTAGCCATCCGGAATGTTTTCGGGCCTCCGTTATTGCAAGGCAGTTCAAGGCCGCAGCCGAAGAGCTTACGAACGAAGCCCACATAGTGCCTGCGGCGCGGCTCGGAGACCCGTGGGCGCTGGACATTATTGCACGCGCTACCGCTCCGCTTGCCCGAGCGCTCCTGGCCGTAACTGTCGCTTCCGGCCTTGAGAGGGTCGTTGTGATCGGCGGCTTCGCCCTCTCGCTTGGAGACATATACTTAAAAGCGCTCAAAAATGAAATGCTAAAAATAAGTGATTATGATATGATATCCGACAGGATAGAGGGTCTCCTTGTCATGGGAAAGGCCGGCGAGGAGGCCTGTCTTGAGGGCGCGGCTCTCTATGCGCTCTCCATTAGATAGCCTGCCAGGTAATCTGCCAGATAATCAGATAGATAGTCTGGCAGGGGCAGCCCGAAGTTCCCTCACAAAATAACCTACACCTCGTAATTACTCTGAAAAATGTTATTGATAATCATTGTCATCTTAGCCGTAATACTGACCTCTTACTCTATACACGATATTTACTATCTGCGCGTCAAAGGGCGCGGGAGCTCGCAAGGCGGTTCTATCCCCCGGCCCAGCCCCAGCTCCGGCGACTGGCCGCGCATTACTTGCGTCATTCCGGCTGCCAATGAAGAAAAGACGATCGGGCCGAAGGTCTCTAATCTAAAGAAGGCCTATCCGCCGGATAAGATGGAGATCATGGTCGTTCTTAATAACTCTACCGACTCGACTGCCGAGATATGCCGTGAGCTTGACGTTACACTTATAGAGAGCGCACCGGGCAAACAGATGGCTCTGGAGGCGGCTCGCCTCAAGGCAACGACAGATTATATCCTTGTAACCGACGCGGATGTTAAGCTTGAGACAGATACGGTAAAGAAGCTTGTCGCCGACCTTCAGGACGCGCCGGACGACGTTATAGTCGTTTCCGGCTATTGCGAATATTCCTTTAACCGTAAGAGCCGTACCGGCAAGAAGATGAACGAGCATGAACATAAACAGGCCTACCTCTGCGAGCTTCAGGGGGTCGATGCAAGCTCGGCAATTATTCAGGGACCGTGTTATGTATATAAGAGAGAACTCTTTCCATCTTACCCTACAGGTGCTATGGAGGACGAGCTCTCGGTTGCAATCGAGATTGCGGCCTCGGGTTATAGGGCGAGGACCAATGCCGGGGCCCGCTGCTTTCAGTATGTCGATACCGAACCCTTAAGGCTAATATCGATGTTGACGCGTCACGCGGGGCGTCAGGTGCATAGCTGCCTAAAGCAGTTCGGCGTGATCTTTAACCGGCGCGCAGGCGCTTATAGCCGTTTTATATTTCCTTTTTATATATTCATACCGAGGTGCCTGCCCATTGTAACGCTCTTTGTCCTGTCGATACCGTTTCTTGTGGATTTAAATATTGGCTACTTCTTTCCTTGCTGTATAGCCGCCTTTATCTTTATAGCCGCTCTAAACCCGTTTGTCGCCATGCAGATTATCGCCATACATCTGGGCTGGCTCTATCTTATTACCCACAGGAAGCATGCCTCGACGTGGCACAATGACAACCGGGCGAGGATAAAATTTTCGGGAGAGAGCCAGGGTAGCTAATCTGGCGTTATGATAATATGTCCTTACCCAAGACACTTTTGTTAAATAGTCTGCGTCTGAACGCGGTTCCCTTTAGCCTTATCCACTTCGTTACGGACAGGTGTAACCTGAGGTGCGGCCATTGCTTTATCTATGGCGACTTCGAGGGGCAGGGCGAGGACCTTCGCTATCCGGGCGAAAATACCCTTACCATCGAAGAGATCGAATCTCTAACAAAGAGCCTCCGGGGGGAGCTTGGCGTGATCTCGCTTACCGGAGGCGAACCATTCTTGCGTGACGACCTTATAGATATCGCCAAGCTATATGCGATAAACGCCGGGGCGCGAATCGTGGAGGTCTCGACCAACGGCTGGTACGGGGATAAGCTTGTCGAGTTTATTACGGCCTTCCTTCCGGCTACTAAATCGGAACTCTTTATATCCTTATCTTTCGACGGGCTTAAATCTACCCATGATAAGTTACGTGGAAAAGAAGGCGCGTTCGACCGTGCAGCCGAAACGGCAAGGACCGTGCTTGCCATGAAGGAGGCCAGGGTTCAAGTAAGCGCAACCATTACCGTGACCGATCAATCGACCGAGGAGATGGAAGAGCTATTTCACTTTCTTATAGACGAAGTCAAGATCGACGCCGTTACCACCTCGGCCGTAAGGGGCGAACCCAGGTCAGACGGAAGTATGGCCTTTAATATGGAGAGCTATAAGCTCTTGAATCGTCTTATCGAAGAACATATGCTCGGCGGCTCCATAACGCCATTTAGCAACTACGTGGGCCGCGACCTTATAAATGCCAGGGGGGTGCTCGCCAGAAGAAGGGTTGAGGAGACGCTTGAGAAGAATAAGTATATCGCCCCGTGTACCGCAGGGCGCTCTCTTGCGATAGTCTACTCCGACGGCGCGGTCTATCCCTGTGAGATTCTTGACGAGAAGATGGGAGAGCTAAGAAAGTTCGGTATGGATCTTCCCGCGCTCTTAAAGTCGAAAGAGGCGCGCTCGGTCGTCAAGGGCATACACGACAAGAAATGCTTTTGCAGCTTCGAGTGCGCCTGGACATATAATACGATATTCGAGATGAAGAACTGGAAGGATCTCTTCAAGGAGTACCTGAAGTTAAAGGGGAGATAGAGGGAAGAGGAAGGGGGGCGACACTTAAAGGGAGCGCCTGCTACCGCACTTAAGGTTTTTGCGTAGGCGCTCGATATCCAGCCGCAAAAGAGACCGTGACCACCGCTTGCTCTCTTCCCGGTTTCGTTAAGGCATGACGGAGATTAAACGATTGACTGTGGAATGGAAATAGGATTATATGAGGTTATCTATCGCTATGCCGTTTTAAAAAAGACGATACGGGCGAGAAAGTTTTAGACTAAGGGAGGGCTTCTGTCTGCAACTCACTTGAAGAGTTTTTGCAGCCCCTTACTGCGACAAAGAGGTCTCTATACGATGGAAACTAAAAAGAGGACCACGGTAAAAAAACTCACAGAGCGTATCAAAGAACTGGAACTACTCGTCAAGGTATCGACCATGATATCCTCCATGCTTGAGCTGCCGAGGCTGCTTGAAGATATTATGAACATAGCCAAGCGGATAGTCGGCGCTGAGGCATGTTCCGTTCTGCTGGTGGATAAGGAAACGGGCGACCTCACCTTTAGCGTGGCGATGGGCCAAAAGGGAGAAGAGGTAAAGAAGTTCAGGATAAAGCCCGGCCAGGGGATATCGGGCTGGGTCTACGAGCACGGCGAGACGCTCTTGATCGAAGACGCCCAGGCCGATGAGAGGTTCTACGGCAAGGTGGATAAGGACACGGGGTTTATTACGAAGAGCATGGTGACGGCCCCGCTGATTGTCCATGAAAGAACCGTGGGCGTGATACAGGTCATAAACAAGGCAAGCGGCGGCTTCTTTACCGAAGAAGACATGCAGACGCTTATTTCAATCTCGGGGCCGATGGCGGTAGCCATTGATAACGCTGTAATGGCCGAGGAGCTGAAGGAGTCGAACAGGCAGATAGAACTCTATAGCAGAGACCTCGAAGGCATGGTCCGGGAGAGGACCGAAGAACTCACAAAGGCCAACATGGAGATCAAGCTCGGACAGGCCAGGCTGCTTCAAACCGAAAAGCTCGCTTCAATAGGCCAACTCGCCGCGGGCGTGGCCCACGAGATAAACAACCCGCTGAGCTTTGTCCGAAGCAACCTTGGTGCCATAAAAAGCTCTACGGATAGTTTTTTTGAGATCATAGAGAGCTATGGGCGCGTTCTTGAGGGTATCGATTCTCCGGAGGTCGCCCTCGCGGCGGTGGAACTTAATTCCGTCAAGGATAAGCTCGACTTTGACTTCTTGAAAGAGGACATGGGAGAGCTTCTAAGCGAGTCGTACCAGGGCATCGACAGGGTGACCGATATCGTTGGCACCCTCAAGGATTTTTCAAACATAGACCGCGCCGATAGAAGACGCCAGAATCTTAACAAATTGATAGATACCGCCTTAAGCGTTCTTGAGAGCAGGGTCGGGCCGAATGTCAAGCTTGTAAAGGACTATGCCGAGTTACCCCTCGTAGAGTGCCTTACGAGCGAGACAAACCAGGTCTTTTTTAATATACTGGATAACGCCTTTACGGCCATAGGCGAAAACGGTCTGATTACCGTCAGGACCAAAAGCGGCGAAGAGACCGTATTCGTAGAGATAACCGACAGCGGAGAAGGTATCGGTGAAGAGCATCTGGGCAAGGTCTTTGATCCCTTTTTTACTACGCATGAGCCCGGCAATGGGACCGGTCTAGGCCTGACCATCACCTATAATATAATCAAACGACACGGCGGAGAGATCAGCGTCAAGAGCCGGCCTGGAGAAGGAACGACCTTTACTGTAGAGTTTCCAATAAGGATGGCCGAAGAGACGCTGGAGGGCGTCCTCTCGGCCTGAACCGCCGACCCGAATTCGAATGGGCGAAAAAAACGCTTGGACGGCTTTCCGCTCTTTGGCGGGATATCTCTGGAGGCTTCCTGCCTAATGCTGGACAGCACGCGTGGTTTGGCATATTATATTGACCGGCATGATAGCGCAGTACATGTTTGTCTATGAAGCTTTAAATAATGCAAGGTTATCTTAGATGACTAATAACTCTAAAACTCATAAAGTCCTTATCGCTGACGACGAAGAATCCAATAGAAGGATTCTTGAGACACAACTTCAACTTCTCGGCTACGAGACGGTATTGGCCGTAGACGGCAATGACGCTATTGAAAAGGTCGCAAGCAATTCGCCCGACCTCATCTTGCTCGACATCATGATGCCTGGCATGGATGGGTTTGAGGTCTGCATGATATTGAAGGCGGACTTGAAGACGGCCATGATACCGGTCCTGTTCGTTACGGCCCTGGACGATAAGGAATCGAGACACAGGGGGCTTGAGGTAGGGGGGAACGACTTCCTTACAAAGCCGGTCGATAAGTTCGAACTTATGTTAAGGGTGAAAAATCTCCTTGAGATAAAGGACTACCAGGACTTCATAGTCGACTATAACAGGCAGCTTGAGAAGGAGGTAAACAAGAAGACCTCAGAGATTCAGGCCGCCTACGACAGCCTCAAGGTGGCCCACGATAAGCTCATTGATAACAAGCTCACTCTTGAGAAGAAGAACGCATTGCTTGAGGAGGCGAACAGAGACCTTGTCGATACAAGGGCGCAGGTGGTCCAGTCCGAGAAGATGGCCTCCGTTGGGCTGCTTGCCGCCGGCGTGGCGCACGAGATAAACAACCCCGTTGGATACGTTAAGAGTAACCTCAACTCGCTTAAAGATTACGCCGATGACCTGCGAGGCCTTCTTAAGCTTCACGGATCTCTTATGAAGGTAAAGGAGGACGGCGCTTCCGATCTAAAGGAGATATTGAAAGCTATTGAAGAGTACAGTGAGAATGTGAGCCTTGAAGAGTTAGTGACCGATATCGACGAGATCGTAGCGGAATCGATCGAAGGCATGGACAGGGTCGCCGATATAGTAAAGAGCCTCAAGGACTACTCACACCAGGAGAGCGGGGCCGTTGCCAAACACTCGGATATCAACGAATGCCTCGAGGATGCGATAAAGCTCTGTTGGCACGAAATAAAGTACAAGGTAAAACTTATAAAAGAACTGGGCGAGCTGCCGCGGATAGTCTGCCGTTCCCAGCAACTATGCCAGGTCTTTTTGAACTTGATCGTTAATGCCTCGCACGCCGTTTCAGATGACGGCAAGATATGGGTAAAGAGCTATCCGAATGAAAACTATGTGGTCGTAGAGATAAGGGATAACGGCCACGGCATCCCGGCCGACAAGCTTGGCAAGATATTCGATCCCTTCTTTACAACTAAGGTGCAGGGCGAAGGCACGGGGCTCGGGCTCTCTATCGCCTACGGCATCATAGAGGAGCATAATGGAATTATAGAGGTCGATAGCGGAGAATGGGGAACATGTTTTACGATCCATCTTCCGTATGAAGGTATGGAAGCCGACGAGGCGCCGTGCGGCCAAGAGGATGGGGGATAAAAGTGGAAAAGAAAGCGCATACCATACTTCTGGTAGATGACGAGAAGAATATCCTGAATTCGCTCTCCAGGCTCTTTAGGAGGGAAGGGTACGGTATCTTGAAGGCGGAGAACGCGGCTGAGGCGCTCGCCCTTCTGGACGACAACAAGGTATCTCTGGTCATCTCCGACTACCGGATGCCCGAGGTGGACGGCGTGGAGTTCCTTTCCATAGTAAAAGATGGTTCGCCCGACACGATCAGGTTTATGCTGACCGGTCAGGCCGATCTCGATTCCGTCGTGGAGGCCATAAACAAGGGCGAGGTATCCAGATACATCACCAAGCCGTGGGACGACGACATGCTCAAGATTACGGTCAAAGAGGCCCTTGAGCACTACGATCTGACCCAGGAGAACAGACGGCTTTTCGATGAGACCATGAGGCTCAACGAGGAGACGGCGAGGCTCAATGAAGAGCTTACCGATATCAACGAGCACCTCGAAGAGAAGGTAAGGGACAAGACAAAGGAGATAAGGGAAAACTTTTTCGGCTTCGTTCGCATGTTCGCCGACTTGATGTCGCTCTATGACCCGGTGCTTGGCGGACATACTTCGAGGGTCGCTACCCTTGCGAGGGCGCTTGCCGTGCGCTTGGGGCTTGAGGAGCAGGATGTAGACCTAATCGAGGCTGCGGCCTACCTTCACTCCATCGGCCTGATCGGGGTGCCGAAAGATGTGTTAAAGAGGGCTGAAACCACGGTCTTTTTGAGCGATGTCGAGTTGGCCTTCATGAAGAAGACCCCGATAGTCAGCCAGCGTCTGCTTGCGCATATCGATATGCTCCTTCAGTCCGGTATCATCATAAGGAGCCATGCGGAGAACTTCGACGGAAGCGGCTACCCGGACGGCCTCAGGGGTGAGGAGATACATATAGGATCAAGGATACTGGCCGTCTGCAAGGCATACGATAAGGTGTTGAGCAAAAAGAAGGATGTCAGCAAGAGAAGGGAGTTTGAGTATATCAAGCAGCTCTCCCCAAAGGAGTACGACCCGAACGTCCTCGCAGCCCTGGTGGGGTTGAGGCTTGGCGATGCGGCCGAAAATTTCTACAGAAAGTCGCTTGCTGAAGGCGGCTCCGGAAAGAGAGGCGCCACGAAAAAGATCTCCGCACCGGTGGTTGAACACGAGACGCATGCCGGCACCATGCCCTTTGAGGCCCTTCGGGACGGGATGTTGCTTGCGGAAGATATCAAGAATATTAGCGGCAAGGTGCTCGTGTCAAGGGGGTCCAGGCTTACCAACGTACTGATCGAGAAGGTCCTTGGAATGAAAGAACTCGACCAGATAAAGGCAATGACCACAAGGGTCTACGAAGACGATTGACGGTTCGTGTGGATTCGTTCTAGTTACTACGATCTTGCGGTCATCAAGGGTCGGTATGGAATGGCTCTGAGTTCTCCGAGGAGCCTGTCGATACCGTCCGCGAGTCCGATACCCTTTATCAGTTCGCTCTCTTTGCCCCGCGCTACCTTCCTAAGCTCCATGTCGGCGACTTCTTCGTCAAAACCTTTCGATATGATTTTTTCGAGAAGCGCCCGGAAGAGAACCCTCCTCTTTTCGCCCTGATCCGTTTCGTCCCGGCGGCATTCAAAGTTTTCAAGCAGGGTGGAGCCGCACGCGCAGTTACGAAAGAGTTCCACGATCCTATTGTCGTCTTCATCGTAGGATTCTTTAAGCCCCGTCTTCAAACCCGCCTTCGCGGTCTTTGCCAGAAAGTCCTCCTGGTCGTAATATATCTCGCCGCAGGTATTGCATCTTTTTGGGAAGTTGTCGTCTGAAACCGGTTTTAACCCATTATATATGTCGCTCGTCATATAATGATCTCCTGATAGCCCTATAGGCGCATCCACTCCAAGATTGGGAGAAGGGAAGCACCTTCTTCTTTTCATTATTTTAAAGCCTATAATTTATAATTTCAATAAGTAATTTTTATCGTTTGTACTATCTTATGTCTGGCATGGGCCTTGTTTGCTATTTACATATCGTCATTAGATTATGTATAATATAATATTATATTCATGCTCTGCACTATCATTTGATTTTTGAAATATAGCACGATACTACTCAAGCTGCCTCTTGTATCCTATCCTGTTGAAGCCTCACCCGTTAAGGCAAGCGAGTTTTAGTCAAGTCGTTATCTCTCATTATAAGGTAAAGGGGAGACCAGATGGATACGAGTGGCAGTAATCTCAAAATAGGACTCAGGGGTAAGACCCTCTTAGGGCTGGGTTTTTTGGTCTTCTGCGCGCTTCTCATCCTTGGGGGCACCACCTACTGGCACAGTTTTAAGGTCGCCGAAAAGACGGCCGTTGAGTTCGCCGGGGAAGAGATCGAGCAACTGACCGTCGGTGTCGGCTATTTGCTCAAAAGCTCCAGGGCCGACCTGAAGGTAATAAAGAGCACGCCGCCCATACAGGGCATCATTCGGGCCATGGATGACGACGGCTTCGACGTCGTAGGGGAGAGCACCATCGACGAGTGGCGCGGAAGGCTCGCCACCATCTTCGACTCCTTTATGAGAAACAATCCCGGCTACAGCCAGTTACGCTACCTGGATAAGGACGGTAACGAGATCGTTCGCGTCGAACTCCTCGGCATGGCCGCGCGTATCGTTCCTAGAGAAGAGCTCCAGAACAAGGCCGACTACCCCTATTTTACAGAGGCCATAAAGTTAGAATCCGGAGAGTTCTATTCTTCCGATGTGACCCTCAACCGTGAGCGGGGGCCTATTGAGACCCCCCATACTCCAATGCTCAGGCTCTCGACCCCCATTTACGATGAGGTTGACGTCGTAAGCGGAGTTCTCGTCTTGAATATCCTTGCCGACCCGATCTTCGACACCATCATCCCAAAGACCGGGATAGAGACCTACATCATAGACGATAAAGGTTACTTCCTTCGCCATCCCGACAGCGCAAAGGAGTTCGGTGGAGAGCTTGGCCACGGGTTTTCGGTCTCCGACATAGATTACGAGCTTGACGACGACGGTTCTTTCGACCGGCATGACAAGTTTGTGTACCACCAACCTCACGAGAACCATATCGAGGGCTTTAAGAAGGTCTTTTTCGACCCGTCCGACAGGACCCGTTATTGGAATCTTCTCTATAAGATTCCAAACGAGATGGTCTTCGCCAGCCTCTATGCGACCAGAAACTCGATGCTCGCAACCGGAATACCCTTAGGAATCCTGTCGATCATCCTGATTACATTGTTGGTCTCAAGAAGGGTCGTTCGTCCGGTTGTCAGCCTCTCAGAGGCCGCGCGGAAGATGCGCGCGGGAGATCTCTCCATCAGGGTTCCCGAAGAGGAGGTGACAGACGAGTTCCGCCACCTCTACCGTGCCGTTAACGAGTTCGCCGAGGCGCAGCAGTGTGCGGTCGAGCGCTTCGAGCGCGCGCTAACCGTAAGGACCGAGGAGCTTCAGAGGAGCAACATAGAGTTGCTCGGTTCTCAATCGAAACTTGCCGCAAGGAGCGGGGAGCTTGAGAATCTCAACAGGGCGCTCATTTCTTCCCAGTCCGAACTCGATGCGAGGAACAACGAACTCAAAACGAAGGCCGAGTACGAGGGCACCATGACGAGGCTGATAGCCCTCTTTAACTCCTCCTTCAACGAGGAGTATGAACTCAAAGAGATGTTCTCCATCCTCGGCGAGCGGTTGCCCTTACCTTGCGCGGCTTTCTACCGCTACGACGAATGGTCCGGAAAAGCCGTATGCGTAGCCTCCAAAGGGAATCCCGAGTGCTTTGTCAGGGCCTTTTCTGAGGACGAGAGCCACGTAAACAGGGTCTGCGTCGACCTGAGGCCCGTGGTGCTTGAGGGTGACGAGATCGATTTCACCTGTGAGGCCGAGGGGTGTGAGGCCGGAGGCGCCGCGATAAAGCCCCTGGCGGTCTTTATCCATCCTGTGACTTATCGCGAGAAAGTATTAGGAGCGCTCGTAATAGCCTCGACCGCGCAGATGGACGATCTCAAAAAGGATTTTATCGAAAAACTCTCGATACATCTCGGCATAGAGCTTAATAATCTAAAACAGTATGCCGATCTCAAGGAACTCTCGGCGCAGCTAAAGCAGAAAGGCAAGGAGATAGGGCAGAAGAATATCCAGCTCGAAGAGTCGAACAAGATGAAGAGCGAGTTTCTGGCCAACATGTCCCATGAGCTGAGAACACCTCTTAACGCCATAATCGGATTCTCGGAGATATTGAAGGACGGGCTGATGGGAGAGATGGCCGACAAGCAGAAGGACTACTGTAACGATATCTTCACGAGCGGACAGCACCTCCTATCCCTTATTAACGACATACTGGACCTCTCGAAGATAGAGGCCGGCAAGATGACCCTCGACCTTGAGGGCGTCTCTGTACCCGGACTGCTCAAAAACAGCCTGATGATCGTAAAAGAGAAGGCCATGTCTCATTCCATAGGGCTTGAGTTGGACCTGGATGAGAGGCTCGGCATCGCCTCCGTTGACCCGCGTAAACTAAAGCAAGTCGTATATAACCTCCTCTCCAACGCAGTCAAGTTTACCCATGACCACGGAACGGTCTCGCTCGCGGCCAGTTTAGTTGAGAAAGACTCGGGCAGGATGATGGAGATAAGCGTAACGGATACAGGCATAGGGATATCCGAAAAGAACCAGAAGAGACTATTTAAACCCTTTGAGCAGCTTGAGGGAGCCATTACCAAGAAATATAAGGGCACCGGCCTCGGCCTCATGCTGGTAAAGCGTCTCACCGAGCTTCACGGCGGCACGGTGGAGGTCAGGAGCAAAAAAGGCGAGGGCTCCTCCTTTACCGTAAGGATCCCGTACATGGCGGATGAGGGAGCCACAGCCGAAGAGTCGCTATTCCTGCCGGAGAAGCCTCTCCAAGAGATGTCTAGTGAAAAAGGGCCGCTCGTCCTTATAGTAGAGGACGACGCAAAGGCTGCCGACATTACCAAGGCCCAGCTCGAAGAGAGGGGCTACAGGACCATGACGTCCGAAACGGCCGAGGATGGGCTTAAGGCTGCCGCGCTGATGCGGCCTGACCTCATAGTGCTCGACATCCTTCTTCCGTCCATGAGCGGATGGGACTTTTTGCAGATGATCAAGGATGACGATGCGACCTGTAATATACCGGTGGTAATACACTCCATAGTTGCGGATTCGAGGAAGGGCTTTTCTCTTGGGGCGTCGGCGGTACTCCATAAGCCCGTGGAGAGGCGCGAGCTCTTTGAAACGCTCGAAAGACTCGGCTTTGACGACAGAGCCGGAGAGCTGAAGGTCCTTGTCATAGATGACGACCCGCAGTCCGTCGAGTTTGTCTCCCGTAACCTTGAAGAGGCGGGCTACAAGGTCCGGAGGGCCTATGGCGGAGAAGAGGGTATCGAGGCGGCGATGGAAGATAGTCCCGACCTCCTTGTCCTCGACCTGATTATGCCGGAGGTCTCGGGCTTTGACGTTGTGAGCGCGTTAAGGTCGAACCGGCCGACCTCCGTGATCCCCGTCATTATACTCACGGCAAAGGTCCTCACGGATGAGGATCGTGATATACTAAGTGGTAATGTTTTTGATATAGTCGAGAAGTGGGATTACAGGGCAGAGGACTTCGTCAGGGAGGTGGACTGTGCGCTGGGACGGAGAACCGTCGGCTGCGACGTCTGTCCCGATCCCCCAATGGGGCCCGTAAAGGAAAGCGCCCCTTCGGCAGACGATTCTTTAAAACCGAAATAAGAAGATTGCTCAAAAAAGAGATCTGATGAAGATATTGATTATCGAAGATAATACCATTAATATGAAGCTTGCCAGCGATCTCATGGAGAGCGCCGGGTATGAGGTGCTTCAGGCCGTGGAGGCCGAAGCCGGGATAAGGCTCGCCAATGTTGAGCAACCGGAATTGATACTGATGGACATTCAGCTTCCGGACATCGACGGCATTACCGCCATGAGACTCCTGAAAGGGAATGAGAAGACCCGCGACATCAAGATAATCGCGCTCACGGCATTCGCCATGAAGGGCGACCGCGAGCGCATGCTCAAGGCAGGCTGCGACGGTTATATGGCGAAACCCATAAGATACAAAGAGCTCTTCAAGCTTATAAAGGTTATTACAGGTCATGCCGCTGATCTTTAATAAAGAGCTCTTCTTTTCCTTGAAAGGATTTGACTGATGATAATGGAAGACGCGCCAAGAAAGATACTGGTGGTGGACGATGAGGATACCAACAGAAAGCTTCTCAAGATACTGCTTGAAAGCCTTAACTACGTGGTCGATACGGCGTCAAACGGACAGGAGGCGCTTGATAAGGTTTCGGCCGAGCTTCCCGACCTCATCCTGCTCGACATAATGATGCCGGGCATGGACGGCTACGAGGTCTGCAAGAGGCTCAAGGAGAGCCCGGACACTTCTTTCGTCCCGATCATAATACTCTCGGCCCTCGCCGATATGGAGTCGAGGGTCAAGGGGCTCTCTATGGGCGCCAACGACTTCCTCTCAAAGCCCTTCGACAGGTCGGAGCTTGCCGTCAGGGTCGGAAATCTCTTGAAGGCCAAGGAGTACGACGACTTTATAATCGAGTATAACAGGATGCTGGAAGCGGAGGTCAACAAGAAGACCTCTGACCTGCAGACCGCCTTCGAAGAGCTGAGGGCGGCAAACGAGGAGCTTGTCGGCACCAACAGTCTCTTAAAGGAAGGCTACCTCGACACCATCGAAAAGCTTACCTCCGTAGCGGAGTATAAGGATCACGAGACGGCCAATCATGTAATAAGGGTCCGCGAGTACAGCGGCCTCTTTGCGATTGAACTAGGCTTCTCTGATGAGGAGTCGGAGACGATCAAGTATGGCTCGACGCTCCACGATATCGGCAAGATAGCCATTCCTTCCGAGATACTCCTGAAGACAGGGGGACTTACCAGCGAGGAGTTTGTTCTGATGAAGACCCATACCACGGTCGGGGCCGCGATCCTTGAGAACCCGGTATCCGATTATCTCAAGAAGGCCCGGGTGATTGCGCTCACACATCATGAGAGGTGGGACGGAAGCGGCTACCCCGCCGGGCTTCGGGGAGAGGATATCCCTATAGAGGGCAGGATCGTGAATATCGTGGACCAGTACGACGCCCTGAGGAGCGTAAGGCCCTATAAGAGGGCGTTTGACCACGATACCGTATTAAAGATATTGACCGAGGGGGACGGAAGGTCCATGCCCGGGCACCTGGATCCGAGGGTGCTTGAGGTCTTTTTGGATATCCACGGCAAGATAGCCGAGGTCTATGACGAGTTTAAGGACGCCGGGGGTTGAGGCCGGACCACCAGAGATGACATATGAACGATAATGAAAAGACAAAGGAAGAGCTTATAAAAGAGCTGGCGGAGCTTCGCGCGAAGCCCTCAGAGGGCGTAGCCGCGGAGAGCGACCGGGACGAGTATAAGGCCTATTTCGATTATATGGGTGACGCCCTGATCGTCCTGGATATGCACAGAAGGGTGCTGAGGCTTAATAAGTCCGCCAAGAGGATGCTTGGTTACTCGGACGAGGATATTTCCGGTCTGACTTTTGAGAAGCTCTTTCCGGAACGTGAGCATAAGAGCCATTATGCCGAGATGGAGCAGGCTATTGAAACAAGGTCTATCAGGTCTATGGATACTACGCTCATCTCAAAGCGCGGGGTGGAGATACCGGTGCTTCTGAGCGGTTCCGTAATGCTTGACCGGGAAGGCGAGCCGTGCGGTTTAATCGGCGTATGCAGGGATTACACACAGATCAAACGGCGCTATGAAGATGAGTTATTGAGATCGGAACAGCGCTGCCAGCTCCACATAGAGAGGACCCCTCTCGCAGCCATAGAGTGGAACACCGACTTCGAGGTTGTGGAGTGGAACCAGGCCGCCGAGAAGGTTTTTGGCTATACAAGGGAAGAAGCCCTTGGCCGACATGCCGACTTTATCATCCACAAAGATGCCAGAGGCCATGTGGATAAGGTATGGCAAGATCTTATGGAAAGAGAGGGCGGCGAGAGAAGCACAAACCTGAACGTCACAAAGGACGGTAGGACCATATTTTGCGAGTGGTATAATACACCGCTGGTCACAGGGGGCGGCGAGGTGATAGGAGCCGCATCTATGGCCCACGATGTAACGGAGCTTAAGGCGGCCCAAGATGCTCTTAGAAGTGCCCATTACGATCTTGAAGAGAAGGTCCGGGAGCGCACCGAAGAGCTGATAAAGACCAATGAGGCGCTCAGAGACAGAGAAAGAAGGCTCTTAGAGGCCGAACGAGTCTCGGGGTTGGGTCATTGGGAGTACGACCTTCGAGACGGCAAACTCTACTGGTCCGATGAGGTCTACCGTATCTTCAACATGGACCCTGAAGAGATAGAGTCCTCTTTTGATGCTTTTATGGAGAGGATTCACCCCGAAGACCGGGAAGAGGTCGCCAGGGCCTACCGGGAGTCGGTAGAGAACAAAACCGTCTACGATATCGTCCACCGCCTCCTGATGGAAGACGGAAGCGTTAAGTATGTAAATGAGAGGTGCAAGACCGAGTATGACGAGGACGGGATTCCCGTGCGTTCCCTCGGTACGGTACTTGACATAACGAAACTCAAACAAGCGGAAGAAGCTCTCGGGGAGAGCGAGGGGAAATACCGCCGTTTGTTCGAGAACATGCAGGAGGGTTTTGCCTACTGCAAGATGGAGTTCGATGAACTCGGCAAGCCGGTTGATTGGGTCTACCTTGAGGTAAACGACTACTTTGAGCTTCTTACCGGACTCAAAAAGGAGGATGTGGTCGGCAAAAGGGTCACTCAGGCGATACCGACAATCAAGGAAACACACCCGGAACTCTTCGACATCTACGGCGACGTTGCTCTGACCGGCAGGCAGGCCAGGTTTGAAATCTATTTCAAACCCCTGGAGATATGGCTTTCCGTCGCGGCATACTGTCCGCGTAAAGGGTATTTTATTGCAATATTCGGCAACATCACGGAGCGTAAAGGGATTGAAGAGGCTCTGAGGGACAGCGAAGAGAGGTTCTCCAAGGTCTTCTATGCCTCGTCCGACATCATGGCGATAACCAGGGTGAGCGACGGCCTGATCGTTGAGGTGAACGATACAATGTTGAAGCTGTTTGGCTACGAGCGCGACGAGCTCGTCGGCGATACCACGACCGGAAAGAATCTCTGGGGAGACCCCTCCGACCGCGATAGGATGGTCGAGATATTAAAGAGAGACGGTTGTATTAAGAACTTCGCTACGAAGGTTTGCACCCGTAGCGGTGAGTTACGCTCGATTATCTTCTCGGCCGACACCATTACTCTTCGTGGAGAGACGCACCTGATAACGCATGCAAGGGACATTACCGAAAAGCTTGAGGCGGAAGAACGTCTCAGGCAAAGCGAGGAGAAGTTCAGGGGAATCGCCGAGAGGAGTTACGACGCCATCCTGATGACCGACGCCGGGGGCCATTATACCTATATCTCTCCGGGAGATGAGAAGAACACCGGAGTAAAGGCCGAAGAGGGGATTGGCAAAGACTTCCGGGACTTTCTGCCGGAGAGATCGGTTCCGCTTGCCGACAAGGCTTTCGCCAGGGTCCTTGGCGGCGAGACCGTAGAAGGGCTCGAACTTGAGGCCGTGCGCAGGGACGGCAGGCCCTTCTTTATCGAATGCAATATCACTCCGGTCTATCAGGATAATGAAGTGTCCGGAACGCAGATAATATACAGGAATATCACGGAACGTAAGCGGGCCGATGAGGTTCGAATAAAGAATATCGAGTTGGAAAAAGTCAACAGGTTGAAGGACGAGTTTTTGGCGAATATGTCACACGAACTCAGGACCCCCCTTAATTCGATAATCGGCTTCTCGGAGATGCTCAAGGACGATATGGTCGGCAAGCTAACGGAAGTGCAGAAAGGACAGTGCGAGCTTATATTTAAGAGCGGACGACACCTCTTGGATCTAGTAAATGACATACTCGATCTTTCGAAGGTGGAGGCCGGAAAGATGCAGCTTGAGCTTGAGATGTCCAATATTTCTGAACTGCTCAAGACCGGCGGGCTTATCCTAAAGGAGACGGCCCAGAAGCGCTCCATAGAGCTTTCACTGGACATTGCGGACGATATAGGTATCGTCTATGTGGACCCGGTAAGATTCAAGCAGGTAGCCTACAATCTCCTCTCTAACGCCGTAAAGTTCACCCCGGACGGCGGAAGTGTTTCGCTCTCGGCAAGGTCTATCGGCGCGGATCCGAACAGGATGCTGGAGGTAAGCGTTACCGATACCGGCATCGGTATACCGGAAAAGGATATTGAGAGACTCTTTACGCCCTTTGAACAGCTGGAGAATGTCTTTACCAAGAAATACGAGGGTACCGGTCTCGGACTCATGTTGGTAAAACGTCTCACGGAGCTTCACGGCGGTACTGTGGAGGTGAAGAGCAAAGAAGGCGAGGGGAGCACATTTACCGTAAGGATTCCATACAGGGAGTCACTTTAAAAGAGCCTACGATAGTACGCATTAATGGTATGTCAAGTAGCGTAGCGTCATGAAGTTTATCATAAGTTTTATCACATTGGGGTGGAGTGAACCCCTGTAGTGAGATAGTTTTTCTTAGCACAATAGCGTTTCTGGTCTCCGGTGGCCGCTAATATTATGCAGCCCCCCTCTCTACCCTGGGGCGATCTAGGGAGAGGAGACCGGCGCACTCGACCCCGGTGAGGAAGTTGACCTGGGCGTGGATTTCGGCAAGGGCCCTGAAAGGGATACAAGGACGTCTAAAGCCCACCCATAAAGATTACCCAGTATTTAAAACATTTCCATCGTTAATCACTTATCTCGAAAAGTTGACCCTAAATCAGAATTATATTATAATTATTCCTCACCGTAGGCCTTTCCCGTTTAGGGTGTTGATGACACCTCTCCCCATGAGCATTAAGGAATGGATTGAGTCAACATGTCTTAAGTTAGTTGATTGGGGTTGTTTCGATGCTCTCCTTATTTGTAGATCCTGATTTTTTAAGCAGGCCAATCCTTGACAGCCATTACAATCTTACCCTTGTCGCCCTTTCTTATGTGGTGGCCTCAATTGCCGCTTACGTAGCACTCTTTCTTTCGACACGCTTTCGCCTGGCTGCCACCGCAAAACAACGCTGGACATTGTTGGTATCAGGCGCTGTCTGTATGGGTGGGGGCATCTGGGCGATGCACTTTATCGGTATGCTGGCATTTCATCTGCCGGTCGAAGTCACATACGGCCTTTCTCTTACCTTTATCTCCCTGTTGATTGTTATCGCAGTATCGGCTTACGCCTTCTACCACGTCGGGCGCAAGAAGATAAGCAGATATAACCATCTCCTCGGAGCCGTCCTGATGGGGCTTGGAATCTCTTCAATGCATTACATGGGCATGGCGGCAATGCGCATGGATGCCATGGCACGTTACAGGCCGGGTATATTCTTCCTTTCGATAATCATTGCCATAACCGCGTCCTATACCGCTCTGTGGCTCTTGCTCTACTTTTGCAAAGAAGAAAAAGGTCACGAAAATCTGTTCCACCTCCTAAGCGCTCTCGTTATGGGGCTGGCGGTCGTTGGGATGCATTACACGGGAATGTATGCGGCGGTATTTGTCAAGACCACGACTTCACTGCCTCTCCAGGCAGCCGTCAACACACATCTACTGGCGTTTACCATCACGATAGCGGTAGCCGTCATCTTGTGTCTCGGCCTTCTGTCGGCCTTCCAGCTGGAGGTATCGCAGAGGAAGTCCGTCGAAGCGGCGCTAAGGGAGAGCGAGACCTTTCTGCGTACTATTCAGGAGAACGCCGCGGACGGCATCATCGTCATTGATGACGGCGGAACTATCAAAAGCTTCAATATGGCTGCGGAGAAGATGTACGGCTACTCCGCCGACGAGGTGTTAGGCAGGAACGTAGATATCCTTATGTCTGAGCCCTACCATAGCAGCCATAACGCATACCTTGAAAGGTATATTCGTACGAAGGAAAAGCGAATTATAGGAGTAGGCCGAGATGTGGAGGCCCTGAGGAAAGACGGGACCGTCTACCCAATACGCCTTGCCGTAAGCGAAACGTTCATTGGAGATTGTCGATCGTTTACCGCCATACTCCACGATCTTACAGAACAAAAAAAGGCCGAGGAGGATCTTAGGAAACTTTCGCGCGCCGTGGAACAGAGCCCGGTAACAGTCATGATAACCGACCTCAATGGCGATCTGACCTACGTAAATCCGAAGTTCTGCGAGGTCTCCGGGTACGAGGCTGAGGAGGTCATTGGAGAAAACCCTCGTTTTCTGAAATCAGGCCATACCTCGGATGAGGAGTACAAGACGCTTTGGAAGACGATCAGCTCCGGCAACGAATGGCGCGGAGAGCTCCACACCAGGAAGAAGAACGGAGAGCTCTTCTGGGAGTCGGCCTCAATCTCCCCTATTAAATCCGCCGATGGCGCGATCACGCACTACGTAGCCATTAAGGAGGATCTTACCGAGAGAAAACGACTTGAAGAAAAATTAAGGGAACTATCGTTTGTTGATGGACTGACCGGTCTTGCCAACCGCAGGAGCTATGAAAAGGCCATCAAGAACGAGTGGAACCGTGCGAAGCGCACGAAGACGGCTATCTCCGTCATCATGATTGATATCGATTATTTCAAATCTTATAACGATACCCTGGGCCACGCCGCCGGAGATGAATGCCTGCGTAGCGTTGCCCTGTCTCTTAAATCGAAGACTGTCAGGGGCGGCGATATGCTTGCCCGTTACGGTGGAGAGGAATTTATCGTGATTCTACCCAGTTCCGACAAAAATACGGCAACCAGGCTGGCCGAGATACTCAGGGCGAAGGTCGAGTCGCTTGGCATAAAACACCCTGCGTCAGTAATATCAGATTATGTCACCATAAGTCTCGGAGTCGCATCTACGATTCCCGGTGAGGTAAGTGATTCAAGCACGCTCGTCTCGGCGGCTGATGGTGAGTTATACCGTGCTAAAGAGGAGGGTAGGAACATGGTTAAGGGAATAGAATTATAGATTGTTGCGCTTAAAAGTTATTGCCGGGAATCAATATTTCTTGGATCTCCTTTGAGGTGCGCAGGTGTAGCAAGTACCTCGCCGAATCCTTTAAAATCTGCTAAAAGTTCCGAATGGCCTTTCTTAAGCTTATCATTCATAGCTCAGACTTATCGATTTATAGGGTGGCTACAAAATTTTATCACAATCGTAAAGCTGAACTAGACAATTCATAATATCTTCCATTGACTCGGACCGATTTTATCATAATTAGCACAATTTGGCCGACTCGGAAGAGACGGCCAAAGACGCCACAGCGTAAGCAGTTGTTTTAGAAGAGGAAAAGTGGTGGGCGGTACTGGGTTCGAACCAGTGACTTCCACCGTGTGAAAATGAGAAGACGTATTTTTGCAAGGTCATGATTTTATTCTGGTTTCCCCTTTTAACCTATAAAATCAAAGCCTTAGGCCGATTCCAATAATTCCATAGAGTCCAGTTAATTCCATAGTTTCGGACTGATTTTATCACAGTTGGGTGCAAGGCGCTCGTTGAGATTCATTAAAACAAGCGGGAAAGAAAAACCTTGACAGGCCGTATTGAAAGTGATATTCATTATCAATATCAACCTTTGGAGGTCTTTCTATGTTAAAGAAAATTATTTTAATAGCTTTTTTGCTTGTCCCCTTTGCAGCCCCCTTTGCCATTGCAGGCGGTGCGGATTGGTCATTCGTGGCGGATGAAATAGAGACCGCCTTGCATTCGGCCGGGGAAGCGTATGGCGAAGGGAATGTAATAGAGGCGCAGGACACCGTGTCACGGGCATACCTCGAACTCTTCGAGGGCGGGGGGTTGGAAGCCGCCATAAGCCTTCACATATCCGAGAGGCGTAAACTGGATATCGAAGAGATGTTCGGGACGGTCAGAGACGCCATGGACCCTGGAGGACCCGTCTCCGGGGTCATGGAGAAAGTTGACCTGCTGGTCTCAACTCTCAAGGAAGTAGCCCGGAGCCTACCGGTAAATGGCGGACCAAAAGAGTCTGCGCTTTCGCTCTTTTTCAAGTCGTTCATAATAATCCTGAGGGAGGGCTTCGAGGCCATACTCGTTATAAGCGCCCTTTCGGCATGGCTTGTAAAATCCGGACATACTGATAAGGTCAGGACCATTTATAAAGGTGCGGGAGCGGCCCTCGTAGCAAGCGTCATTACCGCTATTTTGCTACAGACGCTGATTAAGATAAGCGGCGCGGGCAGGGAGGCCCTTGAAGGCGTTACCATGCTCCTTGCCACCGCGGTCCTCTTTTACGTTAGCTACTGGCTCATAAGCAAGATAGAGATAGGGCGGTGGCAGAATTATATAAGGTCGAAGGTCGAGGGTTCGCTCACGAGAGCCAACCTCTTCGCCCTCGGGTTTGCGGCCTTCCTCGCCGTCTATCGAGAAGGGGCGGAGACGATACTATTTTACGGGGCCCTCTATTCCTCGTCCGGGGGAGAGAGTTCCATAATTGCCTCGGGATTCATTATTGGGGTTCTTGCCCTTGTCGGAGTTTTTATCATCATCCAATATACGAGCGTGCGCATTCCCATAGGTCCGTTCTTTGCTGTAACGTCAACCCTCCTTTATTACCTTGCCTTCAGTTTTGCGGGAAAAGGAACACACGAACTACAGGAGGCCGGATGGATATCCTCTACCGTTGCCGAAGGGCTCCCGACGATTCGCTTCCTGGGTATCTATCCGACCTGGGAGGGCGTATGGGTACAGTCGCTCCTCTTCCTGGCTCTTCTGTTTGCTGTCCTTTACTGTCTTGTTATAAGACCTTACAGGGAAAGAGGAACTCTCTCTAACGGCCTGACCCATATGGAGCTCGACATCAGATCCCTCCACAATATGCTTAATTCCGTAAGCGAGCACGCCATGAAGGCCCACGGACTCTCAAGCGGGCGTGCAGACCGAGAGGCGGACGAGATAAGAAGGCACCTTGTACGCATAGACTCAAAGGTACATTTGGTGATGGAGCATTTAATGAAGCTCAAAGAAGGTATATTTACAGATACGGAAAGGGATATAAAGAAGGCGCCTTAGAAGAAACACTTATTAATTAGTGGTTCGAAGCAACGAGCCCTATGGTATTTACCGGTTCAAAATTATAATAACTGCAATCCATAAAGGAGATATAGACCATGTACAAAAAAAGCAGGTATCTGGCAGTCGTATTGTTGTTGGGAGCGTTCGCAGTCCTTCCGTCTTTTGTCTACGGCGCTAACGGCGCTAACTTCGTCCTTTACAACCATCACACCGCCGAGCCGGGGGAGATGGAGATCATGCTGATGATGGATATTGGCCAGGAGCCGGACGGCACCAATTATACTGCCCAGATGGTCGAATTCGAGTTGGGGATAACGGAGAGGTTTACGGCTGAGTTCATGGTCGAGGGGCAGACGACCTCCGGTGAAGACGGGTATCATTTCACGGGTTTCAGGTTGGAAGGCCGGTACCGTCTCTTTGAATACGGGACATTCTTAAACCCCGTACTTTACGTAGAGTACGAAGATTTGAGTGAGGACACCAAGTACGTGATGGAGATGAGCGGCAGGGAGGATGCGTCGGAAAAGCATAAATCCAGGCCATCGAGGGAACGGGTGCTTGAGACAAGGCTCATCCTCGGCCACGATATTACCGATAGGTTCGATGTGGCTCTGAACTGGCTAAACGAGAGCGATCTGGACACGGGGGTAACTGCCTTTGGGTACGCGGTGGGCCTTAATTACGGCCTCCGGGCTTTTGGCGGCGGTTCTTCCGGTCATATGGAGGACAAAAGCGAGGTCCATAAAAGCGTAACGCTCGGCCTTGAAATCTTCGGCGGCCTGGGTGATAGCGACAAGGGTTTGACCGCAAATGGAAACCTCACCCAGCACTACTTCGCTCCAAACCTTAAAATACACGCCACGGAAAAGGTCATGGTAAAGTTCGGCGGGGCGATAGGGCTTACCAACGTCAGCCAGGATATATTCAGGCTCGCCCTGGGCTATGAGTTTTAAGGCCTGTATCTCTGCTAGCAAAGGCGAGGAAGGCCGACTCTGCAACAGGTTGCGTACTGACAAGCGAAGCGGGAAGAAAGGTCCTTGTCCGCAACGTTCACAGAGGCTTTCACGGGGCCATGAAGAGGGAAAAGATTATAGGTTTCCGTCTTCATAATCTTCGCAACGCGTTTAGTTCAGCCAGGAAAAAAGGGCTGACCGAAACGGCTAACTCCATGATTAACTTGGTTCCCGGGGAGGGGTTCGAACCCCCGACAGAGTGATTAAGAGGGGGATATCGACAATTTTCGTAAGGGCATGATCTTGTTCTGGCTTCCCTGTTTACCTGCTAAAATCAAAATCTTAGATGAGTTCGAACAATTCTATAGAGTCTAATCCAGTCCATTGTTTCAGGCTGATTTTATTACAATTTGGCCAATTGAAAACGATAGGTCAAAGACGCCACCGCGTAAGTTGTTGTTTTAGAAGAAAAAAACTGGTGGGCGGTACTGGGTTCGAACCAGTGACTTCCACCGTGTGAAGGTGGCACTCTACCGCTGAGTCAACCGCCCGTGCTTTATAAGAATAATATATAGCCCTCTGGTAAGTCAAGCCTTGCCCGCTCTTTGGCGACTCGTTAAGAATTATATTGAATCCGTGCCGCTTAATAGATATATTCTACCCTATGAGACTGCTGGGACTAGATATTGGTAAAAAAAGAATAGGCGTCGCCGTCACCGATCCGCTCGGTATTATGGCTACCCCTGTTGTGGTTATTAAAAGGGTTTCGATTGCAAAGGATGTTGCCGATATCGTGTCGCTTGCCGAGGAGTATGAGGTCGAAAAGATAGTCTCTGGCATGCCGATGAATATGGACGGCACCTCGGGCGCCATGGTTCTTTATGTGGAAAAGTTCTTAACGAAACTCAGGCAAGAGACAACGGTTGAGGTCGTCTTGTGGGACGAGAGGCTCTCGACCGTTGCCGTTGAGCGTGTTCTTATTGAGGGCGACGTTTCAAGGGCAAAGCGCAGAGAGGTCGTTGACAAACTCTCCGCCGCTTATATACTCCAGGGTTATCTTGACGCACAAAAAAATTCAGCTCCAAATTCCGGCAGGTCCTAAGCTAATATGCAAAACCTCTTTAAACTCATTGCCGCTCTCTTTATCGTAGCTCTCCTGATAGTTGGATATTATACCTACAATATGCTCTATACCCCTATGTCGAAGGTCGGCGAAGTTCGTGTCGTTACTATCGAGAGGGGTGAGAACTTTGGCCAGATTATTGAAAAGCTCACTCGTGCGGGGTTGATAGAGTCGAAGACTGGTTTTAAGGCGCTTGGGCGCATTCGCGGCTCGCATAGGGAGATCAAGGCCGGAGAGTACGAACTCAGGACCGATATGAGCCCGAATGAGCTCATTACCGCGCTCGAAAGCGGAAAGGTGAGGTATCATTCCATTACCGTGCCCGAGGGTTTTTGTATAAAAGATATCGCCAAAACTCTCGTGGCCGCCAATATGACCGGCCATGCTCTATTTATAGAAAAGGCCTTATCCGAAGAGACTGTAAAGAGACTCGCTCTTCCCGGTCCTACGCTTGAAGGTTATCTCTTTCCCGATACATATAGAGTGACAAGGGCCGCCAATGTAGACGACCTTATTGTTATGATGACCGACCGTTTTAAAGAGGTATATAATGAAAAATTCAAGGCTATGGCCCTTCGCCGCGGCATGGAGATTAAGGAGGTTATAACACTGGCCTCCATCATAGAGAAAGAGACCGGCCTCGTCAGCGAGATGAGAACCATAAGCGCCGTTTTTCATAACAGATTGAGCCGAGGCATCCCGCTTCAGAGCGACCCGACCGTTATCTACGGCATAGAGGATTTTGACGGAAACCTGAGGAGAAAGGATCTTCAAAGAAAGGAACCGTATAATACCTATACCAATGCCGGTCTACCGCCCGGCCCCATAGCCAACCCCGGCGCAGAGGCCATCTCGGCAGCTATAAACCCTACTAATGAGCCTTATCTCTATTTTGTATCGCGTAACGACGGCAGCCACCATTTTTCCCGTACGTTAAAGGAGCACAATATCGCTGTGCGCCACTATCAAAAGAATCGACGAAACAGAAAATAGGATCAAAGGCTCTCTTTTTATCTAATACAAATTTCTGAATTTTATGCAAAAATTTGTATTGCATGTTGCGGCTGGGGCTTCAGAATTCTTATAACTATTTAATATATAAGAGCTTTCTTTTTACGGGTCTTTATTTTTATTTGGCATGTTCTTTGCAATTTACTATCATTAATTAATTTGAGCCATCGCAGCTTTTTTCAGTCTCTAATCTTCCTCTAAGCGACAAGAGGCTATGGTTGATGTAATAAGGAGAGATTTTAACTTTGAAAATTCTTTTTAATGATATGAAGATGGCCATTGGCCGCGACGGGCGTTTTATGCTTCGCCTCTTTGGGATTGACAGCCCGGAGAGGATTGAGGTCGAGCAGTTCGCTCATCGCGTATATAAGAAACATTACGGAGCGGATCTGCGCTCTTTTAGCCGCGAGATGCTGGCCCTTACTTCGGACAGTGGGCGTGTTCTTAGCTGTGTGGGTATTAATATGCCCGAAAACGGCCCGCTCTTTTTGGAACACTATACTGGCGGTCCGGTTCAGGAGGCCATAGCCGCGGCCAGGCCGGAAGTTGAAGATGTCAAACGGGCCGAAGTTGTAGAGGTCGGTACCATGGCCGTACATCCGAAGGGGCTTTGCCGTTTGATGATGGCGGCGCTAGCCGGAGTGGTTGCCGCGCGCGGTAAGAGATATATCGTCTTTACGGCTGTTAAGAACCTCCAGAATACACTAGATAGTCTCAAGATACCCTTTACAGTACTTGCCGATGCAGATATGTCTGCACTGCCAAGGGTTGATGAAGGTGGGACCGACTGGGGCCGTTATTATAATTCTTCGCCAAAGGTTATCGTGCTCGATCTCTTACAGGGCTGGTCCCGTGTGGGAGAGATACTGGATAACGCCAATGGCGATAGCGCGCCGGATATGGCGCGGATCATGTCGGACCTATTTGCCGAAGGCGAATACCTTGAATCTCCACATAAGGGAGGCAGGGTAGCCTAGAGATGAAGTTTTGGCGGAGCATCCTCCACCATGCAAAAGAGTCCCCGACACGGCTTGCGCTCGGTCCCGTCACCTATGACGGGCTCAGGTCAGCCGTAACCCGTGTAGTTCGCTCTCTACCCGATATGTCGGGAAAGAGGGTCGGCCTCTTTCTCGGCAACGGCCCACTCTTTGGAGTATACGATATCGCCCTTACCCTCAAGGGCGCGGTAGTAGTGCCCCTTCCTGGCTTTTTTTCCACTGAACAGTTAGAGCATCTTATTGTTGATGCGGCCCTCGATACGGTAGTGATCGAGAGTGGTTGCGATGAGGGATTTCATTCGCTACTGGCTTCTCTCGATGTGATTGAAGCCGATACCGGACATCTTGTTTCCTCCAGTGAGGAAGAAGACGGAGGTGACGGGGGTGACGGGCAAGAGCTGGTTTTATCCGAGCTATCTCCTTCCACAGTTGTTAAGATAATATATACCTCCGGCACGACCGGCAGTCCGCGGGGCGTTATGGTCACTCTTGCAGCACTTGAGGCCGTGACCGAGTCGCTCATCGAGCGTAGCGAGGCGACCGGGAGCGATAGCCATCTGTCGCTCTTGCCGCTTTCGACCCTGCTTGAGATAATCGGCGGTATCTACGTGCCGCTAACCGTTGGGGCAACGGTTACCTACCTGCCCGCTGGTGGTATGGGTGGGGTTACCGCAGATCCTTCGGCCCTTATAAAGGCAATTGAGTTTATCAGGCCTACGACCACGATAGTCGTTCCTTCGCTGCTGGAGCTGCTCGTGCGTTTCTTTGAAGAGGCCGGGGTCAGGCCCGAAGGCTTTCGTTTTATCGCGTGCGGCGGAGCGCCGGTAGCCGTTTCACTGCTTCTTCGGGCAGAGGCTCTGGGACTTCCGGTCTTTCAGGGTTACGGCCTTTCCGAGTGCGCCTCTGTCGTCACATTAAACGAGTTGCTATCAAACCGTATAGGCTCTGTTGGCAAGCCCCTTTCGCATGCCGGAGTAACCGTAAGCGAAGAGGGTGAGATCGTTGTGACCGGCCCGGCGGTTCTTGCCGGTTACGCGTCGGGAGGTAAAGAGTTCTCGTTAGAGTACCCGACCGGTGATATAGGCCGTTTGGACGAGGACGGTTATCTATATATCGAAGGGCGTAAGGATAATGTGATCGCGCTGGCCAACGGCAGGAATCTCTCGCCGGAATGGGTAGAGGGTCTAGTATCGTCCCTTAAATTCGTAAAACAGGTCGTCGTCTTCGGCACAGGCATGGAGGGCGCGGTCGCTCTTTTGGTAGTTGACCATGAATGGCTAAGGTCGACTGCTGAGAGGTTTTCTGATAAATCTCCCGTGGAAGAGCTTGTTGATAACCCACTTATAATAAAGACGGTATTGGATGAGATAATAGCAGCTTGTAAGGACCTTCCGGACTATGCGCATATTCAAAGGGTGAAAGTTTTGGCAAAACCTTTTACGATAGAGAACGGTCTTCTAACCCACAACTGGAGGCCGCGTCGCAAGGAAATTTTCAAGCGTTACGAAAAGGATATAGAGAGACTATACGAAGAAGATCTGTAAGGATTAAGAACGCGGAGAGGGAACTTTCAAGTAACGAAGCTTATTCCGCGAAAATAAAACCACACCTGTGTGGATATAGAGAGATTATACGAAGAAGATCTGTAAGGCTTTAAAACGCGGAGAGGGAATTCAAGTAGCTAAGAACTTGCACCGCGAAAATTGGCCCCGTATACTGTGCGGCTGTGCGGAGCTAAAATAAGAGCACACTGGTATGCCACACCTGTGTGGAAGGAGAATAAGGTATGAGGGGATTTTTACTGTACAGGATCTTTGGTATAACGCTTGCGTTAGTTGTAGTTGCGCTCTTTTCCACGGCCTCACTGGCAGTCGAGACTTCGCAAAGCCATGTGGCGAAGGGCGATATGTACTATGCAAAGCGCGCCGACGGACACAGGGACGATATGGCGGCGGTAAATATTATAATGTCGGCCATTGACGAGTATAAGTTAGCATACGAGATGGGCGACCACTCGTCGGAACTTGTTGAAAAGACTATGCGCGCTAACTTCTTTTACGCCACATATGCCGAGACCGATAAAGATAAGCAGAAAGCGGCCTTTGAGCACTCTATAAAGATAGCCGAGGAGTTTTTAAAGGACGACCCGGATAATGTCGCTATTAATTATCAGATATCCGGGGCCTGGGGGCGTTGGGGAGAGGTCAACGGCATAATAGCCTCGGCCCGCAAGGGTGTTGCCGACAGGGTTAAGGAGTATGGCGAGAAGACGGTCGCGTTCGATGCCGACTTTGGCGATGGCGGCGGATACAGAACGCTCGGCAGGCTTCATCTTATGGTGCCGAGAATTCCTTTCATCCTCTCATGGCCGAGCAATAAGGAGAGTGAAAAATATCTGGCCAAGGCCGTGAAGGTCGGGCCGGACAACCTGACCAACCACCTTTTTTATGCCGAGACACTTTATGAGAACGGTTCCTATGTAAAGGCCATGGAAGAGGTCAATATCGTGCTCAGGAACGGCGCAAGGTCCGATTATCTCGTTGAAGATTTGAGGGACCAGAGCGACGCGCGCAAGCTCAAAGAGAAGATAAATAAGAAGTTATAGGAACTCTTAAAATTGACCAGTAAAGAAGATTTCGACATTCAGGCCATAAAGGACTATGTGCCGGACGCGTTATGGGATTCCTTTAAGCTGAACCCAGAGCGTTTAGGAGAGCTGCGGGTCCTTGAGGCGAGTATCTATCTCACGCGCGACTGCAACTTGAAGTGCCAGTACTGCAAGATCATAAAGACCGAACTGGAAGAAGAGCTCTCTATCGAAAGGTGGATAGAGGCGGTCGATATCCTGGAGTCGCTCGGTATCAGGTTCGTTAATATCGCGGGTGGAGAGCCTACGGTCGTTAAGGGGCTTTCCAGGTTGATAAGCCACCTCGACAAAAATACCACGATGGATTTTTCCGTTGTATCCAATTCGCTCTTTGGTGATAATATGGCCCGCGAGCTTGCCGAGGCAGGCCTCCGGGCTTATGTGGCGAGCGTGGATGTGCTCGGCGACGACGTTGCTTTGGACGATCTGAGGAAGTCGAGCGCCGGAATAAAGATGCTCGCAAAACTAAAAGAGCTAGGCGTACCCTACCTCTGCGCTAATATTGTCGTATCGGCCCAAAATATCGATAAGGTAATGGATGTGGTAAGGTATCTTAGCGACGAGGGCGTCTGGGTGAATATCTGCCCGATCCTATGGGGCAAGGGCGATAAGTGGGACAAGATCGAGGCGGCCGACCGGACCTACAGGCTTGGGCCTGAGCACAAGGCGCGCCTTACCGCCTTAAGCAAAGAGATAATAGAGTATAAACGGACCGGCGCGCTCATACTGCCGACCGAACAGTATATCGAGGCCATGCCGGATTACGGTATTTCGCTTTCATGGAAATGTTTCGACGAAGAAAAGCCCGGCCCGCCGCCGCGCCTTACTATAGACGCCGACGGCGCGATGATGACATGTATAAATATGCGCGGCGATCTTTCTGTCAAACACTCTATATTCGATCTAAAAGATAAAGATCTATTTGAAGAATTTATTTCGGACTGGTGGCGGGACGCAAGCAGCTGTACCGGTTGTTATTGGTCCACTATGGTTATGGCTCAGGAGCGTCAGGAGACGCTCGAACGGCTTAAGACGGGAAGCTCTGATTTATTCTAGGCGAAGTAGATTGTGATCGAAAATGTTCAGATTCAAGGCGTGAATCGCAAGTAATAGCAAGCTATTGCTAAGATTCGCAACGCGGAAGCTAGGCATTTTAGGCGCAAGATACGAGTCTACGAATAGATCAGAGCTTCCCTAAGATGATGGGAGATCATAAGTGAATTTAAAGGGAAAGAACGTCATAATAACTGGCGCCGCTGGCGGCATAGGGCGCAACATGTCGCTCGCGTTCGCTTCAAAGGGCGCAAATATAAGTCTGGTGGACAGGGCCGAAGCGCAACTTGAGACGGTCCGTAAGGAAGTAGAGGCCAAGGGAGTAAAGGCCGTCGCTATTGCGGCCGACGTAACTGTGGAGGCCGATATAGAGCGCATAGTAAAGGATACGGAGTCCGGACTCGGCCAGGTCGACGTTCTTGTAAATAACGCGGGCATAATGCCCTTCAAACTCACAGTGGACCACAGCGCGGCGGAGGTTATGGCGGCGCTTATGGTCAACGTATACGGCCCGATAAGGCTCTCGCAGTCCGTGCTTGTCGGCATGCTCGAACGCGGCTCCGGGCGTATAGTGAATATCGGCTCGACCTTCGGTTCTATGGGCTTTCCCTACTTTAGCGTATATTCGGCCACAAAGGGCGCGATGAAGATCTTTACCGAGTCGCTACGCCGCGAGCTTCACGATGTGAAGGGCGTCGGCGTAACATACGTCGCCCCGCGCGCGGTGAAGTCCTCCCAGCCCGAGATATTTTTCGAGATGGCCAAGAAGATGAAGATGAATCTGGACGAGCCCGGCTATGTATCCGATATCGTCGTCTCCGCCGTTGAGAAGGGCGAGTCAGAAGTCTATATCGGTGGTCAGGAAAAGTTCTTCATGTTAATCAACAAGCTAAAGCCCTCCATGATCGACGGCGGCCTGAAAAAGCAGGTATCGATCATGAAAGAATACTGCCCAAAAATGTCAAAATAGGCTTGAGTTTCTTTGCGTTTTAAGTTATTCTGCAGTGAGGAGGTGAGAATAATGAAACTATCTAGAGCAACAATTCTCTTCTATGCTGATGAATATGACAAAGAATTTAAGGGCAAAAAAGAGACAAAGATTGAGGATACTGTTAAGCCAAAGATAAAGAATCAAACCTACTTAACGAGTGAGGATTTAATAGAAATTGCTAAGTGGAAGTCGCCTAGGTCAGCTTGGCGTTGCGAAGATAATGAATCGGAATTCATTAAAGAAGTTACGAAGATTGCTTTTAAAAGCACTAATGAGCAGGTGAAAATTGAAGTGTTGCAGTTGTTAAAGGGGGTCCGCTATCCGATGGCTTCCTCTATATTGCATTTTAGATTTCCAAATGAGTACCCTATAATTGATTTTAGACTACTTGAAATTTTAGAATTTGTAAAAAAAGAAGAGACAATAAAGTACAATTTTAGCCTTTGGGAAAAATATCGTAAAAGGATTGAAGAGATAAAAGATAGAACCGGCCTTGACATAAGAACGATAGATAAGGGCTATTGGTGGAAACATAGGGATGCCGGGAAAATGAAAAGAAATAGATGTAATTGACACCACTCAACTTCACAAACTCTAGACTTCAAAACCTATGTGGCGCGGCCAAGAAGCTTCCGGCTCATATAAACTTACCCCGTGAAAATAAACACACGACCGTGTGCGACCGTGCAATTCGGACTTTTCAGATACTTTTGTCCGCTTAGAAGGAACCTTGCGGAATACCAATACAAAATAATAATCCTTTAAAAACAAACCGTTGTAAATTTCTTCAAAAAAGAGGTTGACAAAGCAATAATTGTGGGATAAAAAAGACTTAAGAGGTCCTTAAAGGGGGGATTCCAATGTTTAAATTAAGCAGAGGCGCTGAGTATGCGATCCGAGGTCTTTTATATCTATCCGGCCAGCCTACGGGTAAGGTCTCTTATATAGAAGAGATTTCCAACGCACAGCAGATTCCGCGGGCATATCTTGCAAAGATCTTTCAGACCCTTAGTAAAAAGGGCTTTGTTAAATCATACAGAGGCCCGGAGGGTGGTTTCGCGCTTACAAGGGACCCTGCCGAGCTAACGCTTTTAGAGGCGGTCGAGGCGATGGAGGGTCCTATCCACCTGAACGAGTGCCTGATTCACAGCGGTTACTGCGAGAGGGAGGATATGTGTCCCATACACGACGTATGGAATCAGGCGCATGAGAAGCTTATGGAGGTCCTTACGGGCACTACATTTGCCGGGCTTGCAGAGGCCGGTAGAGAGAAGGCGGCAAAGGCGCGGGATAAACGCGCCGCAAGTTAGCTTTAGACCGTTCCCGGCTGGATTATGGTCGGGGCCGGTGAATTACCTGTAGATGGTTTTAAAATCAATTAATACGAAAAACTCATAATAGATAGGCAAAAATACTCTATAGTAGTAGTTTTATTCAGGACAAAAAGGCCTTTAAGTCCTAAATAACTTTGGTGCTTACAGGGCGTTTGCGTAGTTAGAAAGTCAAAAAAGGAGAGGTGGAGGAAAATATGGAAGATTCTACAACAGGACATCACGAGCCGGAATGGGAGGTCAGTCCCTGGCCTCTGGTAGTGAGCGTAGGGGCGCTCTTTATGGTGCCGCTTGCGTTTTCTTTTTATTTTGTATATGACAAGCCGCTTATGGCGATCTTATCGCTCGGTATCGGCGTTCCGCTCGTTATCGCTTCGGTAGTCGGCTGGACAAAGGGCGGTATCGCGGACATAGCGCATCACGGCAAGGAGCCGGGTTTTGCTACCGGGGCGATGCCGTTTTTCATAGTAGCCGAGGCATTTATATTTGTCTCGTTCTTCGCGGCCTACTGGGTCTTGAGGCTCAAGGCGCCGAACTGGCCGCCAGCGGGTACGCCGGAATTCGGGGTGACAATCCCTATTATAATGACCATCCTTCTGGTCTCATCAAGCTTTACCATACATTTTAGCGAACACGCCATTGAGCATGGCGACAAGGGCGGCTTTCGTAACTGGCTTATTGTCACCATAATACTCGGCGCGATATTCTTTCTCTTATCCGCATTCGAGTGGTCTCATCTGATGCACGGCGGCTTTACGATGAAGACGAATCTCTTTAGCACATTCTTCTACTCGATAACAGGTTTTCACGGTTCGCATGTTATTGTCGGCCTCATCATCTTTCTCTGCATACTCGTCTCGGCCTTCTTTGGCAAGGTGAGCAAGACATTCGTAAAGAGCGCAAGTGTCTACTGGCATTTTGTTGATCTCATCTGGTTCTTTGTCGTAACGCAGATATACTTCTGGTAGATGAAGGCAGACGATGTCAATTCTTAAAAATACTATAATGGCGTTTGTCATGGTGCTTTTAATGTCGGGTTACGCCCTTGCCGAGTACGGCAGGGTTCCCGTCAATACGATAGATCCGGCCATTATAGAGATCGACGAGGGCGAGTTTCTTGGCACTGCGCCGGACGGTGCGACCGAGCTTATGGATGAAAACGGAGAGATATTCAGGTTAGATTCTCTTTACGGCAAGCCCTTGATATTGCTCTTGTCCTATTACCGTTGCGACGGTGTCTGCCCGGTTGTCGCCGACGACCTGAAGAGGGCGCTGGAGGGTACGACCGGGACGCTGGCGGGGCTTGGCGGTTTTGAACGCGGCAAGGACTACTCGGTGCTCTCGCTCTCTTTCGACTCGCTCGATGATATCTCGAAGATTAAGATGTTTAAAAAGCACGCCGGTGTCGGAGACGAGGGTTGGCGTCTGGCGATATTCAAAGACCCGGAAAAGATACAGGACTTTACCAGGTCGCTCGGTTATAAATTCTTCTGGTCAGAGAGGGACAGGACATTTATTCATCCGAATGTCCTGGTATTTCTTTCACCCGAGGGGAGAGTTACCCGTTACCTGTACGGGTCGGCAATGGATTCATCGAATATAAAGATAGCGCTCGCGGAGGCCGGTTTTGGTA
Source organism: Deltaproteobacteria bacterium (assembly GCA_029262535.1). Lineage (GTDB taxonomy): Bacteria > Desulfobacterota > GWC2-55-46 > GWC2-55-46 > JAJCZF01 > JAJCZF01. The sequence goes on from JAJCZF010000074.1 coordinate 130,863, forward strand.
AAGAAGGCCGAAGCGCAAAGCGAGAGCTTTCCGATATATTTTTGATCGCTTGTTACAGCTACAACTATAAGGAAGGTCGTTTCACCCCGAACTACCCGCTCTTTATCGCGTCGGGTTCGCTCGTCGCCGGTTTTGGATTCACGATCTTTGGCATTGTATATTTTAAAAGAAAAAAACGGAGGAGGTAAGGTAATGTTCGCTAGAATTAGAAACGGATTGGTGGTCTTTCTGGCTACCCTGCCATTTGCGGCGTCCGGGGCTCTTGCGTCGTTTGGAGTCGAGGAGCCCGAAGTAGAAGGGCACCATCTTTGGGACGTGGATGACCCTGTTGACGGATTTCATCACCTTTGGGAAGAGGTGATGATGGATATTATAATAATCGGCGTGATATTCGCCCTTATAACGCTTTATTTTCTCATAAAGTACAGGAGAAAGCATAACGGCCAGGAAGGCAGACCGCCAAAACTTTCTCGCGCGGCCAAGATGGGCTGGGTGCTTATTCCGGTTGCCATCTTCATGGCAGACGACCTCTTTCTCGCCGCCGAGGGCTGGACGCTCTGGAAAAAGTACAGAGAGGTTCCTGAAAATAATATTGAGATAGAGCTGGAATCGGCCATGTGGAGTTTTAACTTTACATATCCGAACGGCATAGAGACCTATAACGAGCTTCGAGTGCCGGCGGGCACTCCTATACTGGTCAGGATGACGAGCCGCGACGTTGTGCACTCGCTCTATATGCCGGACTTTAAGGTCAAGGAAGACTCCATGCCGGGGCGTATTACCTATCTGTGGTTTCTGCCCAAGAAGGTTGGCGAACACGTAATGACATGCGCCGAATACTGCGGCGTAATGCACTCGATGATGCACGGCAAGGTTATCGTAATGACGCCGGAGAATTACCAGAGTTGGTACAAGCAGGAACAAGCAAAATTGGTTGAAGGAGGTGCCGGCTCATGAGTACGAAAACAGGAAAAGGAAAGGTAATAGCCGAGTGGATATTTACTACCGACCACAAGAGGGTCGGCATACTCTACCTTATCGGGTCGCTCGCGGCATTTCTCGTGGCCGGGCTTTTGGCCATGGTGATAAGGATGGAGCTATCGGAGGTCGGCCCTCAAGTAACAGACCCGAATACTTACAACGTGATGCTTTATTTTCATGGTGCGGCGATGATTCTGGGCTTCCAGATTCCGGCCCTTACCGGCTTCTTGGCAAATTACCTTATACCGCTCCAGATAGGGGCGAAGGATGTCGCCTTTCCGAGGTTAAACGCTTTAAGCCTCTGGTTATTCTGGATGGGTATCATACTAGCCCTTCTGACATTCGTAGTGCCGGACCCGCCGGATATCATGTGGACCGGTTATCCGCCGTACTCGATAATATCGCCGGGTAATACGGCGCTCTACGCATCTACCGTCCTCTTTATGGGATTCGCGTCGATTGCAGGTGGCGTAAACCTTATAACGACGATCATCTACATGCGCGCTCCGGGCATGACCTGGGGCAAGCTCAATATGTTTGTATGGACGACGCTTGGGGCCTTTATCATCCAGCTCGTATTCGTACCCGTACTGGGAAGTGCTGTGATAATGCTGACCATGGACAAATACCTTGGGACGCACTTCTTTAACCCGGCCTCGGGTGGCGACGTCCTGCTCTACCAGAACCTCTTCTGGTTCTATTCGCATCCGGCTGTTTATGTTATCTTGTTACCGGTTCTAGGTATCATCTTCGACATAACCGCCACATTTGCGCGAAATCGAATATTTAACTACTGGGCCTGCGTTGTCGGCGGGGTCGGTGGAATTGTCTTAATCAGCGGAGAGGTCTGGGTACATCACCTCTTCACCTCGGGAATGCCCAACTGGATCAGGGTCGGCATGATGGTCTCGACGCTTCTCATCAGTGTGCCGGTCGGTATCATGGTTCTTAGTCTCATCGGAACGCTCTATCGCGGCGCCATTGAGTTTAAGACACCTATGCTTTATGCGGCCGGTTTCATATTCCTCTTCCTTATAGGAGGACTTACTGGCATACCGCACGCCATCGCCTCTTTGGATCTGGCGCTTTCGGATACGCACTTTGTCGTTGCGCATTTCCATTACGTCATGGCCGTATCGGGAACCTTTGCCATAGTCGGCGGCGTATACTACCTCTTCCCGAAGTTTACCGGAAAGATGTATCACGAGGGGCTTGGCAAGATCGGTTTTGTCGTTACCTTTATCGGGGCCAATATAACCTTCTTCTTTATGTTCCTTGTGGGTCTTGGGGGCATGCCGAGGAGGTACTTTGACTACTCTCACATGCCGGAGCTTCAGGACCTGCAACAGATAGTCACCTACGGGGCCTTTATACTCGCCGCCGGTCTCTTTATAACTCTTGCCAGCTGGCTGGTAGGTCTCTTTAAGGGTAAGAAGGCCGAGGACAACCCATGGGGTTCGAGGTCGCTTGAGTGGACTACGAAGTCACCTCCCGGACCGGGCAACTGGGCCGAGGTGCCGGACTGTACGGACTACGACCCATATGGCTACGGCGAAGACCGTTAAGGTCCATTTAAGATTGGCGGAGGAGCAGATGCAGAAAAAAGAGGTAAAATTCTGGCCGATACTGGCCCTTACGATATTCTTTACATATATCTTAATGGTGATGGGCACCTTTGTAACGTCCACCGGTTCGGGACTGGCATGTCCCGACTGGCCGCTCTGTTACGGCACAGTCGCCCCGCCGCTTGAGATAAGTATCTGGTTCGAGTGGGGTCACAGGCTGCTCGGAGGGGTGAGCTCCATACTGATACTCGCCTCGACCATTATCGTAGTTAAGCGTTATAAAGGGCTTCCGAAGGTCATGATGCTTTCGGTCCTTGGGCTCCTGGCTGTCGGTGTCGTAATGGGTGGAGTGACGGTTATCGTTGAGGCTCCACTGCTTTCGACATTCTCGCATATAGCCATAATAAGCTCTCATCTTGTTATTGCGACACTCGTTCTTATATGCCTGATATTTACGCTCAGGTATGTTATTAATGGTAACGGGGCGGCCAAGGAGGGTTACTTTAAGTTGCTCTTCGGCGTTATCTACCTGCAGGTCATACTCGGCATCGTGGTCCGGTACGCCGGTGCGACACTTGCCTGCCCCGACGTGCCGTTTTGTAACGGTTCGCTGGTGCCTGACCTTGGCGATTACATGATCGCGCTGCACTTCATGCATCGCCTGACGGCCCTTATCGTGGTGATCGTTGCCGCCGCCTCGCTCTACCGCGCCATTAAGGACGGCAGCCCGGCAAGGGATTTCGCCATAGCTCTTGTTCTTATCTTATTGCAGGCTACATGGGGCGTCACCATAGTTCTGAGCGGCATGTTCCTACCCTATGTAATACTGCACGCTGCAACCGGTTTCTTGTTGCTCGGATTTGTCGCATATAAGTCGATGCCCTATCTCTTCAAAATACCCCCGCTCCACGGGGGAGAAGCGGAGCGCATATGAAAGTATTTGCCCAAAAGAGCAGAGCTGTCTCGCCCGTACAAGGGGAAATTCAGTCCGCACTTTCAGATTACGTTACACTCTTTAAGCCGGGTATAGTTTCACTCGTTCTCGTATCAACGCTTACCGGTATCTACCTTGCCGGACGCGGCGTGGTGGACCTTCCGACCGTCCTGTGGGCGATTGGCGGGGTGGGGCTTGCAACGGCCGGTTCGGCTGCCTTGAATAACTTCTTCGACCGCGACATAGATTCGCTCATGAAGAGGACAAGCAAAAGAGGGCTTGTTACAGGCACGATACCGCCGGCTTTTGCGCTCTTTGCCGGTCTCTTTATGGTAATGGGCGCAATGATGATGCTCTCGATTAATGTTAATATGCTTTCGGCGGCTCTGACCATGGCTTCGGTCCTGATCTATGTCGTGGCCTACGCCATGATACTCAAGAGAACGAGTCCGCTGGCCAATCAGATAGGCGGCATAGCCGGCGCTCTGCCGCCGGTGATAGGTTACGCGGCTATGACCGGCTCGGTCGGCATTGAGGCCGTAGCGCTCTTTTTTATCGTCGCTATATGGCAACAGCCGCATGCCCTCTCCCTGGCGCTCAAGTACAAGAACGACTACGCCCGGGCGGGCATACCGGTTATACCGGTTGCATGCGGGGTTCCGGCGACCAAGTGGCGCATACTGCTCTATACGCTGGCCCTGCTTCCGGTCTCGACCATCCCCTATTTTATAGGCATGGCGGGCCCGATATACCTCGCGCTTGCGATAGTGTCGGGAGTGATATTTATAGGACTCTCTTACAACTTCCTCCGAGCCGAGCGTGAGTCCAATATGTTCTTATTTATGTATTCGGTAATTTATTTGACCGTGGTATTTCTCGCCATGGTTATGGACTTGATAATACTGTAGATGGATACGATATATACAAAGAGGTGGCTCTCGGTAGCGGTGACATTCCTTGGTGTCGGCGGCTCGTTCGCATTCCTGATCGCGCTATCGAGGACGCCGTTCGGACATGCCCATTTCCCGGAGGGCTTTATGTTTCAGGGCATAGTCGGCCATGTGGTGCTCGCCATAGTGATGTGGCTTATGTCCTTTACGGTCGTCCTGTGGTCGATCTATCTTAAGGGAAGGGTCTGGCGCGGTAGTTACCACCTGGCCATAGCAGGCGCAATACTTGTCACGGTCTCGGTCTTTACCGGTTCGGGTAAGGCCATCGTTAATAACTATGTGCCGACGATAGACGATCCGCTATTTTTCTTTGGCATAGGGTTTTTCTTTGCGGCCTTTGCGATAAACGGCCTCTCCTATCTCGCTTCGGCGATCTACCAGCTAAGATCGAAGGAGCCGTTAAAGTGCGCTATATCTTTTTCAGTGCTTATCGGTCTTTTGATGATGATTTCGCTTTGCGTCTCGCTCCTTTTAGGTTCTGGGCAAGAGGTAGAGCCGCGCATGGCCTACTTTGAAAAGTTATTTTGGATACCCGGTCATATACAGCAGGTCTTGAACGGCGCGCTGCTCATAGCGGTCTGGTACGCGCTTCGCTCGGCGCTGGGGCTTCCTAATCATGACAGAGTTTGGCTAAGGCCGTTCAACTGGATGCTGCTTTTATCGGCTCTTGTTCTATTTATAATACCCTTTGTGACCGATCCGGTTTCAAGAAACGCCAAGATCGGGGCCGAGATAATATATGGCGTCGGCCTTGGCATTCCGGTATTTGTTCACGCTATAAATATCTTGATTGGTCTATCAAAGGCTAAAGGGAATTTCAGTGGCGTCGTATTCCTTTCTTTGGTATTATCGATGGCGATATATTTCCTCGGCATTGCCATAGCCTATACGGGGCTCGGTAACGACACGCGCGTTCCGGCCCATTACCACGGGGCGGTGACGGGACTGACGCTTGCGATGATGGGCCTTACATATACGCTTGTCAGGTCGTCGGCAGGGGCGAAGGGAGTGCTCGAAAAGTTTGCTCGGATACAGCCGGTCTTATATGGCGCGGGCATGATACTCGTAATACTCGGCCTCATGGTATCGGGCATGTTCGGAGCTCCGCGTAAGACCTACGGTGTCGCCTTTGCAAGCGACCCACTTGTCTTGACCGCTCTGACCGTTATGGGAATCGGCACGCTGATGGCCGTATTCGGCGGAGTTTTATTTGTATCCTATTCGGGAATAAAACTTTTGGGAAGGAGAGAGTTTTGACAGAGATGACAATGGAAAGAGATAATAAAGGAAAACGCAAGGTCGGTCTCATAGTGGGCGGTATAGTGTTACTTAACTTTATCGTGGCCATCCTGATACTTTCGTCGAGACTATAGCGGCGAATGGATCTTGAGCCACTGGTCTCTTACGGGAGCCGCGCTACCATTGCCCTGAGCGGCCTTGCCGTAATTACGGGTGTCGTGCTTGTTAAGACGGGACGCAAGGAGGCGCATAAAAAAGCAATGGTTACGGCCGCGCTGCTTGCGGTAATCTTCGTTATACTGTATATTTTAAGGACCATGCTCTTTGAACACGGTCGGTACGAGGGTGATTACAGGACCTTTTACCTCTTTACACTCGGCTCCCATACCGTAATGTCGCTTATTAACCTGCCGCTTGCGGTGGTGACGATCTACTTGGGTTTTAAGGGTAGGATAGAGATTCATAAGAGAATAGCCCCCTATACGGCGGTTGTATGGATATATGTGGCATTTACCGGCTGGCTGGTCTTTCTATTTAACAGTTAGCCATTAACGAGAGAAAAGATTTCGCCCGGGATCGCGGTGGAACTTAAACTTAAATCCTATAAGGAGGACTTTAAAGATGGAAAAAGCAAATATACTGGAAACAAAGGAATTTAGCGATACAGTCGTAAAGAAGGTTACCTATATAAAGACCGATCAGGTCGCGCAGGATACCTATTACTTCAATGCCGGGCAGGAGCTACCCTACCACCGTCACCCCCAGGGCGATCAGGTATTTTTTGTTCAGGAAGGCACCGGCACATATACCACCGACAACGGCACGGAAGAGTCTACCGCTCTAGCGCCCGGCGTAATCGTACTTGCCCCGAAGAATGTATGGCACAAGATTGTCGCCGACACGGAGCTCGTCGTAAGCCAGGCGACTGTGCAGCCGGCCGGCATGGAGGCGCGTAACGCCTAGTTTTTTTAAGGTGTTCTAGTTTTTAAAGGGAGAATAGTCGTTATGTGACTATTCTCCCTTTTTTATGGCTTGAAATACTGGATTGATCTTTTCTCTATTAATTAACCGCCTAATCATGCTTTAATATAAATATGGTATACTTAATTTATCGGCAAGCGCGCACTTTACAAGGCAAGCTTTAGCACACCTCGACTCCTCATCCGAAAATACGAACAACCCACTTTTAACCGACTTGTCGGAATAGATGATAGAAAAGCCGACCGGCTTTATTGTATTATAGTTAATAGATAGATACTATGTTTTGTAATGGATATTCAGGACTGAACTGTCTTAATAAATCAGACTATTAATGGTGGCGTCTGTTTAATGGTGCTATAATAGAATTAAGAGTCAGGCTTAATTATGAAAAAGACGATCCTATTTGTAGATGACGAACATATTCTTCTTGATGCTGCCGAGAGGATACTCGGAGAGTGGTTTGTCGTATTGATTGCCGGTAACGGCGAGGAAGCCCTGCGTTTATTGAATGAGGAACGGGTCGATTGCGTGGTGCTTGATCTGGTTCTACCCGGCATGGATGGCGTTACGCTACTGCGCAGTCTGCGTGAGAGAGGCTCGGATGTGCCTGTAATAGTCGTCACCGGCTGGAGCAAGCTTGAGTATGCCGAGAAGTGCGCCGACCTCGGCGTTAGCGGTTATCTAAATAAACCTTATGAATTTGAAGAGCTTCGGGACAGGGTCAAGAAGCTTACCGACTTAAATTCAAAAGGGCAGGCAGGCACACTGGACGGTAGCGTTCATCCCAAGTTGCATGAGGCCATAGAGTATATCCATAATAACTTTGCCGGCACCGTTACGACTACACGGGTTGCACAAGAGATCGGCATCTCCTCCGACTACCTCGGTCGCCTCTTTCAAAGAACGATCGGCGAGACCCTTACCGGTTATTTGAACCGCATCAGGGTCGAAGAGGCCAAGAGACTTCTGGAGAGCACCGATAACCCTGTATCCGCTATAATGGAAAAGACAGGTTTTAAAACGGAACAACATTTCTTTTCTCTCTTTAAAAGATATGCCGGAGCCACACCAAAGAGTTTTAGAAAGTAAGTTTCTTTAACGACTTTTTTTCTTGTCTTTCCGTCTTGTAAAACCCTCATAAATCCCGCAAACTAAAGCCAGGTGTATCTTTAAGCCTATATAGAGGACTTTTTTGTCTGGATTATTGAGCTAATTACCGCTTACCCTTATTGTTAATAATTCTTGAAGCTGTCACAATATATATATTCTGGGATCATAATAAAAATTTGACTATCGGCAAAGGAGTGCAGGTCTGTTTTTGCAATGTTGATAAGAGGATATTAAAAGAGGTCGCTCTTGAGAAGACGCTGCCTGCAAGCGTGCTCAAATGTCAAAACTGTTGGGACGACCTTTGCGATATAAAGATGGAACTTGATAGCGACTTATGGATGGAGCTTGCGCGAAGACGATTGACGCTAGTATTTATGAATGACTCCTTTCGGAGCTCTGATAAATAATAACAATAATCGCTCAGGGGCCTAACGCTACCGTTTATTAAATATTATTTTCATTTGGAGAGTATCATGAGCGCAAAATGTTTTTGTAAAGTTGTCGACGGCGAACTGGGCCTATTCCTTAAGGTCGGGCTGGTGCCGGACGAGGCCCTCTTGCACGGCTGCTGCTGGACAAGATTATCCGATGCCTATGAATCTGATAAAGATAGTTATGAAAAATCGTGGGGAGATCTTAAGGCCAGGCGTAAAGAGTTATTAAGAGGCCGGGAGTTGTAGTCACAGGGATTCTTCCGGCTTCGGCTTTTCTTAGTATAGGCTGGTGATTATTATGCAAGAAGAGTGTTTTTGTTTTATGAGTAACAGAATAATAATAGTATATATAAAGGGCGGGCTCGTTCCCGATAGCGCCCTGAAGAGAGAGTGTTGTTGGAGCAGGATAAACAAGCTACGCAGATCCAGCCTTGAGTTAAAGAAATAGAGCCATATTTGGAACTCTATGATTATGAGACGCAAAGAGCTATTGAGGTGATCGTCTGAGCTGAATCGCTTATCTTTAAGGTCGTCACTCCCGCCTGTCCCGTCACATCGTTTAAATTTTAAAAAAACCCACTTGATTTAATCTTCCGAGAGATTGATAATATAATAATAGGTGCTAAAGCCTCTTTATTTTATCCGCTGGCGAACGGTCAGCTTCCTTAGTGACACCAATCTGATCTTGGTTTTCGACCACAACTCTTACCTGATAGTGTGAGCATTAAATATTTGACCCGACTCTTATTATGAAAAATATTTCAATTATAATAGTTATTGATCCGGCGGACGATATACGGCCGGTAACCAGTGCGCTTGAGAAGGGCGGCTTTAGGGTAAAGCTAGAAGTGCTTTCTGACAGGAAGGCTCTTTGTTCGGCTCTTGCTAAGCGACCCTGGGACGCTGTGATAGTTACCGCTCATTCGTCCCTTGAAATGCTTAAGGTCTGCAAGGAGTGCGATCCTGATATCCCCTTCATAATAGTCTCGGATGAAACGGATGAGGCGGCAGTCGCTCATATTGCCTCCGCGATACGCGCTGGGGCGAGTGAATATGTAACATTGAAATATATCGATAATCTTCTTCCTATCCTTGAGCGGGAGCTGAAATACGCGCAGGCAAACCGGGAGAAATCTCATGCCGACGAGACCGTTGCGCACTACAAACTGCTCTTTGATAATATCTCCGATCTTGTCTACATCTGCGACGACAAGGGAGATATATTATATCTTAATAGCGCTTTTGACAGGCTCTCAGGTTGCAAGAGAGATGACTATATTAATAAACCTTTTGCGCCCTTGTTCGATGAAGAGAATCTGAAGGTTGCGACAAAATTTTATAAGAAGACGCTTGGTGGCGAGAGCCCTACATTCGAGCTTTCTTTCAAAGAGAGCGGAATCTTATGTGAGTACAAGGCCCTTCCTCTCAGGGACGGTGATGGTAGGATAACCGGCGTGCTCGGCTCGGCCAGAGACGTTACCGGCAGAAGGCTCGCGGAAAAAGCCCTCTCCGAAGCCAATAAGGAGTTCCACGCAAAACTTACCGAGAGCGAGCTGGCACAGAGACTCTTTAAGAAGGTTCAGACCTTTGACCTGACCGACCTTGAAACCTTTCCAGAGATCGTATACCTTCAGGCCCGGGACCATACTATTCCTTTTGCCAACCGGCGTTTCAGGGAAGAATACGGTGAGCCCGGCGCGAGGCCCTGTTATGAGGTTATGTGGAACAGGAACGAACCATGCGATGAATGTCGGACTTTTGAGGTCTTTGATACGCGCGAACCTATGGAATGGATATCGAATCATCTATCCAGTGGCAAATTTTATCATGTCTACGACTATCCTTTTGAAGATACCGACGGCACTTTTCTAGTCCTTGAGATAAGCATAGATATAACGGAGCAAAGGCGCGCCGAGGAGGAGATCCGTCTTCTCGCCGAGATGACGGCCAATATTACGGAAGGGGCATCTCTGGTTAGAGTAAGCGACGGCACAATAGTTTATGCCAACGAACGTTATGAAGAGATCTTCGGTTATGGGCCTGGCGAGCTTATATCTAAACATATAAGCGAGATCAATGCGCCTTCGGAAGATGGCGAAGATGCCAAGGACGACAAAGAGGTCTTTACAGAGGTCTCCGCAGCGCTCAAACGTGACGGAATATGGACGGGCGAGGTAAGGAATCTAAAAAAAGACGGAACGATCATAACGACATATGCGAAGGTCAGCGCCTTTGAGTCCACGAAGTACGGCGCCGTCTGGTTGGGCATGCTGGAGGACATTACAGAGAAGAAACGGGCGGAGAAGGCCCTTGTCGATAGTGAGGCGCGTTTTAGGAGATTGGTGGAGACGACACCGCACGGTATTCAGGAGAACGATCTGAATGGAACTATTACCTTCAGTAACCTGGCTCACGCAAAGATGCTCGGCTACGAGGAAGGCGAGCTGGTGGGCAGGGCCATATGGGATTTTTATGAAGATGACGACGAGCGGCAGGCAATAACTAAATATCTTCAATACCTGATCGTGGAAGAGCCGGTCCCTTCCTCATATGTAGGCAAGAATATTACAAAAGACGGCAGGTCTATATATCTTCAGATCGACTGGAACTATATGCGTGACGACAAAGGAGTTCTTATAGGTTTTGTATCGATCATTACCGATATAACAGAACAAAGAGAGGCCCGTGAGGAGCTTGAAGAGAGCAGGGAACTGCTGGAGTCGGTAATAGACAACTCCACGGCTGTTATATATATAAAAGACCCTGAAGGAAGATATATTCATGCGAATCGCTGTTTTAATAGACTTTTTAACCTGACAAAAGATGAAATTTCAGGCAAGACGGATCATGAACTCTTTCCTTTAGAGGCGGCCGATGCCTTTCGTAAAAATGATTTGGAGGTGATAAAGGCCGGAGCTCCACTTGAGTTTGAAGAGATAGCCTATAGTGTGGACGGCCCTCATACATATATCTCCAAAAAGTTTCCGCTATATGATTCCTCTCAGACCCTATATGCCGTCTGTGGCATCTCCTCCGACATAACCGAGCGCAAGAGGGCGGAAGAGGCTCTAAAAGAGAGCGAGCAGCGTTTCAGGGCCGTATTTGAGAACGCTATCGACGGTATAGCCATCGCCGATATAAGCGACAGGTCAATATATACCTGTAATGAGACTTTTGCAAAGATGCTCGGTTATACGATTGAAGAGGTTACGGGGCTAAAGGTTGAAGATCTACATCCGAAAGAGAGCAGCGCTCTCGAAGAATTCGAGTTGGTCTTAAAAAAAGAAAAGAAGTTTGTAGGCGATTTTCCCGTTTTAAGAAAAGACGGAACTATCTTTCATGCCGATATCAGTCCTTCAGTTATGAATATTCAGGGCAAAGAGTTAGTAATGGGTATCTTTAGAGATATTACGGAGCGGCTCGAATCCTACGAGGAGAAGGAGAGGCTTCAGGAACAGCTCATGCAGTCGCAGAAGATGGAGGCCATCGGTCGCCTGACAGGCGCGATATCGCACGATTTTAATAATATGATGATGTGTATTACGACACTCTGCCGCCTTGGAATAATGGACTCTGATGAAAACGGACCGGTCAGGGGATATTTTGGCGAGATAGATAATGCCAGCAAACGCGCTCGTAACCTGACCAGCTTGATTGCTAACTATGGCCTCAAAGGACTGCTTCAGTCTACAAGAGTCGACATCAATGAGGTTATTGAAAGCGAACTTATGGACCTACTCTCAAGGTTAATAGGCGTCAACTATGAGATAAAATATGATCTGGCGGAGAGCCTATGGTCGGTTTATGTTGATAAGGCGCATATAGAGCAGGTACTTACAAATATCATTCTCAACGCAAGGGACTCTATGGAAGGCGGAGGCGTTATTACGGTTGTTACTGACAATGTCGAAATTTCAGGAAAAGAGTCCGTTCAGTACCGAGGCGGACCGGGTCGTTACGTGCGCCTTTCGGTCGGCGATAGAGGTACCGGGATGGACAAAGAGACGGCGCAAAAGATATACGAGCCGTACTTTACAACCAAGGGCCCTGGCGACGGCACTGGACTCGGCCTCTCAATAGTATACGATATTATAAAGGACTTTAAGGGGTGGATAGATATTGATACGGAAGAGGGTAAAGGGACTACATTTAATATATATATGCCTGCAGGCGATAAGCTGCCGGGTCTGAAAAATGAAACGGCTGCAAAGATGCATGCCGCTAGAATTGCCGGTAGAGGCGAGTTGATACTTGTTGTGGAAGACGATGAGTTTTTATGTAGCGCGACGAGCCAGCTGCTTATTCGTAACGGCTACAGGGTAGAGGCGGCCAGCGGAGCGGATGAGGCACGCAGGATTTTTAATAAGGAAGGCGGCTCTGTAAGCCTTCTTCTTTGCGACCTGGCGCTACCGGGTAATGGCGGTGTGGATATTGCACTTGTAATAGAATTGTCGAAGATTGAACCGGATATAAAGGTCATGCTGCTTGGCGAGCAGGAAAATAACGTAACTCAATCGTCGGAGGCGGAGAAGAGGGGTTATCTTTATTTAGAAAAGCCGGTCGACTCGACGGAACTGCTGGTCGCTATAAAAAAACTTTTGGATTCTTCTAAAGTTTAGTTTTTTTCTTTGTTTGACACGAACTCTTATTTAAGTAATTTCAGGAACTGATCGTCTGAAGAGGACGCTCCCTTTTCCGCCGCTTCGTTGAGGCCGCGTATGCTTCCGATAAAGGCATCTACACGGGACTGGTCCTCATCGGAGAGTCCGTTATTTTTTGCTCTTTCCTCTAGATCGTTTTTGTTTTCGTTGCGATCACCTCGCAGTTCGGATGGGCGGTAGCCTTCGGTTCCGCTTGTTAGGCTACTTTCTGCGTCGGTCTTCTTTCTGCCGGAACCGGGTTTCGCCATTATCGCTTCGATATCTGTTGAGTATCCCCCAAGTCCGAAGGTCGGTGAAATGAGCGGTCTTGTTGGGTCGTCGAGCGACACTGAAAGATCGTCCTCTTCAAGTGTCGTGCCCAGTTGTTTTATTCCGTCCTCTTGCTCTTCGAGAAATGTGCCGTCCAGTATGGGCTGAATGAGTCCCATAAGGTCGTCGTTGACCTTGCTGTCAAAGGAGTCGTATGATCCGTCGAGACCCGGGATCTCGCTGAGATCGAGCACCTCAACGCCGAGGTCATCCACAGCCCTTTCTTCGCCGACGGCCGGTCTGGAGCAAAGCAGCAAGAGGGCAAATATAATTAAAAGAGATTTTTGCATAACCGCCTTTTGGTTTAGAAAGAACTATTCTTATATTATAGTAGATAAAGAACTATCTAACAACAGATAAAGGGGTTTATCTAAACTTGTTTTCAGTGCCCGAGGCGAGCCTTTTGATATTGCCGGTATGTTTTATGATTATAAGCAGTGCAACGACTACGCCTAAAATAACGAAATCGTCTTGACGGGTAATAAACTTCAGAGCGAGCGGCAGTGAGACGGCGGCGCAGATGGAGCCGAGCGATATGTAACGCGTCAGGGCGACAAGCACTATAAAAACAACTACGCAAAGCCCTATTGAGAGCGGTGAGATAAGGAGCATCACGCCGAGGGCGGTGGAGACGCCCTTGCCGCCCTTGAAGCGCAGATATACGGGAAAGATATGGCCTGCAAAGGCCGCAAGCGCTGTAAGGCTGATGACGAGGCCACTTGGTTCGGGGTGAAGATAGAGAGCGTAAGCGACCGGCAGCGTGCCCTTGAAGGCGTCGCATAGAAGCGTGACAAAACCCGCGCCCTTGCCCAGTGTGCGGCTTACGTTTGTCGCTCCGATATTGCCCGATCCGCCGCTTCGGGGGTCGGCCCCGCCGAAGAGCTTTGCTATAACGATGCCAAAGGGTATGGAGCCTATCAGGTATGATAAAATTATTAGTATTATGTCGGGGGTGGTCATTTAATTTTACTCTACGGTAACGCTCTTTGCGAGATTTCTTGGTTGATCCACATCGGTCCCTTTTTCAGCGGCGATGTGGTAGGCCAATAACTGAAGAGGAATGGTCAGGATTATCGGCGTAAGGTACTTTGAAGCCTTCGGGACCTCTATGACGTCGTCGGCGCGCGTGCCTGCTTCGGTATCTCCGGTATTTACCACGGCGATAACGCGCCCGCCACGCGCCTTGACCTCTTCCATATTACCCAGCATTTTGGGATAACTTTCGTCTGCCGGGGCCAGTACCACGATTGGAAGATCTTCGTCGATCAGCGCGATGGGGCCGTGTTTCATCTCTCCGGCCGGGTAACCTTCGGCGTGGATATAACTTATCTCCTTGAGCTTTAAAGCCCCCTCAAGCGCAATGGGATAATTTATCGAACGACCGAGATATAGGAAGTCCGTATTATGCGTATAAGCGCGCGCAAGCCTTTCGATGGCGTCGTCGTTTTCGAGGATCTCTTTTATTTGGTGGGGCAAGTGAAGGAGCTCTTGAACTAACTCCACGCCGCGTTCCTGATCGATGCCGCGTACCGGGTCTATGCCGAGTACTTGATCTCTTCTGTTGCGTCTTCTTCCGAGATATAGGGCTAGAAGATAGATGGCTACGAGTTGCGTGGTGAACGCCTTTGTCGAGGCCACCCCGATCTCCGGCCCGGCGTGGGTCATCAGGTTGTAGTCAGATACTCGTGTGAGGCTCGATTCCAGTACGTTGCATATGGAGATGATCTTTGCGCCCTCTTTCCTGGCTTTGCCTATGGCGGCTAAGGTGTCGGCGGTTTCGCCCGACTGTGAGATAGCGATGACCAGTGTGTTTCTTCCAACGAGCGGGTCGCGGTAACGGAACTCGCTCGATAGGTCGACCTCGACCGGTATCCTCGCAAACTCTTCTATAAGAAACTTTCCGACAAGGGCGGCGTGCCACGACGTGCCGCAGCCGAGTATATATATACGCTCAATACCATCAAGGTCTTTTGTGTTGAAGCCTCCGAGAAAGATGTCGCCTTCGGCTTCCATCAGGCGTCCGCGCATGGTGTCGATGACGGCCTCCGGTTGCTCAAATATCTCTTTCTTCATAAAGTGGCGGTATCCGCCTTTTTCAGCCATTGCCGGAGACCAATTGATCGTTCGGGACTCTTTGGCGATCTCTTTGCCGTCCGCGTCCTTGACGGTGTAGGACTCTTTTTCTATGGTGACGAACTCGTCGTCTTCGAGAAATATTACTTCTTTTGTGGCGTCGAGCACGGCGAGCACATCCGAGGCGAGGAAGTTTTCGCCATCTCCGATGCCGACGATGAGCGGGCATTCCTTCTTTGCTCCTATGATCCGGCCCGGCTCTCTGGCCGATATTACACCGAGAGCGTAAGAGCCCTGTACGCGGAGCATGGCCTTTCTAACGGCCTCTTCGAGCGGGATATTACTTGCGTGTTCGCGCTCGATAAGATGTGCCAGTATCTCTGTGTCGGTCTCGCTCTTAAATGTTGCGCCGTCTTTTATGAGCTCGTCACGAAGTGATAGATAATTTTCGACAATTCCGTTATGTACGACCGTTACAGAGCCTTCTTTATGGGGGTGGGCGTTTAGTTCGGTAGGGCGCCCGTGCGTTGCCCAGCGCGTGTGGCCTATGCCGGTCGCGCCTTCGGGCGGCGCCCCCTTTACGATATCGTCTAGCGCGTTAAGCTTTCCGACGGCCCGCATGAGATAGGGCTCACCGCCATTTGCGACGGCGATGCCGGACGAGTCGTAACCACGGTATTCGAGCCTCTTAAGGCCGCCCAGCAGCACCGACCAGGCGGGCCTGTCGCCGGCGTATCCAACGATTCCGCACATGGCTTATT
>JAJCZF010000075.1 GCA_029262535.1 Deltaproteobacteria bacterium
ATAGGCCGACGCGGTACCCCAAGAAAGCTCGGGGTCCCTGGAGAGGATAAGCCGAAGGTATCTTACAGACTCCTCGACGCCGAGCAGCACCAGGGTGAAGACGTCCTGATAGTCGGCGGCGGAGACAGCGCCGTAGAGGCTGCGATAACCATTGGAGACGTCGAAGGCAACCGCGTTATCCTCTCCTACCGTAAGGACGCATTCGGGCGTATTAAGTCCATGAACAAGGTTCGCCTTGAAGAGGCTAAAGCCGCCGGCAGGGTAAAGATTGTACTAAGCTCGAATGTAAAGGAGATACTGGATAAAGAGATTATCCTTAATACCACGGAAGGCGAGGAGACTGTCCCGAACGATTATATATACATCTTCGCCGGAGGCGAACTCCCGAACGCATTTCTCCAGTCTATCGGTATATCCATAGAAAAGAAGTTCGGAACTAGATAAGGTCGGTTTGTGGAAGGTGTCTTTTTTGCACCGCCTGCAAGCAAGCTCAGCCGGGCCGGTTACACCATAACAAAGATGCGGGCAGATCTTAGTATCTGTATGAGACGCGGGAGTTGACATTGGTCGTAGTGTACTCGTCGCGCTTTGTACCGTCGTAGGATAGCGATATATCCCACGACCTTCCGGGCCTCAGGTGCAGGGAAGCCCCGAACCTGAGTGTCGTGTCAGTCTCGCCGGTAAGCCCGTACTCGTTATCCATAACGGAACCGTTCAGCGTCAGCTCCACCTTCTCGACAAGCTCTTTCATGAGCCTTACGTCGTAGAGAGTATAAGTAGAATTATAGCCCTTGGAGTAGGTGGTGCTAAAATTACCGCTCACACCGCTCCCTAGTATATTCCCGTCGTTTATGCCGAGCATATAGTTCTGCGTATCCCTATTGCCGAGAGAGCCGCCGTCCTCCTGGGTACGCGTCTCGACCTTTCCAGTGATGGAATATTTTTTCAGAAGCCTGTAGCTCCCTCTGACGTAAAAGGAGGTCTGTCTGCTTGTGCTGATGGCGAAGTCCATGGATTCGTAGAGGCGTATGGCCCTGAATTCCCTCGCACCCACTGCGACGCTGGAGTTAAAATTAGGTCTGTAGGAGAGCTCGACAAAACCGTTCGTGAAATCCATTCCGCCGGAGTCCTGGTTAAAGTCGCTCGTAAGAGAGCCGAAGATCCTGGTATTCTTAATTGGCGTGAAAGAGATATTACCGCTCAGGTACTGCCTGTCCACTCTGCCATCGAACGTATTGTTCACGAATGAGATATTCGAGAATAGCTGATCTTTACGGTAGTATGCGTAGGCCCCCGACGAGGTGAACTGAGAGTCGAAACCGCCGGTATAAGGGTCCGGCTTCGTGCCGGCAAAGGCTCCGACGCCGTAAGTCTTCCTCTTCACAAGCACGTTCAGGCCGTCTACGTTTTCACCTACCCCCTCCTTGGGAGTAAGCCTTCCGACCCTTAGATAGAGCCTCTCCTTAACCGGAGCGTACTCCATATAAAGAGTATCCACCCGCCAGGGCTTTACCAGGCTGCTGTACTCCTGACCGCTGAGTTGAGTCCTGTAGCGACCGCCAAAGTGCATTGAGAGGGTCCCTGCATCATTGAGTTTAGTCGCATCCAGCCTTAGTCTCGTCGTAAGAAAATTTCTGGAAAAAGTAGAGTTGGATTCCGATGAATAGTTGTCGTCGATCGACATGCGGCCATGGAGCTCCGCCTTATCGGAGATGGGGCCGACGCCGGAGAGCGTGTGAGGAAGGGCCAGGCCGACATTGGTCATAGTGGTTATAAAGCCGCCTGAACCATTTTCTAAACCGCTATCATCGGATAAGTTTCCTTCTGTTGCGCTCTCCCTAACGGCGACTCTTGCCTCTTCTTCCGCATCGGCCTTCTGGTCCTTACGTGAAAACTTTAAGAAGGAGAACGGTTTCTTAATGCCTCGGCCCATGCGGCTAAGGAGCCCGGCCTTCGGGGCTTCTTCCACGGCCAACGCTTCCGCCGTCTCTTCGGCTGATATTACCGCTAGCTCGCCCGGAGCGGTCTCTCCGACGGTGGCCGTTGCAGGTTCCTTAACGCCCCTGATGGACCCGGGGATGCTCTTTATACTTTTAAGGGCGCTGCCCGTAGCGCTCCCTACGGCGCTCCCGGCCCCCTTGAGCGTACTTACTACGCTAGCGCCGAACGCGGTTCCTGCGGAGGTTGCCGCAGTTCCGGCGGTACTTTCCGCCGCGCCAACTGTGCCTCCAGCCGCAGCTCCGGCGGCGGCTCCTGCCGCGGCCGAAACGACCGCCTTATCTTCTTCCGGCGCGGGCGCTTCCTTTACTGCTGCCGGAGCATCGTCCCGGGTTGTCTCTTTTAGAGCGGCAGTGTCATCGACTATCGGCTTATCGGCCTTTACTGCTTCGGGGATACTCTTGATACGATCCACGGCTCTGCCCGTAGCGCTCCCTACGGCGCTCCCGGCGCCCTTTAGTTTACTTACTATGGTAGAGCCAAACGTCGCTCCAGCGGAGCTTCCCGCTCTTCCCGCAGCACTTTCCGCCCTCTTGGACTTACTTATAAGGGTAGAGCTCAGTTCTTCTTCAGGAGCGGTCTCAAGTGAAGTCTCCTTGGCTTTATCCTCCACTTCGGTTACGGTCTTGGCCTGAACAGAGACCGGCGCTTCCATAGCCTTAACGTCCGGAGCCGTCTCAGGGAGGTCTTTCTTTATCTCGACCGTTTCCGCTCTCTCAGACTCAGGGGTTTTTACCGTCCTTACCGACTCCGGTATCATCTTTATCTTTTCAATAGTTCCGCCAGTTGGAGCAACTGGCCTGGACAACTCTTTAACGAGCTTAAGCTCCGAGATCGGCGCCCTCGAAACCCACGCGCTCTTAGCGGCGCCGTAAGCTGAGGCGACCTTTTTCACTTCCTTCTTCGCTGCTTCATGGCTATCAAAGAAACCTATCCTTACTCGGTACCACGTCTTTCCCTGTACGTTAGCCGTTGATACGTACGATCTGTAGCCCCCTGAAAGAAGCGTTTCGCTCAGCAATTCCGCGTCCCTCTTCGACTGAAGCGAGGCTACATTTATTACATACGGCCTCCTTGGGGCGGCATCAGTCTTAACCGGACGCCCGTTAGTAGCTGCTATAGGTTTTGGAGCCCGTTCTTTACGCGCGGCGGTGGGTATATCCTTTTTAGGCTTTAAGGGTGTGGTGGCGGCCTTTCCAGTGGCAGGAGGCGCAGGCGTCGCCTCCCTCTTCTTGGGGGCTCTTATAACTTCCCTGGTTGCAGACTCCTTGATATCGGCGGTACGCGGGGCGAGCTCGGAGAGAGGGGCTCTGGAGACCCAGGCGCTCTTGGTGAATTTATCCGTAGCTGCAATCTTCTTTGCCTCTTCTCTGGCGAGAGAGGCGTTCTTGTAGAACCCGACCCTTACGCGGTACCAGGTTACGCCCTTAACCTTGGCCTTGGAAATGTAAGACCTGTAGCCTGAAGAAGCCAGCTTTTCGGCCATGGCCTCGGCCTTTTCACTGGAATGGAATGAAGCTTCGTTAATTACGTAGGGCTTCTCTGCGGCGGGCGCGACACGGACCGTCTCTGCGGCGCGGGCGTCCACGGGAATATGAACCGTAAAGACGGATAGCAAAAACACCGTCCCAAGGGCCGGTATTAAACTAAGAGTTCTTTGCTTATGCGCCCGGTTCCTGCGGGTAGTAGTTCCTGTCACGTCTATCTACCCCTTGGATGACAGTCAAGGCAACCCGCATTACCTCTGTTTCTATTGTGTGTTTTCTCGCCCTCTCTGGTATGACACTCTATGCAGCCGCCGCTGTTGAAGTAGTCGCCGCCCGGGTGGCACTCGTTACAGTTATTCGGATTGGTGCCCTCATGATTAAGCGGGAATGTCGTTGATATATGGCTATAATTCCAATTAGATCCTGTATTACTATGGCACTCATCGCAGGCGGTCCACCCGTTGGTATTATGCTGAGCGCTCTTCGGCGTACTGGTATAGTTCAAATGGCACGTAGAGCAGGCAGCGCCGGTTGAACTATGGTTAAAGTTAATATTACTTCCCCACGCCGTAGAGGACTGGTGGCAAATCTCGCAGTCCACCCAGCCGTTGGCGCTGTGGTTCGCAGGCTGCGCCGGCGTACTGACCGTCAGGTGGCAAGAGTTACATACTACCCCCGGCGCCAGGTTATGGTTAAACACCCAGTTGACCCCGGTATTCAGGTGGCACTCTTCGCAATTGATCCAACCGTTAGTCGTATGAGCCGGAGTCTTAACATTGGCCCCTGTGTAAGCGGTATGGCACGGTAGACAGCCAGAAGTTACGCCCGTATGGTCGAAGTTCGGCGGGGTCCATGAGCCGCCAACTCCAGCCGGGCTGTGGCACTCCTCGCACAAAGTCTCATTGGTGAAGTTAGTATGATCGACGCTCGTATTCCTCGGAGGCGTACTGTAGCTAAGATGGCACGTTGCGCACCCGGTTAACGTCGGTGCGTGCTGGAAGGCCCAGCCGCCGCTCGTAGTATGGCACTCCTCGCAAGTCGTATCGCCTGTGCCACCGAAACGGGCGAGGGCGTGGTTCGTAGACCTCGTAGGAGTGGTGTAGTTAAGGTGGCAACTGTTACAGCCGGTAGTAATGCCGCTGTGGTTATAGCTAATGGACGTCGCCCAGGCGCTCGTAGACTGGTGGCACTCCTCGCAGTCAACCCAGCCGTTGGCGCTGTGGTTTGCCGGCTGCGCCGGAGTACTATATGTCAGGTGGCACGAATTGCAGACGATGCCCGGAGCGAGCACATGATTAAATACCCAGTCAACACCGGTATTCAGATGGCATTCCTCGCAGTTGTTGCCGTAGCCAGCGTGTGTAGTCGGGTTCCTGGTCGTCCCGCCGGTGTAGACGTTATGGCACGGGAGACATCCTGTTGTTACGGTAGTATGGTCGTAGCTCGGCGGGGTCCATGAGCCGCCAACTCCCGCCGGGCTGTGGCACTCCTCGCACAAAGTCTCATTGGTAAAGTTAGTATGATCGACGCTCGTATTCCTCGGAGGCGTGCTGTAGCTAAGATGGCACGTTGCGCACCCGGTTAACGTCGGTGCGTGCTGGAAGACCCAGCCGCCGCTCGTAGTATGGCACTCTTCACAGGTAGTCTCTCCTATGCCCCCGAACCTGGCGGGGGTGTGGCTCGTCGTCCTCGCAGGGGTGCTGTAGCTAAGGTGGCAGCTAGCGCAGCCGGTCGTTACGCCGGTATGGGTATAGCTAGCCGGGAGCCATGAGCCGCCAACTCCTGCAGGGCTGTGGCACTCCTCGCATACCGTCCAGTTAGAAGCCGTGTGGTTAGCGGGCTTCGCAGGGGTGCTGTTATTAAGATGGCAGCTAGCGCAACCGGTCAGCGCAGGAGCGTGCTGGAAGGCCCAGGCGCCGCTCGTAGAATGACAAGTCTCGCAGGTGGTGTCGCCTATGCCGCCGAAGAGGGCGGTGTTATGCGCGGTAGTCCTCGCCGGGGCGCTGTAGGCGAGGTGGCAACTGTTACAGCCGGTCGTAACACCGGTATGATTATAGCTAGCCGGGAGCCACGAGCCGCCTGCTCCGGCGGGGCTGTGACACTCCTCGCATACCGTCCAGTTACTCGCCGCGTGGTTTGCGGGTTTCGCCGGTGTGCTGTCGTTAAGATGGCACGTAGCGCACCCCGATATACCAGTGACGTGCTGGAACGGAAGCCATGCGGTAGTTGTTGTATGGCAAAGTTCGCAGTTATTGTCCCCGGCTCCGCCGAACTTGGCGGTGTTATGAGGAGTAGTCCTCGCAGGGGTACTGAAACTAAGATGACATGAATGGCAGATACCGGTAGAGCCAGCATGGTCGTAAGTGCCGCCGGCCCACGTTGTAAAGCCGCTGTGGCAATTCTCGCAGAAAGCCTCCTGTGAGGTGAAGACAGTATGGTCGACGACCGAGGCGCTCCTCGGCGGAGTGCTGTAGTTAAGGTGACAATTCGAGCAGTTGCTTATCGAAGGCAAGTGCTGGAACGGAAGCCAGGCGGTAGTCGAGTGGCAGAGCTCGCAGTCGTTATTTCCAAATCCTCCGAACTGAACGGCGGTATGGTCCGTAGTCCTCGTAGGATTGCTGTAATTAAGGTGACACGTCTGGCAGATACCCGTTGAACCAACGTGGTCGTAAGTGGCGCCTGCAAGCCATGATACAAAACCGCTGTGGCACTGCTCGCAGATAGATTCAAAGGTCGTGAAGGCCGTATGATCGATAGCCGACGCGCTCCTCGCGGGGCTGCTGTAGTTAAGGTGACAATTCGAGCAGTTGCTTATCGATGGTAGATGCTGGAACGGTAGCCATGAGGTAGTCGAGTGGCAGAGCTCGCAGTCGTTATTTCCAAATCCTCCGAACTGAATGGCAGTATGGTCCGTAGTCCTAGCAGGGTTGCTGTAACCAAGGTGACATGTGTAGCAAATACCTGTTCCGCCAGCGTGGTTGTAAGTTCCACCTGCCCATGATGTAAAGCCGCTGTGGCACTCCTCACAGGATGTCTCCAGGGTCGTGAAGGCCGAATGAGTTATCGGTGACGTGCTCCTCGCAGGAGTGCTGTAGTTAAGGTGGCAAGGCATGCATGTCGTAGTCGGAGTAGTGTGCGCAAAGGGCCAGGTCGGGCCGGCAGCGCGAGTATGACAGAGCTCGCACTGGGTATCGCCCAAACCCCCGAACTTGGCGGTGCTATGAGGAGTAGTCCTCGGGGGTGATGTTAGGCCGCTATAGGTAAGGTGACAGCGTGCACAGCCGTTGGTTACGCCTGAGTGATTATAAGAGGGCGGCAGCCATGAGGTCGTCGTATTATGACACTCTTCGCAGTCAACCCAGCCTGCTGCATCGTGCTTGGCACTCCTTGGAATATCGCTGTAACCGATGTGGCACGCCGAGCATTGAACGCCGCTATTGAGCACAGGGTGTGTCCATGCCCAGTTACTTCCAAAGGAGTGGCAAAGCCCGCACTGAACCTCCAGAGCCCCGAAGTCCGAATGGTTGATAACAGTATTTCTAGGCGTACCGAGATGGCAGCTTGCGCAGTCGGCGCCGGCGTTTGCGTGATTAAAGTCCCAGGTGACAAATCTCGTGAGATGGCACTGCCTGCAGTCTTCCGGGTAACTCTCCGCCACGTGCTTCGGAGCGGTATTATATATGTCTCGGTGGCAGTTTATACAGTCGACAGAGGTATTCCTGTAGGATCTGCTGTCGTGGCACTCCCTGCATTCGGCTAAACGGTGGTTACCGGTGAGAATAAATCCGGTAAGCGCGTGGTCGAACTTCGTAGGACTCCAGTTAGTGGAGCTGTGGCACTCCGAGCAATCGCCGCCGAACTGGTTAAAGTGCGGCGTCAGGTGACACTGGCCGCAGATGCGGTTTACATTCTTGAACTGCGTGCCACCCGAGACATGGCAGTTGGTGCAACGGGTGTCGTTATGAGCGCCTTCGAGCTTGTAGCCGGTCTTCTCATAATGCTTGTAGTTTCTCGGCTCCCAGTCGTACTGGGTATGGCATGACTTGCACTTCTCCTCGTACTTGCCCTCGTGGTAGTCGTCGTGGCAGTCCTCGCACTCGAAGAGGCCGTTCTTCCAGATCCTTCTATCGCCCTTCTTCTCAGTATGGCACTCGTTACAGTCCACGCTATTGTGTTTACCGATGAGCGGGAAGTCGGTTTCCGTGTCGTGGTCGAGTTTTATCTTCTTCCAGTCGTTTACGTTATGGCACTTTTCACAGACCTTGCCGAGTTCGTTCTTGTGGTCGTCGTCGTCCTTGTGACAGGTTATGCATGTCTCCTTAATCGGCTTATAAAGGCCCTTTATATGGCACTCTGCGCATTTTACGTCGCGGTGCTTGCCTTCGAGCTTATAACCGTCGTAATCCTTCGAGTCGTGGTCAAAGGCGTCCACGTCCCAACCCTTTACCGTATGACACTCGTCACAGCTCTGTCCCTTGAACTGATCTTTGTGCTCGTTCGAGTTGTGGCAGGCGGCGCTATCGCACGTCTTCGTCTTTATCGGTTTGTATTTTCCCTTTACGTGGCACTCGGCGCACTTCACATCGAGGTGCTTGCCCTCGAGCTTATAGCCTTTATACGAGGGAGAGTCGTGCTTAAAAGTCTCCTCTTCCCAGCTCTTGGTGGTATGGCATTCCTCGCACTTCTGCCCCTTGAACTGCTTCTTGTGCTCGTCCTTGTGGCAAAGAGCGGTGTCGCAGGTCTCGCTCTTTATCGGCTTAAAGCGGCCCCTGACGTGACACTCGGCGCACTCCACCTTGAGGTGCTTGCCGGTAAGCTTATAGCCGTCGTAATCCGGGGAGTCGTGCTTAAATGTCTCTTCTTCCCAGCCGCGTTCCGTATGGCACTCATCGCAGCCGCGCCCCTTGAACTGCCTCTTATGTGCGTTGTCGTGGCACTCGACGCATTCCTGCTTCAGGCCGCTGTATTTGTTCTTATCCGCCTTCTTATGGCACTTGGCGCATTTTACCTGCTCGTGCTCGAACTTTAGTTCGTAGCCGGTGTCGTCATGCTCGAACTTCTCCTCGTCGAGATTGATCATCTGGTAATTTCTGCCTTTATGGTCCCTGTGGCAGGCGATGCATTTCTTAGTATATTTGGCGTGGGCGCTCTTCTTTTCCTTTATCTTCTTGGCGAGCTTATCGTGGCAGTCTAGACATTTCTTGTCCTGCACGCCGCCGGTTAAGACGTGGCATTCGGTGCAGTTCTTTATGCCATCGTACTTTGCATGGGATTTTGCTAACTTTCCGGGGCTAATAAGCGCACCGAACCCCTCGGCGCCGAGCGCCGGGAGCGGGGCAAAGATCAACATCAAGACAAAGATATAGAACAGTCTTCTAGACAATAGACTCTAACTCCGGTTAAGTTTAAAGCGGTTCAGGCAACGAGGCCGGGCCTGAAGAGGTAATAGACTATGATGTGCAGGAACATCAGAATAAACATCACAATCGCAAGGGGGATATGAAGCACGTGCCAGTAGTGAAGCAGAGCGTGAGATGTCTTAAGAAGGTTCTTACGCCTTATAAGGGCCTGCTTCCTCTGGAGTAAAACGAGCACCTGCTCCCTGTTTGTTTTGCTCAAGCCGTAACGGTCCCTCAAGATCTTCAGTATCCTGTAGACCCTGACACGATTAAGAACGTCCGCCTTTAACATGTAGTAGAGCGCGTGAATCGGGCAGCGGTTGTTCTTGACCTCGTCTTTGATATTAAGTTCGTTGAAGAGTCTCGTCATATTCGCCCTGCTCATGTACTTTCCGAGTCTCTTGTCAACGGCCTTAACTATCACGGTTATCTGTTCGGCCTTCATCTCGGCACCCTTAATGGTTCTTGGTATCTGAATATAGATATACCTGCCGAGTATGCCGAAGACCATCACCACGACCATACACCAAAAGCTTGTTGCTATTATCCCGCCTAGTTTAAATGTAGTGTGTAGAGTAATAAAGACCGGCCCGAGTATCCCCAGGAACATATGAAAGGAGAGCCAGTGACGAAGCCTGCCGAAGGATTTAAAACGCTTAACACGCTTCCTTACGGTATAGAGCATGAGAAAGATCATCATGAAGGAACCGGTCCACCCAAAGAGACGCCATATGCCTTTGCCGGGGCCGTATTCGGTTATGTACCCTTGAAGAAAGCCGAAGCTCTGGCTGATATTCTGAAGGCTGTACTCCGGCACGTAGATCTGGGTAATGCTCTCGTACGCGCCGATATTTACCACAACAAGCACAATCAAAAAGAGAATCCACTCAAACGAGAGACCGCTCTTTAAGCT
>JAJCZF010000076.1 GCA_029262535.1 Deltaproteobacteria bacterium
GGTTTAACGGGCTTGCGGGTCATTAATCTGCCCCCTGTACATTCTATAAAGCTCACAGAGACTGGCAATTCCCGGAGCCATCTAACTTTGTCAAAGAAAATATCGGTTTTTCTTTGTTTTACTTTCTTTTCTTCAAAAAGAAAGTAAATGGTGCCGAAGGGGGGACTCGAACCCCCACGGGCAATTAAGCCCACTAGGACCTGAACCTAGCGCGTCTGCCAAATTCCGCCACTTCGGCCCTTGTCGTACTCGGATTTTACTTGAAAAAGCCGTTCATAAAGGCTATATTCAAAAGACGAATCCGCGAGATAGGATGACTCTTCAGTACGATTTTCAATCTAAAATTTTTGCATACTATCTTTTAATAGTCAACAGATAAAATAAACGTCTATCAGTAGACCCCGGGGGCACGAATCATGAAATTCTTTATAGATACGGCAAATGTGGAAGAAATCAGGGAAGCTCAGAGCTGGGGACTGCTCGACGGAGTCACCACCAACCCGTCGCTTATCTCCAGAGAAGGTCGCAACTTTGAAGAGACTATACGCGAAATATGCGAGATCGTAGACGGCCCGGTAAGCGCCGAAGCCGTTAGCCTGGACGCCGAATCTCTCATAAAAGAGGGCGCAAAGCTCGCCGCGATAGACGACAAGATCGTCGTTAAGGTGCCTATGACGCTCGAAGGGCTCAAGGCTGTAAAGATCTTATCCAAAGACGGTATCCATACAAACGTTACGCTCTGCTTCTCACCTCTCCAGGCCCTTATGGCGGCAAAGGCCGGAGCCACATATATCAGCCCCTTTGTCGGCAGGCTGGACGACGTATCACACTACGGCGTGGAACTTGTAGAACAGATAGTCACCATCTACCAGAACTACGACTACGAGACCGAGATAATCGTAGCCTCTATCAGAAACCCTCTGCATGTGCTCGACGCAGCCCTTGCCGGTGCCGATATATCGACCGTGCCCTTTAAGGTCCTCTCGCAGCTAGCCAAACACCAGCTTACCGATATTGGCATCGCAAAGTTCCTCGAAGACTGGGAGAATGTGCCCAAATAGGCCGTTCTCTCAAGTTAGGGTAGAGATATGGTTCAGCTGGAATCTCTCGACACCATACCGCAAAAGTTCCTGCGTTCGGACGTTAGCAAAGACCGTCCGGCGCTCCATAATATCGACGGCACGCTCACACGCGGCCAGTTCCTTAATCTCGTAAAAGAGACGGCGCTCGGTTTTATTACCATAGGCATCTCCACGTGCGAGCATATAGCAATACTCTTACCGAACTCTCCCGACTGGATAGTGGCAGATCTCGCCACGAGCGCCGCCGGTGCGGTCTCGGTGCCGATATATAGTTCGCTCTCGACCGAAGAGACCGCAGCCATTTTGAACGATTCCGAAGTCTCTACCATAATATACTCGCTCGACCAATCCGAAAAAGTGTCAGCCTTAAAGTCAAAAGTCCCAACGCTAAGACGCCTTATTACCACAGAGCCGAGCAAAAACAAGACGGACGAATCGATCGACCTCACGGCCCTTCGCATGCTAGGGGTTGAAAAAGGCGACATAATAGTCCTCACCGAAAGGCTCGACGGCCTGCACCCCGACGACCCGTTTTCAATCATCTATACATCGGGCACCACCGGGCGGCCCAAGGGGGTCGTGCTCACGCACAAGAATATTCTATCGAATATAAATGCAGTTCTGCTGCGCGTAAATATTGAAGAAGAAGATCTTTACCTCTCATACCTGCCCCTTAGCCATATCTTCGAACGCATGGTGCACCACCTGCTCGTTCAGGTCGGGGCCGGGATAGCATACTCGGAAGGTTTCGCCTTCGTCGGCAAAGACGCGGCGCTCTTTAAACCGACAGTCATGGCCGGGGTTCCCTTCTTCTTCGACCGCGTGAAGGAGAAGGTCGAAGAATCTGTGTCAAAGGCCGGGCCGATAAAGAAACGGCTCTTCGCCGCCGCAATTAAAAAAGGCGCCCAAAACGGTGCCAAGGCCGGACCCAAAGGCGGAGGGCTTGGCAGACTACTAGACTCCATAGTATTAAAGAAGATTCGAGACAAGGCCGGGCCGCGCATACGTTTCTTCATCTCCGGCGGCGCGCCGCTCAGCAAAGAAACCGCCGACTTCTTCTGGGCCGTGGGCCTGCCCGTGATAGAGGGCTACGGCCTGACCGAGACATCTCCCGTAATAAGCGCAAATACCCTTGACGAGACAAAGACCGGCACCGTCGGCAAAGCCATACCCGGCGTCACGATAAAGATAGCCGAAGACGGAGAGATACTGGTAAAAGGTCCAGGCATAATGGCAGGCTACCACAATATGCCAAAGGCCAACGAACGCGCCTTCCGAGACGGGTGGTTCCATACCGGCGACGTAGGTTTTCTCGACAAAGAGGGCTATCTCACCATCACCGACCGTAAGAAAGATATCATCATAACGACAGTCGCAAAGAATATCTCGCCGCAAGCCATAGAGACGGCGCTACGCACCGACCCGCTCATAAAAGAAGCGCTAGTCTACGGCAACGGCCGCGCCCACCTCGTCGCCCTCATCGTGCCGGAACCTGAAAAGCTGAAAGAACGCTGCGCCAACCTCAAACGGACCGACGGAGATAGCTACATCCACACCGACCCCGCCATCAGGCGCGAGTTCGAAGAGGTTATCAGAAATAGACTAAAAAAGTTCGCCCGCTTCGAACAGATAAGAAGGTTCGCCCTCATAGAAGACAGCATCACCCAGGAGTCCGGCGAAGTAACCCCCACCATGAAGGTAAGACGCGCATTGGTCGGCGAGAGATTTGAAAAACTGATCGACAAACTATATTCGGCGGAGGGGTTGGGATAGGTCGGTTTAACAGAGATGGCAATGTTGGGTTACGCTTCGCTCCAACCCAACCTACGGGAGCTTGACGCCATATAAGATATGTTACCAGCCAAGGAACTAATCATGAGCCCTCATCATTACGACCCCAATATCGACTACAAGAAACTACGCCAACTAGCAGAAGAATTTCTTAACAAGTGGAAAGAGGTACGGGCGCTATACCTTGATGCAACCGCTGGTTTTACGCTCTTACAAAAAGATCTCGAAGAAGAACAAGCTCGATTAAGTGAAACCCTGCAAGGAGCAGATCCTGATTATAACCAGTTTAAAGACACTTGCTCATTTTCATATGATAAAATATTTTCCGGTAATTTCTGTACCTCAGGTATTCTTAGTGGAACGCAGGGTGAGGCAAAATTACGCAACGCGCATGGCGGCGCAAACTATACAGCAATGGGACAGGCATGCCTTGTCATTCTTTTTGACTTCTGGAACGACTACCTACGATACGAATACGTTGCCGCAAAAGGACACAAAAGAAAGAAAACCGCTGCCAGAGAATATGCGCAACATGACCTATGGAATGACCTTGGCTATCTTCGAAACTCAATTTTACACAATCAAGGTGATGCCAGTAGACACGTAAAGAACTGCGAACTTATCAAATGGTTCCAGCCTGGGGATAAAATCGTCCTTACTCCTGTACACATGAGGAGACTATTTCTTGCGCTCCTCAAATTTCGCAATGAACTCTTCAAAGAGCAATTTCCTGAGCACTACATTCAAATTCCTAAACGTAAGCCGACCTCCCAACCCTCGTAGGTTGGGTTGGAGCGAAGCGTAACCCAACAATATCAGGGCGGGCAAAGCCCGCCTTTCCTCTCCCCCTCAATGCGCCACCGTCTTTGAAAATAGATGTATCACCCCCACCCCCGAAACTATCATGGCCATGCCGACGATTGCCGCCAGGTCGGGAGTCTCTTTATATAGGAAGAGTCCGACAACGCTTATGAGCACTATTCCGACGCCCGACCATACGGCGTAGGTTACGCCGATTGGTATCGACCGCAGGACCAGTGTTAAGAGGTAAAATGAGAGACCGTATCCTATCACCACGATGACCGATGGAAGGAGCTTTGTAAAACCGTCCGAGCCCTTTAGGGCGCTTGTCGCTATGACCTCGGCCACTATCGCAACCGCAAGATATATATATGCCATAAAACTCTCTCCTTTAACCGAATCTCTTACGGTCATGAGGGGCCGCGTAATCTATAAGCGGCCCCACGGGCACGATTTTAGTTGGGTTGACCGTAGGATGGCTCCGGTAGTAGTGATTCTTTATGTGATCCGTATCGACCGTCTCGGCAATGCCGGGTTGCTGGTATAGGTCGCGCAGGTAGTTTGACAAGTTTGGATAGTCAGCGATGCGGCGCAGGTTACATTTAAAGTGGCCGACATAGACAGGGTCGAAACGTACAAGCGTGGTAAATAGCCGCCAGTCGGCCTCGGTTATCTGCCCGCCTGTAAGATAACGCCAGACAAAGAGGCGCTTTTCCAGGATATCGAGAGTCTTAAATAGCGCTTCAAAGGCCTCTTCGTAAGCCTCCTGCGTAGTGGCGAAACCGCATTTGTAGACTCCGTTATTGACGTTCTCGTAGACAAGCTCGTTTACCTCGTCGATCTCCGCGCGAAGTCCTTCGGGGTAGAAATCAATCGAGTCGTCGCCGAACGCGTTAAACTCGGAGTTCATCATGCGGATGATCTCCGACGACTCGTTACTCACTATCCTGGACCTTACCTTGTCCCATAAGACCGGGACCGACACGACGGCGGTACATTTCGGATCGGAGGCGAGATATACCTCGTAGAGGTATTTTGCATTATTGACACTATCCGCTGTCGCGCCGGGATAGTCGCCGAATGACCAGCCGTCGTCGCCCATGAGAGGCTCTACGACTGAGAGCGAGATTATATCTTCGAGCCCTTTTAGCTTTCTAAATATCAGCGTGCGGTGGGCCCAGGGGCAGGCCAGCGAGACATAAAGATGATAACGCCCGGCCTCGGCCCGGAAACCGGAGGAGCCGTCGGCGGTGACGCGCTCCCTGAAGTGGCTCTCATAACGCACAAAGCGGCCGCCGGTCGATTCCGTATCGAGCCACTCGCGCTTCATTACTCCGTTGATCAGGGGTGACATAGTTTGACCTCCTTAATTACCGTCCTTCAAGAAAATATAACAGACAAAAGCAGAATCGTCCACTTTCTCGGTGAGATTACGACCCTGTCCATTAGCTGCCGCCACGTAGACCGTTCAAGCCAAGCCGAATGCTTGCTTGTAATTTCCCCGCTTTATGGATAAAATTACAAATTATTATTTTAATTATATAGAAGGCGGTTTTTAAATGGACGAGTTGCGCGTAAAGATAGTCGAGTACTTAAAGGACGAGTCCTTCGGACCCATGTCAATGAGGAGCCTCATGACACGGCTCTCCGTGCTCAGAACAGACCGGGACCGCTTTAAGAGGCTCGTAAAGAATATGGTCGCCGACGGCACCATCATTAAGATTCGCGGCTCTCGTTACGGCCTGCCGCAGAAGATGAATCTCGTCACCGGCACGCTCACCTGCCACCCCTCCGGTTTCGGCTTTGTCATTCCGGGACCGGATTGCAACGCTGAAAAAGATCTCTTTATCTCAAACAAATCTATGAACGGCGCCATGCACGGCGACCGGGTCGTCGCGCGCGTCGAACGCCAGAAACGGGATGGCAAGATAGAAGGCTCTATCATACGCATCACCGAGCGAGTTAATAAAGAGATCACAGGGCGGTTTGTTCGCTCTAAGGGTTTTTCAGTCGTTGTCCCTTCGAACGAACGTATACTAACGGAGATCATCATCCCATCGGGAAAGAACGGCAACGCAAAGGACGGAGAGATCGTCACCATAGAGATCACCAGCTGGCCCGAACGCCACATGGCTCCTTCCGGCAGAGTCCTGGAGGTCCTGGGAGACCCGGACGACGCCGATGTAGAGGTCGAGGTGCTGGTCAGAAAATATTCTCTGCCCATGCGCTTTCCCGACGATGTGCTGGAGGCCGCCGAAGCGGTGCCTGAAGAAGTAGAAAAGAAAGAACTCAAGGGGCGCATTGATCTACGCGATAAGAAATTATTCACCATCGACGGTGAAACGGCAAAGGACTTTGACGACGCGGTAGGCATCGAGCGTACGAAAGATGGTTACACCCTCTACGTCTCCATTGCAGACGTTAGCCACTACGTCACGGAAGATTCCATACTAGACCAGGAAGCGATACGCAGGGGCACGAGCGTTTACTTTCCCGACCGCTGCGTACCCATGTTGCCCGAAAGATTATCAAACGGCATATGCAGCCTCAACCCACGTGTGGACCGCCTGACCATGACGGCGCAGATGGAGTTCGACACCGACGGCAACCTCATCGACAAGAAGCTCTACAATTCGATTATAAAAAGCTCTGAGCGAATGACCTATAAAGAGGTCCGTGACATACTCGCTGGGGATAAAGATCTTAGAGATAAATA
>JAJCZF010000077.1 GCA_029262535.1 Deltaproteobacteria bacterium
ATCAGGGTCTGGCTCATCAGAAACGGTCTCACCGGGAACGGCCTCGCTTATAACGACTTCACCCTCTTCATTGATAGTGGCTACCGGGTACGGCCTCGGTATCTCTTTAATAAGGCCGCGCTCGACCGTAAGCAGGAAGAGCCCCTTTACCGCGTCTCCCCTTGCGTCAAATATCGTAGAGCCTGTAGCGCCCTCGAACTCTTCACGCTCAAAGAGCATATCCCTGACCTCTTCACGCGAGCGCGCGCCGTCAAAGAGCGCGCCGATAAGAAGCCTTGCCGAATCGTAACTCTCCGCCTCGATCAGCCCCGGTTCATAACCGAAGACATCCCTGAAATCGGAAACAAAGTTAGTTGTCGCGGCGTTCTCACTCTTCGGAAAGAAACCGTCCGATATGACCGCGCCCTCGACATACTCACCGGCTATCTGAAGAAGCTTTGGCGAGTTCCATCCGCTCGGGCCGAGAAGGGCGACATCTTTTATATTGTAATAAGCCAGATAAGGCGCGATCTGGCCGATAATATCGTAGCGATCGGGAATAAATACGGCGTCCGCTTCGACGCCCATGACATAGGTCCTTATCCTCTCGCGCGATACCATCGTCTCTTCGACCTCTATCTCGAAGAGACCGGTAAGCTCCTTTGCAAAGTCAACCTGCCCCTGAACGTAACTGCGCTCGCCGACGATCTCGGCGCCAAGGGCCTCGACCTCTTCCCTAAAGAGGCGCGAGAATTCGCGCCCGTATGAGTTATCGGGATAAAGCATCGCAAAACGCCTATTGCCAAGCGACTCGTATGAGTATTTCGCCAGGGCGCGAGCCTGCGCCGACATGGTCAGAAAGTTTCTAAAGATATAAGGACCGCTCTCAGGGAGATCTTCCTTTTGAGAGAGCGCGATCATAGGTATGCGTTCATGCTCTGCGACGCGGGCCGCCTCAGGTGCGGCATTTGAACGGAGAGGGCCGAGCAACCCCATGAGGTTCACATTCATGACAAGCTCTCTTACGGCGTCGCCGGCCCGGGTCGCGGGGCCGCTTGTATCTTTAACGAGAATTTCGAGCGTCTCCGGTCCGGGACCGAATACGCGCGCGGCCAGCAACATGCCGCGTAACGCCTTCTCTCCAAAAGCCGCATAGTCGCCCGATAGTGGCAAGAGAGCTCCTATGGCAAAGTCGTCGCTTGCAAGCCCGGCCTTGCGGATATCCCTATCCGTATCGAGCACTACCTCTTTACCGCCTTCGGTAATAGCGTCTATACGATCGACAAGGACCTTTGCCTTGGCCCTTAGAGAGGTCTTTACCCGGTTATTGGCCAAGACACTCTTTAGCATCTCACGGGCATCCTCAAAAGAACCAAAACGATAACGGCAGTAGGCAAGCCAATAGAGGGCCTCGGTGCCGTAACGGCTATCGGGCAGGTCGATAATTAATCTTTCAAATAACTGGGAGGCCTTGCCATACTCCTTGGCATCCATATAGTAGGTGGAGAGCACCATGATGGCTTCGTCCGTCACCTTTGAGTGGGGGTATTCTTCGATAAAACCTTCAAGCGCGGCCTTCGCGCCTTCAGACGGACCGGCGGCCTCGATATTTTCTAATATGAGAAAAAGTCTCTCACGCGCCTCTCCCTCGTCACCCCAAAATGCCCGCGCCTCTCCAGCGAAAAAAAAGAAGAGCGCACTTATAAGAAAGGCTTTGAGGAGGTGAGACATTAGAAAAGTTCCTTTACCTTATCAAAGAAGGATTTGTTCATGGGAGAGGTCTCTTCGCCGCTTATCCTGGCAAACTCTTCAAGCAGCTCGCGTTGGCGTTTATTTAACTTCGAAGGGGTCTCTATCTTTATTATGACATGCTCGTCACCGCGGCGGCCGCTATGCAGCGAGGCAATGCCCTTACCGGTGAGCCTGAAGACCCTATGAGATTGCGTTCCAGCCGGGATCTTTATCTTAACCGGCCCGTCGAGCGTCGGAACGCCGATCTCGGCCCCAAGGGTCGCCTGAGTAAATGTAATCGGCACTTCGCATACCACGTCGTCGTTTTGACGTTCGAAGATTGAATGCTCCTTGACATTGACAACTATATAGAGATCGCCGCGTGGGGCGCCACGTTGACCGGCGTCACCCTCTCCGGTGAGCCTCAGGCGCGAACCTGTGTCCACGCCGGGCGGTATCTTTACAGATATATCGGAGGTCTTCCTTTCGCGCCCGGTGCCGGAGCAGCCGGTACACGGATTCTTAATGATCTTGCCCTCTCCTCTACATGAGGGGCATGTCTTTGCGACGGTAAAGAAGCCCTGCTGCGCCCTTACCTGTCCCTGCCCCGCACAGCTGCGGCATGTCTCGGCGGTGGTGCCTTTTTTTGCGCCGGTGCCGTTACAGGTCGAGCAATTTGAACTCTTCGGTATCTGGATGACCTTCTCCGTGCCGAAGGCGGCCTCTTCAAAGGTTATCTCAAGGTCATAACGGAGGTCGGCCCCGCGGTGTGATTCGGCGCGGCGCGAGCCGCCGAAGAAGTCGGTAAATACATCGCTAAAGATATCTTGAAAATCGCCGAAGCCGACATCGTTATAACCGGCCCCCGGACCTGCGCCCGGCCCGGGCCCGGCAGTGCCGAAACGGTCGTAGTGGGCGCGTTTGGACGGATCCTTCAAGACCTCGTAGGCCTCGTTAATATCCTTAAACTTTTCCTCGGCCTCTTTTTCACCCCTGTGTTTGTCCGGGTGGTATTTCTGAGCAAGCTTTCTAAAAGCGCGTTTTATATCGTCCTGAGAAGCGTCATGGGCGACTCCAAGTATCTCGTAAAATTTCTTTGACATTGTCTTTAAAAGTTCCTTACTATTAAGTTTTAGATGCTCACCACGGTGCGGCTGGTGGGAAAAATTTGTTTCTCCAAAAGTTCGAGAAGCGCCGACGACAAATCCATTTCATCTTAATAAAAGATTCAAAAACAAGATTTCCGCACTACGCTCGCAATGATAAAAGAACAAAGGCGGTGGACAGCGCCACCATGTAAAACTTCTTTAGTTGCAGTATTCACCGTTTGAGATTCTTCGCTTCGCTCAGAATGACAGAGACCGAATAGAACGCAAATTATAAGCTAACGACGCGTAGAAAGAAATAACGACATCTAGAAACTTTCTTCGCGACATAAAAGCACACCTGTGTGCAAAAATTAGAGATTTTTTCCGAGATCAAGGCGGAACGATGATCAAAAAGCGGAGCGTGGTCTTTCACGTGTCCATTTTTTATCGTCGTTCCAACGCAGCCACACAGGTGTGGTTTTAATATTTACTCCGCATCAACGTCGCGGAAGAAAAAAGTTCGGGCCTACGCGGATTAATTCCGCGAAAATAAAACCACACCTGTGTGGAGGGAAAAAGATCAATTTATATA
>JAJCZF010000078.1 GCA_029262535.1 Deltaproteobacteria bacterium
GCACACAAGTGTGCTTTTATTTCGCGCCACACAGGTGTGGCTTTATTTCACGGTTTTAGTTTGCAGGGGCCTCTAGTTTGTTGTCCGCGTTAGAAGTTGGTCAGTAGTAATGCTTTTTAGGGATTTTAAGACATATGCTACAAAACTCTGCTAGTATCCTGAACAAGAATATAGAGTGGATATGTAAGAGCTACGACGCGTTACACCTAGCTTAAAAGTCATAAAAAAACTTGCCGCGCGAAATAAGGGCACACTTGTGTGCCGGTTGACAAGTTGCTCTTTTGATGTTATACAATTTAGGTTCCACCTGAGTTAAGGTGTGTCCGGTTTAGACTATAAGTCCGGGGCCCGGAGAAGGGGAGGCGGACAGGCGGTATTTATAAGTTTTTTTATATTTTTATTAATTCTGGAGGGTAATTATGTCAACAGAAATCAAAGTAAAAAAGATCATAGTGGATCAGCTCGGAGTTGGCGAAGAAGAGGTCACAGCAGGGGCCTCTTTTGTAGACGATCTCGGCGCGGACAGCCTCGATACAGTTGAAATGGTAATGGCATTCGAAGAAGAGTTCTCCATAGAGATCCCTGATGAAGACGCCGAGAAGATCAAGACCGTAAGTGACGCTGTAGGTTATATCGAAAAGAAGGCAAAGTAATAGTCTTTTTCGCCATAACTCTATAAAAAACCTGGCTTAAGACGGGGCGCTAAAGCCCCGTGTTTTGGAAAAAATTCATGAGAAGAGTAGTTATTACAGGCCTCGGCATTGTAAGCCCTCTTGGGACCGGCGTGGATAAATCCTGGTCCGGTGTGACCGAAGGTCGCTCCGGCATAGGGAAGATTACGCGCTTTGACGCGACGGACTTTCCCGTTACTATCGCCGGAGAGGTCTCGGACTTCGATCCGCTGAAATATATGGAACGCAAAGAGATCAAAAAGATGGATCTCTTTATTCAGTATGCGCTCGCCGCCGGTCTCGATGCCGTAAAGGATTCCGGTATCGAAATTACCGAAGAGAACGCCGAACGAGTCGGCGTATATATCGGCGCCGGTATCGGGGGGCTTCCCGCCATCGAGCACTGGCACAATGTATTGAATGAAAAAGGGCCGGGCCGCATTACGCCGTTCTTTATCCCGATGGTTATCATAAATCTCGCCTCCGGCCAGGTATCTATATATACCGGCGCAAAAGGGCCTAATAGTTGCGCAGTTACGGCATGCGCCACCGGTACGCACTCTATCGGAGACGCCTTTCGTCTCGTTCGCGGCGGAGATGCCGACGCAATGATAGCGGGCGGCACCGAGTCGGTCATAACACCCTTATGCGTTGCAGGTTTTAACGCGATGAAGGCGCTTTCGAGAAATAACGACAACCCTGAGCAGGCTTCACGCCCCTTCGACCTCAATAGAGAAGGTTTTATAGTTGGCGAGGGCGCCGGTGTTGTGATGATAGAAGAGCTTGAGAGCGCCAGGGCGCGCGGGGCCGATATATATGCCGAGATAGTCGGATACGGCGCTAATTCTGACGCATTTCATATGACCACCCCATCCGAAGGCGGTGTGGGCGCGGCTAAGTGCATGGAGCTGGCTCTTAAAGACGCCGGTATGAACCCTGATGAAGTCGATTATATAAATGCCCACGGCACATCGACCTACTATAACGACCTTTACGAGACCATGGCGATAAAGAAGGTATTTGGCGACCATGCCTCAAAGCTTCATATAAGCTCTACCAAGTCGATGACAGGCCACCTTTTAGGCGGCGCGGGCGGCATAGAGGCCGTCTTCACTGCGATGGCTATTAAAGACGGAATCGCTCCGCCGACCATAAACTACGATACGCCGGACCCTCAGTGCGATCTTGATTATGTGCCGAATGCCGGCCGTAATGTAGAGATAAGGGCCGCCGTATCCAACTCCTTCGGTTTTGGCGGAACCAATGCCGCACTCGTATTTAAACGCTTCGAATAAGCAAATCTGACAGGGTTTTCTATGGAAAAGATAGCGATAGCAAGCGATCACGCGGGACGTGAACTCAAGGACGACCTCGTCGGTTTCATGAAGGGCGACGGCAAAGAGATTCAGGACCTTGGCGCTTATGACGATACCAGCGTTGACTACCCCGACTTTGCCGCGCATCTGGCCAAGATGGTCTCGACCGGCGAAGTGGACCGGGGCGTGCTCGTTTGCGGCACCGGAGTAGGCATGTCGATTGCCGCAAATAAGTTTCGTAATGTCCGCGCCGCGCTCGTTGGCGACGTATTTACCGCACGCATGGCAAAGGAACATAATAATGCCAATGTGCTCGTTATAGGCGGTCGCGTTACCGGCAAGGGGCTTGCGCGCGAGATAATAAACGCGTGGCACAACGCCGAGTTCGAGGGCGGCCGCCACCAGAAAAGGCTTGATAAGATTACCGCAATAGAAGACGACTGGTCTAAATAAACTCTTTTAAAATTAAATATTTACGGAGGAGCTACTTAAAATGTCCATCCTGAAAAAATTCGATCCCGAGATATATAAAGCCATACAAAAAGAACGCGACAGGCAGGAATACAAACTCGAACTTATAGCGAGTGAAAACCTCGTTAGCAAGGGCGTGATGGAGGCCGTCGGTTCGGTAATGACCAATAAGTATGCCGAGGGTTATGCCGGTAAACGTTATTACGGCGGTTGCGAGTATGTGGATATCGCCGAAAACCTTGCCATTGAGCGCGCCAAAGAGCTGTTTCAATGCGACCATGTCAATGTACAACCCCACTCCGGCTCACAGGCCAATATGGGCGTATATATGTCGGTTCTTAAACCGGGCGACACCGTAATGGGCATGGACCTGAGCCACGGCGGACACCTTACGCACGGTTGTCCGGTTAACTTCTCCGGTCAGTTATATAATATAGTATTTTACGGCGTGCGCGAGGACGATCATCGCATAGATATGGACCAGGTGCGCGACCTGGCCAAAAAACACAAGCCGAAGATGATAGTGGTCGGCGCGAGCGCATATCCGCGTATCATAGATTTTGAGGCCTTCCGTTCCATAGCCGACGAGGTCGGAGCGATGATAATGGTCGATATCGCCCATATCGCCGGCCTAATAGTCGCAGGTCTTCACCCAAGCCCTGTGCCGCACGCCGAGTTTGTCACCACCACTACCCACAAGACACTTCGCGGCCCTCGCGGCGGCATGATCATGTGCCAGGAAGAGTATGCAAAGAAGCTAAATAGCGAGATCTTCCCCGGCATACAGGGCGGCCCGCTTATGCATGTAATAGCCGGCAAGGCCGTGGCCTTTAAAGAGGCCCTGCAACCGTCCTTCAAGAGCTATCAGCAGCAGGTGATAAATAACGCCCAGGCGCTTGCGGAAGAGCTTTTGCGGCGCGACTTCAAGCTCATCTCCGGCGGCACCGATAACCACCTGATACTGGTCGACCTCACCAATAAGGGCATGTCCGGCAAAAAGGCCGAACGCGTGCTCGAAGAGGCCGGAATCACCGTTAATAAAAATACCATCCCCTTTGAAACGCGCAGCCCCTTCGTAACGAGCGGAATACGCATCGGCGTACCGGCCTGTACGACAAAGGGCATGAAAGAGGACGATATGCAGCTAATAGGCAGCCTCATAGGGCTCGCCCTCCAAAACTGCGACAATAGCGATGCCCTCTTGCAGATAAACGACAAAGTAACCGAACTGTGCAAGAGCTTCCCCTTCTACGAAGACGGCAATGTCGTCAGACTTCCGGGCGTGTAAGGGCAAAATAGGCGGGGAAACCTTTTTGTAAAAAGTTTTCCCCACACCCCTTTCAAAAACTTTTAATGTTGGGCCGTGGGGCGCCCCCCCGGGAGGGGGGGGGGGGGGACGCGCCCCACACCCG
>JAJCZF010000079.1 GCA_029262535.1 Deltaproteobacteria bacterium
CTCTGTAAAGAGATCTAGAGGGGATTTGGCCTTAAGCGCGAATTGCAGCGACCATAGCTCGTCTATATAGAGGTCGCCCGTGGCGGCCAGGATACGAAGGGTTATGCAGGACGCAAGAAGAATCAAGAGTGCGATAAAAGCGAGACGCCTGGCTCCAATGGCGCCTTCGATGGGGTTATTTAGAGAAAAATATTTAAGAATAACGAGACCTCAAGCAGAGTGAGATGATTGAATCAAGTAGAACTACTAAAACGTATAACCTTTATACACTTTAGTCAAGTTAATAAGGGTTGCGGATGACTTGATATGTCAGGCCCCCTTTGCTAGTAACTGCTATATTTTTCTGGAGATAGTAAAATCTCTTAAATGAAGAGTACTGCCGTGCTAGACCTCTCTGCTTTTCTATGTTATAGTTAATAAAAATATAAGGTTCCTCTAACCACTTGTCAGGTGTCGGTGACTACTTTAGCCGCGTTTATTCTGAAGTTGCTCTTTTGAACCTGACAGGGCGCACGTTCCGATAGTATGGATTTTCCTTTATAAAAGCATAATGTTTCTCTTATTTAGACACTGCTCTTTTGCAAGTGAATAGGAGAGTTAATTTTAGTTCAACCGAACTAGCCAAGTATAATTAGAAAGAGAGTAATATTTAGATGGATACGAAAACTACATTCAATGACCTTGGGCTTTCGCCGGAGGTTCTTACCGCGATAAATAAAAAGGGCTTTGAAGAGCCCACGGCGATTCAGGCCCTTACTATTCCGGTTATGCTGCGTGACGATACCGACATCATAGCCCAGGCGCAGACAGGGACCGGTAAGACCGCGGCCTTCGGTCTGCCGCTGATCGAGATGATTAATGTAAAGGAAAAGGCCGTACAGGCCCTGATACTCGTGCCTACCAGAGAGCTTGCCAACCAGGTCTCTGAGGAGATCAACTCGCTAAAGGGTAAAAAGAATCTCCAGGTCGTGCCAATCTACGGAGGCCAGTCGATAGTCGAACAGCTAAACCGTCTTCGTCGCGGCGTGCATATCGTCGTCGGCACGCCGGGGCGCGTTATCGACCATATCAATAGAAAGACCCTGAAGCTCGGAGAGATCGACCACCTCATACTTGACGAGGCCGACGAGATGCTCAATATGGGTTTCATCGAGGATATGGAAGAGATCATGAAACATACCAATCCCGATAAGCGCACGTTGCTCTTCTCGGCGACTATGCCCGACAGGATCAAAGCGCTCGCGCGTAAGTATATGAACGACCATGAAATGCTAAAGGCGAAAAAGCAGACGCTGACGACCAACCTGACCGAGCAGATATATTTCGAGGTTAAGTCCAACGACAAGTTCGAAGCTCTTTGCCGTATCATCGACATGGAAGATGATTTTTATTGCATAATATTTTGCAGAACGAAGATCGACGTCGATAATCTTATCAGCCACCTCGTTGACAGGGGTTATAACGGAGAAGCTATACACGGAGATATCTCTCAGGCGCAACGCGAGAGGACCCTTAAGAAGTTTAAGAATAAAAAGATTAATATACTCGTTGCTACAGACGTCGCCGCGCGAGGTATCGACGTCACCGACCTGACGCACGTCATTAACTACGCCCTGCCACAGGACCCGGAGTCTTACGTGCACAGGATAGGGCGCACCGGGCGCGCAGGCAAAGAGGGTACGGCCATTACCTTCATCACGCCGAGCGAGTATAAGAAACTGATGTTTATCCAACGCTTCGCCAAGACCGATATCAAAAAATCAACGGTGCCGCAGGTAAAGGATATTATCAAGGCAAAGAAGAAGAAGATTTACGAAGAGCTTACGGCGATACTCGAAGACGAGATCGACGATAAGTACTACGAATGGGCCAAACGCCTCTTGAGCGAAAACGAACCGACCGATATACTCGCGGCCATCTTGAACTATAGCTTTGAGGACGAACTCGACCCAAGCGCATATGGCGACATACGCGAGGTCGGTGGCAAGAAGGGCGCGAGACAGCTCGAAGAACAGGGCAAGACACGCCTCTTCGTAGCTCTAGGCAAGAAGGACAAGATGAACCCCGGCAACCTTGTAAAGCTCATCCTCTCAAAGGTCGCCATTAAACCGCGCCTGCTAAGCGACATACAGGTAATGGACAAGTTCTCCTTCATCACCGTACCCTTTGACAAGGCCGAGCAGATCGTGCTCTCCTTTAAAGAAAAAGGCCAAAAGCCGCTGGTCACTCATGTCAACAAAGGCGATCAGGGCGGCAAGGACTATAAAGGGAAAAAGGACTATAAGAGTAAGGCCGGCAGCAAATGGAAGAAGGACTACAAAGGCAAGAAAGATAGTGCGGGCTATAAGGGGAAGAAGAAGTAGGCCCCCGATAAGATTTTTGATTTAGGACTTGTAATGACTGCGCGTAAAAGCTCTAATATTGCTTCTTCGAGGGTATTGTCATGCCATTTAAAATTCCCAAAGATACGGATGATATATCTATCGTAATTTGCGGCGCGGCAGGGCAGGGTATTCATACGCTTGAGGCTATGCTTACTCGCATCGCCATGCTCTCCGGCTATCACGTCTTTTCCACTATGGAATATATGTCGAGGGTTCGGGGCGGCAGTAATTCGACTAGCATAAGGCTTTCTCAGGAGAGGGTTTGTGCGCCGGTCGATAGAGTGGATATCCTAATTGCGCTTACCAAAGAGTCCGCCGCACATATCCGAGGACGCATATCACCCTCTACCGTCATAGTCTCCGAAGGCGTCTTCGTAGGTGAAGAGACGCGTGCCGAATGCGGCCTCTTCATCGACCTATCCTTTAAAAATATCGCAAAAGAAAGTGGCGAAGCAAGAGCCGTCTCCGTGGTCGTAATGGGCTTTATCGCAGCACTCATCAACCTCGATAGCGAAGCGGTAGCCGCCGCCGTAAGGTCTGCGTTCGCCTCAAAAGGCGAAAAGATCGTTAAAGCAAACCTCTGCGCGCTTTCCGCCGGGGGCAAGGCGTCTGAAGGGTTGCTCGAAGACGGCAGGCTCGATGTAGTCTTAAAAAAACCAAAGATAGCTCCCGCAGGTGAGATCCTTATGAACGCGGCCGACGCCACGGCTTTTGGCGCTATAGCCGGGGGCTGTAACTTTATCTCGGCTTACCCCATGTCCCCTTCTACGGGAGTCCTAACCTGCCTGGCCAAACATGGACGCGATTTTGATATAGTAGTCGATCAGGCCGAGGACG
Source organism: Deltaproteobacteria bacterium (assembly GCA_029262535.1). GTDB lineage: Bacteria > Desulfobacterota > GWC2-55-46 > GWC2-55-46 > JAJCZF01 > JAJCZF01. The sequence continues at coordinate 3,222 of JAJCZF010000079.1, forward strand.
AGATAGCTGGTATTAATATGGCGCTTGGCGCCTGGTACGCCGGCGCGCGAGCCCTTGCTTCAAGCTCCGGGGGCGGTTTTGCGCTTATGGGAGAGGGCGTTAGCCTCGCCGCCATGATCGAAAGCCCGGTTGTCATCCATATCGCCCAGAGACCCGGCCCGGCCACCGGCCTTCCGACCCGCACCGAGCAGGGCGACCTGGAACTGGCGCTCTACTCGGGCCACGGGGAATTTCCAAGGATCATACTCGCCCCCGGAAACGCCGAAGAGGCATTCTATCTCACTCAGAAGGCCTTTAACCTGGCAGACCG
>JAJCZF010000080.1 GCA_029262535.1 Deltaproteobacteria bacterium
GATAAGACACCGTATGAGGCATACTGGCAGAAACCAAGAGCTGGCTATCACAGCCGCTCTTCAATAATGGCGGCTTAACCAGCATGGCTTTCCACCTTATTTATGCCGCTAAGCTGTCCAAACAACCGGGACCACCTCTGATAATAATTTTTTAAATGGTCTGAACTTAGTTTTAGAAGCTTTCTTGATAACTATTCAAAAAGATCAAGAAATCAAACAAATGAATGTTACTTGTGACCTATTAGAGGAGCAATCAATCGTGCCTCTTCTTCTATCTAAATAGTGCTTCTTACCTCAAGTAATGAGACCCCCGTGAGGGGGTGAAGTGAACATAAGGAGGAGCGTCTTTATCCTTATGCGACGGAACAGAGAACGGAAGCCCCCTCACAAAGCGCGCAGCAAGACAAGAACTCATCGGTCTGCACAAACCTAACCCGGCTAAGCCCGACCAATCTTTAGAGGGCTACATTAAGGAAACTATCTACAAAAACCTCACGCCCCCCTCACAAAACGCCGGTAAACGGCAAGAGAAAAACAACGTATCTGCACAGCCTAACCACGGCGAAGTCCAGCCTAGATATAGAGAACGCATTTAGTTTTTAACGTTCCGGTTCAGGTTGCAAACCTGAACCGGCAAAGCACCCCTCACAAAGCGCGAAGCAAGACAAGGGCCTCGCCGGTCTGCACAGACCCACACGGCGAAAGCCGACCTATCTAGAGGGGCTACATTAAGGAAGTAAAAAAACAAAGCTCCCTAAAGCCCAAGCCGCGTACGACAACCCCTCAGCCGCCAACAAACCCTATCCGCGAAAACGGCCCCGCACACAGTGCGGAACTCCACTCTTTACAAATCCCCACTCTAGCGTTATCATAAAAAAGTTCGCTTAATCGGTTTTTCAACCCTCTTTTACGCAATAAAAGCCAGCTTTTCATAGCTAAAACCAGGAGGTCGTTCGTGGCAATTTCTCCATTTTCCCAGATTCCTATGGACAAGAAGCGCAATATCGCAGTCGTCGGACACAGGGGGGCCGGTAAGACATCGCTCTCCGAGGGCATGCTCTGGATAGCGGGTGCCACAGACCGTCTGAACCGCGTGGACGACGCCAACTCGGTCTTCGACTACGAACCGGAGGAACAGAAGCGGCAGATCACCCTCTCCACCTCGATACACCACTACGACCACGATAAACACCGCGTCGTTATCGCAGACACGCCGGGTTATACCAATTTCTTGCCCGATACCGATAGCACGCTTCATGTCATGGACGGGGCGGTCATCATGCTTAGCGCCATCTCGGGCATAAAGGTTCAGACCGAACAGGTATGGGCCTTTGCCGATAATTACGCCATACCCAAGGTCGCCTTTGTAAATAAGATGGATAAGGAGCATGCCGACTCCACATCCATAATCGCCGAGATGGAAGAGGCCTTTAATGTGCACGCGCTAGTTACACAGATACCGATAGGCCACGGCGACGACTTTCGCGGTGTCGTGGATCTGCGCACCATGACGGCCCATACATATACGCGCGACGGCTCGGGCAAGGATACGGTCATAGAGATTCCGGCGGAGCTTAAGGAAGAAGCCCTCAAAAAACGCGAAGAGATGATCGAGCTGATCGCCGAGGTAGACGACGCGCTCACCGAAAAGTTCCTCGAAGGCGACGAGCTCTCTATGCACGAGCTTGCCGACGGCATACGCGAAGGCGTGCTTCTCGGGGCCTTTGTGCCGATTCTTTACGGCTCGGCATATCATAACATGGGCACAAATATGCTCATGGACTTTATAAACCGCTACTTCCCCTCACCTAACGAACATAGCCCGGCTACCGGGACAAAGCCGGGCGCGCCAAAGTCCGACGACTCCGGCGAGAGCGAAGAACGCGAGCGTACTGAAGAGGCGCCCTTCTCAGGTTTCATCTTTAAGACGATAGTAGATCCCTTTAGCGGAAAGCTTTCGGTGATGCGTCTATATTCTGGAAAGATCACTCTCGACACGCCGCTCTATAACTCCACACGCGGGGCGCGCGAACGCACGGGCCACTTTTACCTTTTGGAAGGAAAGAAGCTCAAGGAGATCAAAGAGGCCGGGGCCGGCGACATCATCGCAATGGTTAAGCTCAAGGATGCCCATACCGGAGATACGCTCTGCGACGAGTCAGCGCCGATTCTATACCCGCCTGTACCGCCTGTTAACGCCTGCCTCTCCTACGCCCTCACGGCAAAATCAAAGGCCGACGAGGATAAGGTACCGCAGGGGCTCACAAAACTTATGGAAGAAGACCCGACGCTGACATTCGAGCGAAACGCCGAGACCGGGGACTTTCTCTTGTCCGGCACAGGGCAGCTTCATATCGAGGTCAGTGTCGATAAGCTCAAGAGAAAGTACGGTTGCGAGGTCGTGCTCACCGCGCCGCATGTGCCCTATAAAGAGACTATACGCAGCTCGGTAAAGGTTCAGGGCAGGTATAAGAAACAATCGGGCGGACGCGGTCAATACGGCGACGTATGGCTCGAATTCAGCCCCCTGACGTGTGGTAGTGGCTTTGAGTTTGATAATGCGGTAGTCGGCGGAGCAATACCGCGCAACTACATACCGGCCGTTGAAAAGGGGCTTATCGAGGCGCTCTCAAAGGGCTTTCTCGCGGGCTTTCCCATGGTCGATATAGGTTGTAAATTATATGACGGCTCCTATCATAATGTCGATTCATCGGAGATGGCATTTAAGGTCGCGGCCTCGATGGCCTATAAAAAGGCGATGGAGTCTGCGCGCCCCGTGCTCATGGAGCCGATTATGGATATGGAGATAGTCGTACCCGAAGAGAATATGGGCGACATAATGGGCGACATAAACAGCCGCCGCGGCAAGGTGCAGGGCATGGAGACAAAGGGCAAGAGCCAGGTAATAAAGGCCCAGGTCCCGATGGCAGAGATCACCAACTACGCAAACGACCTGAACGGAATGACCCACGACCGAGGCCTATTCACGATGAGCCACTCCCACTACGAAGAGCTGCCGCCGCATCTGGTGGAAGGGGTGATAGCTAAGGTCAAGGCGGAGCGGGGGTAGTACCCTTTGGTAAGTAGACCGGGCTTCGCCGTCGGGGTTTGTGCAAACACCGCCGGTTCAAGTTTGTAACTTGAACCGGAACGTTAAAAAGTGCGTTTCCGCAACATATCAGCCGGACTTCGCCGGATTAACTCTGTGCAGACCGGCAATGCCTTTTGTCTTGCTTCGCGCTTTGTGAGGGGGATTACGCTCCCTGTTCCGTCGCAAAAGAGCTCCTCCTTTTAAGGTCCGCTACACCCCCTCACGGGGTTGTTTTTTTCTGTAAGGATGAGGACGATTAGATAGAAGAAGAGGCACGATAGAAGCTCCGCCTTCCTCCCTCACGCCGAGCGCCATTCCCTTTCGCACCGCTCCTATTGAAACGGTCGGGATGCTCAAAACATGAATGGCACACGCCGTGAAAAGCGGCCTTAGCCTCAAGGTGAAGAGTGGTTGATTTACAGATAAAAAATCTTTTAATAACATTTGAGCAGTAAACCTACTAACAAACAGGTTTGAGGGAGGTTTGAGACTATCGATTAACGGTAGCAATCTTCATTCTGTGTTCTGGGCTTAGACAGAACTTACTATATGATCCGCCCCCTTTAATTCCTAAGGTGCTCTATCCTCTTTAGCGCCTCTCGGATACGCCAGTCCCCTTCCATTTCTTGGGCCTTTAAGAGTGAGTCGTGAATAAGGCTATAATTTTCTTTATCTGCAAAAAATGCCAGAGTAAATGCGGCAGCGGCCCTGGTATCATCGTAGTCTGCTTTAAGCAGCTCGCATAGCTCCGCAAGCCTTTCTTTCTGACCCATATGATACAAACCTTCGAGGATACCTACTTTTGCTTCATCGCGATTCTCTATCTTCAGGCGTGCTTCAAGCGCTTTCTCGTGCCCGCTCCCTATCTCACCGATAGTGCCGGCAACAAAAGCCCTGACTCGCGGACTTTTATCATTCAGGTATTTTAATAAAACCCTGGCTTCCGCCTCACCCCCAAAATCACAGAGAAATTCAGTGGCGCTAATTCTTACTTCTGCTTCTTTGTCGTCAAGGAAAGGAATTACGTCATTTATATATTTCTCGCTGCCAACACAGCGAAGTGAATCAAGTGCGCAACTCCTCACATCAGTAAAGCGGTCTTTAAGCAAACGAGCTAAGTAGGCAGCCGCCCTCTTTTTATAGCGTGATTCGCCTAAGAACTGAGCAAAAATATAACGTATGTAAGCGTTGTCATGGTTTAGTCTCTCGTTCCAGCTCATTTTAGCCTTCGTCCTCTCATCAGCGGCTATGCGTTCTCTTCTAAAATTTTCATGATCATCCGCAGTATCAAATAGTTCCAACCCCATAGCGGCCCAGTCTGCAACATCCTCGTCTTCATCTTCAAATAATTCATTTAGAACAGACAAGACTTCAGAAGAACCGGATGAACTCATAAGGGCGAAAGCGACACCTGAGCGTACGGCACAACTCCGGTCTCTGGCCAGGTCATGCAGCGCTCTCTCAACTTCAGGAGACATATCAGCATCAACTCCGAAGAGGTGACCGAGGGCACAGGCCGCTGAACTCCTGACAAGAGGAGCCGGGTCTTTCATGAGTTTCAAGAGTAACGGCACTGTCTCATCTCTAAACGGCATGGCGGGTGTGCCCAGCTGACCAAGGGTTAAAGCAGCCGTATCACGGATCTCTTCACATGCGTCAGAGCAGAGAGGCTTTAAGGCATCGAAAACCATACGCCCGGCTCGGAAATGAAGTTCCCTGGCAGCCAGACTACGTACAGCACTCTCTTCATGCCGTAAAAGGCCTAATACAAAGCCGGTCTCCTTACTTTTCAGTCCTTCTGACGTAAAGCCCATGAGCGAACTGACTGAGTTATCGTCATCATCTAATAAAATGGTTAGCTCCTATCAAGGAATAGTAGGGGACGGCATACTTTCCCCCTCTATTGATATCAATAACATAATGAACTAAATGGCTGCGGTCTGAGCGTGGGCTCTCTGGTGAGTTGCTTTTCAAAGGATATATTATTACCAATCTAAAAACCAGCAAATAATTTATACTGCTGATTATCAGTATAAATACGCTACCTCTCCTTATGGATTAAAACTGTGGACTGCAGGAAGTAGTCTTGCAAGAATATATTGAAGCAGCTTCTTGTAGTTGCTGCTCTCTGCATAGCCTTTCACCTTGAGGCTGAGGAGGTTTTTCACGCCGTGTGCCATTTGCGTTTATGAAGGGCCGACCGCTTCTATAGGAGGGCCTGCCGGACAGGTCCGGTTCTATACGCTTCATCCTTAGCTTTAGAAAACTATATGCCACTAATAACATTATTGATCTGTGTCAGGCTCTAAAGCCAGCGACCGCTGGTGCTAATAGCGCTCGGCGTGAGGGAGGAAGGCGGAGCTTCTATCGTGCCCCTTCTTCTATCTAATAATGCCTCTTACCTCAAGTAATGAGACCCCCGTGGGGGGATGAAGTGAAGATAAGGAGGAGCGCCTTTATCCTTATGCGACGGAACAGAGAGCGTAACCCCCTCACAAAGCGCCGGTAAACGGCAAGAGAAAATCAACGTATCTGTAAGACCCACCCACGGCGAAGTCCGGCTGAAGATCTAAAAACCTCAAGCAGTATGCTTAACCAACTCCCGCCGCCTAAATATGAAGATGAGTATAATGCCAAGCGTCAGGATGGATGATCCGATTATTATCAGCCAGATTCCGGGGTCTTTGCTTACCTTTATTATGGCGTAGGTGTCGTATAGGAAATCCTTCATCTCTATCCGTGAGCCGGATAGCTTTATGAATGCTCCGGGGTTGCGGAGGCCGAGGTAGGTGCGCTCGCCTGTGGGGGATATGATCTCCTGATGCGGGTTTCGGTAGTTGCGCGACATCGAATAGGCCGTGCCCTTGTCGTCTTTTGCAAAGTCGGGGAAGAGGCGGCCCATGAGGAAGCGTTTCTCCCCTATATAAAAGCTCTTATTAAAGTTTGCCCTTAACTCTTTGCCGTCTATGTCGAGCATGAGACCGGCCGGGCTCTTTCCGTCCTTCAGGTGGTAGAAGGCGACGCCCTTGTATATGAGCGGACCGTTTATCTCTATGGTGTCGGTCAGTATCTTCTCGGCTCCGTCAAAGAGCGTCACCGTCGTCTTTAGCGACTTAAGGTCGCGGTAGCCGTTGCCCTCTTTTTCTATCGAATCGAGCCGTATATATAGGCCGGGGTTTTCGGGCACGGGCTGGAGGCGGCCCTGACTGATATAGGTCGGCGGCGACTTAAAACCGAAGGTAGCGCCGACGAGATGGCCAAGCATGGCGATCAGGAAACCTACATGAACAAGGTGAGGCAGGAAGGCCTGCCACGGATATTTTTGACGGATGATGCCGATAGTTTTGTCTGTGGTGCATACGATCGTATTTAGAGTAAAGATCGAGACGAGAACTATTAGTAGATATATCCAGCCGGTGAGTATTCCGCCTTCGGTCTTGATGAGCGTCGGAAGCAGGATACCGGCGTCTAACCTGCCGTAGAACTCCGGGTTCTTGACGGTCAGTATAGAACCTACGCCCGCGTTGATGCAAACGAGTATGGCAAGCACTATCGTTAGCTCGGTGGAGGCCAGTATGGACCAGAACTTTCTCATTCAGGACCTCTCTTATTTTCTATTATATCAAGCAGGCGTGACGCGTCTTGATAAGTCGGGTCGATCTCAAGCGCCCTTTTTGCGGCGGCCTTTGCCTCGGTAAGGCGAAGAGCGGTCAGATGAACGATGGCGATATTCAGGTACGAATCTGCCGCCTTCGGATTAATCTCTATCGCTCTACTAAATGCGTCGATGGCGGCGGCTCGGTTGCCCGCCCTGCTCTCTATCATACCTATCTTGAAATATGCGCTCTCAAGGCGCGGGTTTATAGATAGTACCTTACGATAGAGTTCCTTTGCGCGAGCCGGCTCTTTGCGTTCTTCATATAAACGGGCGAGATAATAATAGGCGCGCTCGCTTGACGGATTTAGACGAGTAGACTCGGCATAATATTTTTGCGCATTATCCAGATCGCCGCGCTCGTGATATAAGAGGCCGAGGTTAAAGTATATGCGGTCGTCGGTGCGATTATACTTTATCGCCTCTTGATAATGGACGATTGCTTTATCGTGATCTCCGGTGCGGGAGTAGTTGATGGCAAGATTATAATGGGCGCGGTCATTGTCCGGTTTTAGGCGCACTACGGTCTCATAGGTTGATATGGCCTTTTCGACCTGGCCGAGATCCTGATAAGCGAGCGCAAGGTTGTAGTGATATTTATATTTTAACGGGTCTAGCTCTACGGCCCGTTTATAGTGAACTATCGCCGTCTTGATATCCTTATTATTTCGGAGCGCCGTGCCGAGCGCGCCCTGCGTCAGGGCCTGCTCCGGGTATTTTGCTTCGGCGTCGGTCCAGAGGGCGAGGTCGCCCTTCCACACAGGCAGGCGGTCTTGGACCGCCGCAAAAGATATTGCAAAGATAACGAGATATAAGAATAAGAGGAAGCGGGTCAGCTTCCTTGGTACATAGAGAGAGAGAGCCATAAATATAAAGGCCAGAACAATACCGAAACCCGCGGTCGAGAGATAGAGATAACGGTCGTTATAACCGCCAACCGAGACGGCCGGTAGGTATAAGACCGGCAGGAGCGGGAAGACGATCCATAAAAGGCCGAAAAAGAGCGGTTTTTTAGAGCGCAAGAGATAGAGAATAACGAGCGATACTATCGAAACGAGAAGAGAGAAGAGAAATCTGCCGTCGGTGAGCGACAGCACCGGCTCGTATGAATATATGATAGATAAGTCCGAAGGCCAGATAAGTTTTTGAAGATAGATAATAAAGAGGACAGGGATATTTAAAAGGGCCTCAAAGGTAGTTATATCGACGATCTTAAGGTCGGTCGTCGAGCCTATCGCGTTAAAACGCATAACGAGGTATATAGAAAAGACGCCTAGATAGGGCAAGAGCCGCTTTATGCTAAAGCGCCCCCTTACGAGGTCGTAAGCGGCTATAATGAGCAAGAGCACTGCGGCGGGTTCTTTATATAAGAGGGCTACAAAGAAGAAAAGGATCGAAACTATAAGGGCTGCTATCGAACGACCGCCTCCGGGCCTCTCGGATCTTATATATAGATAAAAAGCGGCAAGAACGAAAAATGTATAACTAAGCTCCGGCACGGCCGATATCCAGGCCGCAGGCTCAACAGCCACCGGATGGAGCGCCAGAACCATGGCAGCGATAAAGGGCGCGACAATGCCGCTCGCCAGCAGCATATCGAGCGGAGACCTGCCCCCTTCGGGCCCTTTTCTCCTGCTCAACTCAGCCAGATCAGAGAAGAAGGGAAAACCCCTTGAAGAGAATAAAAATAGAGTTATAAGGAATAAAAGGACCGCGTTTAGCGAATGAATTGTAATATTTACCAGGTGATAGGGACGCGCCTCCGGCCCGAGCAGAGCGCGTGTAAGCATGAAGGAAACATGCATCATCGGCCTGTAAAAGTTCGAACCTCCGGCCTCTTCTTTAAAAGACCATACCGACCTGGTAAAGGCCTCTTTGATACGCGAAGGCTCGGCGACCCAGGCGTTCTCTTCTACCTGCGCGTGGTCGTCGTGCACAAAGTCGAAGGAGAGTGTCGAGGCGTAGGTAAAGAACGAGATCAGAAAGATCAGGAGCGCGACCGGGACTATATATTTTTTATCTACCATAAGACGTGTTATTATAAGGCAAATCAGACTAAATATCTTGTAAATTAGACACTGCCGCCCCTTATTATATAAAAAAATGAATCTCTTTAAAAAATACCTGCTATCCACGCGCCCCGGTTTCTTTACGGCGGCGGTTACGCCGGTCCTTATCGGCGGCGCTTTATATCTCTATCTTGATATAGGGCCCTTTCATATCTATCGTTTTATACTAACTCTAATAGCGACGGTCCTCTACCACGCCGGCATCAACGTGCTTAACGACTACTTCGACTATCGTAACGGGACGGACAATATCAATAAGTCGATGCTCAGCCCCTTTACCGGCGGCTCGCGTATGATTCAACAGAAATTGATGACACCGGGCGAAACACTTGCCTTCGGCCTCTTTCTTATGGTTATCGGCTCTATTATCGGTATCTATCTCGCCTATCTATCCGGCTATATTCTCCTTATTATAGGGCTTATCGGGCTTCTCAGCGGTATTCTCTACTCGGCTCCCTGGGCCTTTCTTGCCGGGCGGGGGCTTGGGGAGTTGACTGTCGCTATAAATTTCGGTCTTCTGGTCGTTGGAGGCGCTTATTACGTGCAGGCCGGTTCACTCTCTGTCGAAATAATAGCGGCCTCGTTGCCGACATCTTTTCTGATAAGCGCGCTACTCTATATCAACCAGTTCCCCGACTACGAAGCCGACCGGAGCTCGGGGAAACGCAACCTGGTCGTCCGCCTCGGCCCGGCGCGGGCCAGGTGGGGTTTTCTATTCTATCTAATAGCCATATACGGCACGTTGATCGGGGCGGTCCTTCTTGGATTTATGCCGACACTTTCACTCGTCGCGCTCATTACGTTAATACCTTTTGCCTTTGCCACGCAGAGGCTCATTCAGCACCCCGGCGGCGGCCCGGAACTTGTGCCAGCCATTAAAGGGGTTATTATCTCGCATATCCTGACCGGCCTTATCACCGCCTTTTCGTTAGTTATCTAAATTTTTAATCTCTTTTTTAGTCTATTTTTTATGCTGCGGGCTTGACACTCGCTTGCAACGTACCTACATTAAGTTTGTAGGCAGAGAAAATAGAGCTGCCTACTCATCTCATTAGATACTTTACTACCCGAGGAGCGGGGGCCTCCC
>JAJCZF010000081.1 GCA_029262535.1 Deltaproteobacteria bacterium
CCATTAAACAAACCGGGCGGGCCGGGGCTTTTGGCCGCGTCCCGCTGTTTCATTTCTCTTCTATAACCGTCTTTTTTTTGAGGCGGGCCTCCTTGTGGAGCCCCGCGCCGGATTATTCTTCTCTTGCCTTAGGCGCTACGACTTTTATAGCTCTCTCCACTCGCGCTTTTCAAAGAGCATCGAACCGAAGTCGCTCCATCCGGAAGGCATGGTTGACGGTTCAACATAGGTAAAGTTCAAGAGAGTGTTATTCTGACCCTTGAAGTCGATCTCGGCGCTGTGGTCGCTATCGTCATCGCCGTCGACAGAGTCGCCGCCTACGACTATCGAGCCGTAGTAGTCGAGGGTCAGGCTGTTCTTACAACCTGGGCCACCGCCGCCGCCTTTGTCGTCGTCATCGTCTTTGTCTTTGTCGTCATCGTCATCCTCATCGTCATCCTCATCGTCCTTCTTCGCCATCGCTTCATCCGGGAAGAAGAGCGACGCGACAGGCAGGTTACCCAGGGTATATCTGAAGATCGAATCCCTGTTCATGGCGAACTCGGTCATATCGCCGCCATACTCGTTAAAGGCCTCGGCGCACTCGCCGTCCTTGCCTTCTACCTTGAAGTCCTTGCTGGCGACCATGATCGCGCCGTCGCCGGTCGTACCCACGTTGATATGGAAGTCGCCGTACTTGGACTTGAACTTTATCGTCTCCGATACGACCGCCAGGTCGTTTGCCGGCATGAGGTTGAGCGTTCCGCCGTCGCCGTAGAAGTCTATCTTACCGGACGGGCTGGAGTTGTCGGCCGCCGTACCTACGAGTATGGTCTGCGTAAGCGTCACGCTCTGGCCCGTGGGGGGTCCCATGAACTCCAGATGCTTGGTAGCGTCGAATACGTTGACTATGCTGCTTGTATAGGGCGCGGTCGGGGCCGTATATGCGTTGAACTGGGCCGCGTTTATAAAGGGCTTACCCTCGTAAGTATTCTGGTAAGCATAGGTATTGGGCGTGCTTGCATCGGGGCAGAGATCGGCCACCTGGTCAGCATTGGCGTCCGGCACCCAAGTCGGGTCGGCGCACCAGGAGACGGTCGTCAAACCGCTGGTGGCGCTTGAGAAGGCCGATATGGTATAGCTCGTCCCAAGTGTCTGCATACCAAAGAAGGTCGTCCATGTCTCGTCGCAGCCCGCGCCACAGGCATTTGAGCCGCCGACGGTAGGCGTCATGGTGAATACCTGCTGGTCGGAGAAGTTACCCTGCGTCTGGTAGTAGGAGAAGTCCAGCTCGGGCGCGTCTATGGGGTCGTGCGAGTCGTCGCATGTCAGGTATTTGCCTGAGTTACAGTTCGGGGATATCTTGGTCGTACTCTGAGCCTCGGCCAGGTCAAGCCCGTAGTTACCCTGGACATTTATCTCCGTATTGCCGTAGAGCTTGTTGACTATCTTGCCGGGGCTGCTACCGACTCCGTTGCCCGAGATAGTGCCCTCGCTAAAGAGGACATAATCGAAGGCCTCGACCTTGGATCTAACGACAAGCCCTATAGACCTCTCTATGCCGCCGACACTGGCAGTTACCTCGACCAGAATATCATTGGTACCGAGAGCGACATACTTGTCGGTACGTAACGAGTTATTCTCGCGACCGTTGGAGCCTGTCGAGTCATAGAGCGTTATGGTGTAGCTTCCCGTAAGATCGCCGAGCGGGAAGGTTCCGGTGCTCGCCGTCTGCCACGCAGCCGCGTCATCGGCCGTGTCTCCGTCGCCGTCAAGGTCAGGCCCCCAGTTCGGATCGTCTCTCAGCGTGTTGATCGCGTCGGCGATTCCGCCCTCGGCGCCCATAAATGACTGGGTCGATAAAGTCGTGTTTCTTGCTATCTTTACGTCGGTCGAAGTAAAGATAATAATGCCGACACCCAGCGCCGCAAGCAGTAACATCAGAACAAGAGCCGCAAGTAAGACAATACCGCTTTGGTTCTTTAGAGGAGCAGCCATCTGCCCTCTGGTTAGGTTGATTATTTTCTTCATCTCTCAGCACCCCCTTTTGAATGTTGCTTTTATATCCGTCGTTTGTTTATGAATCTAAAACTTCCTCTTCCGCATATCGATCTTCATCAGTCACAGAAACCATAGTCATAGGACTCGGCATGCGACATATTAAGAATCGAACATGTATTGTCCATATAGGTAGCCTTGGACGCCGTCACATCTACATCTATATTGGCGTTATTATAGCCCGTAGCGTAACCCGTATTCGGATAGTAGTAATAGCCGGAGCCGCCCTCTGTCATGGTGCCCGACTCGGTAATACCGGTGATCTTATTTAAGATATCCACCGCTACCGTTACGCCGGTGAGGGATGCCCATGTATTATCCCATATAAAGGCCTCCGTGTAGACATCCTCGCCCTGAGCGAGTCCGCCGGTCCTCATGGCCCACATCCAGATTATCATCTGGCCCTTCTGGTCGTAGGTATATATGCCTACCGCAGGCTCCGGCTCTATATCGGCATTGCCGATGTTGTCGGTTGCATGTATGTAATACCAGACCCTCTTGCCTACCTGTGGAGGTATGCTGGCCGTGGTACATGCGCCGGAGCTTACCGTCTGATAGGTATTGGAAGTTCCAACCTGACAGAGGTCTATAGCGGTCCAGCCGGTCGGCGTGGCGCTATAGTCCGTGGTCGGAGCCGTCGGGGTCGTCCGGGTTGTCGTATTATAGTAAAGCTTCGGCGCTGGGATGGTCGTACCGAACTCTGCCTGCATGTCCGCGCTTACGTTGACCGTCTGCAAGGTCCATATCAGGGTATCGGGGTCTTGTGTTCCGGCGGTTACGACATTTATACCTGTCGCCAGGTTAGCAGGCGTCGGGTTGGTCGGCTGGTCCTGAACCACACTGGTTATGACCGGCCCCGTCGGAAGCGTTATGCTAAAGCTTGATGAAGCGCACTCCGCACTATCGGACGACGCCGTGTAGTTTATGGTAAAGGTCAGTGTAGCGCCTCTCATATCGACATAACCGCCGCTTGAGACATCCCTGAACTCGATAACCATCTCGTTACCGGTAGAGCCGGCCGTCATCGTACGCTTGCCGGGATCGGTCTGGTAAGTTGAAAAATCTATCTCCGTGCCCGACGCGCTAAGAGGCAGCATGGTGTCGTTCCAAAGCGGATTGTAGGCTACGCCATCCGGGGTCCATACGACCTCTTTGATATAGGCCGTGCTATTAGACCACGAGATCGTAGCCGAATCGATGATCACGTCGGAATTACCAAGTACCTGAAGCCCTACTACAGCGACGTTCTGCTGTGAGCTTGGGACATCGAGAGAGCCGGTTACATTGCTCTCGACACCTGAATCCCAGGCAATACCGTTCGGCTTAACCACCGTCTCGACTGAGTAGAGCGAACTCTCCTTATCGGCGCAATCGACCGAAGTGGTAACATAGTAATAAGTCGTACCGGCCACTACCGTCGCGTCCGAATAGGTAAGAGAGGTTACCGGGTTTGTATTAAGCTTGGTATACGGACCACCCGAGGCGGTGCCTCTGTATATATTATAGCCTACAACATCGCTCTCCGAAATAGGGTCGAAAACGGTACCTTTCTCACTACCGATACTTGCCGGCCATGTAAGCTCCGCGTAACTGCATGTAGCCGAAGTAAGGCTTGCCGGTGCAAGTGGCGGTCCATAGTGTTTTGAAAATTCCGCACCGTCTCCGCAAGGTTTGGCCGTGGCCTGCGACAGCAGGCCCGGGCTGTAATTAGAGCACTTGTCGTAGGTATAACCGGTATAGTAATAAGTCGTGCCTATAACTATAGAATCCGAGTCTATGATAGGATAGGTCTGATTCGCGTTTTGCGGCGCATAATCCTTGGTGCCGTTGGGCCCTACGGCAATGGAGTCGTCCGGGCCGGTCGGGAAGTTTGGAGTTTCACCCACAGCGGAACGCCTCAGAAGCCTTGTTCCCTCGACATCGGCCGCCGGCGTAGTATGCGACAGGTATATCTTATCCGCTCCGGCCACCGCCGCCATGCTGGTCGGGTCGTCGGGAGCTGTAACATCCTTGGGCCATGTACTGGTCGTTCCGTCGTTAGGGACATCGGTAATGCCGCCGACCTTGCCGGCATCTCCGTATACGGCTGGCACAGTCGCAAGGTCCGCCTCATTGCCAGCGCAATCCCAGGCCGTAACTTTATAGTAGTATGGTCCCTCCGGACAGTTTGTCAGGCCAAGCGTATTGGTATAAGCGATCTTGTTGGAATCAACCTCTTTAATCTTTGTATAGGTCGTTCCTCCGTCGTCACTCCTGTATATATTATACCCTCCGACATCGGAAGAAATACTCTTGTCCCAGGATATCCTGACCGAGCCGTCGTCGGCCGTTGCGTCCACATTGGTAGGAAGCTCCGGAGCGGTGGCATCGTCGGGCTTAGTGTCCGGTGTTGCCGTGCCGGTTATCGGTCCGGCATAAGCAGCATTAATATTACCCGAAGTGTCATAACACTTCATGGCGACGTCATACTGTGTTCCGTCCTTTAAGCCTGTTATGGTTACTGAACTGCTATTGCCTCCCGGTACGTCGAAGACACCTGTATAAGCGCTTGCGCCGTTGGCGCGATAAAAGACCCTGTATCCGGCGGCGTCCGAGCTGCTACTCTTTGTCCAGGAAAGATTCAACTGTCCGCAAACACTCGGGTCTGTGGAGCCGAGTCCCGTAGGCAGGGCGCACTCGGTGGTATCCGAACTCTGGTTGACGCCGAGACACCTTGTAAAGACGCTGACCTGAACGGTTATGGAGTCCTTCTTCTTCGTTGCCGGATTTATTTCGTCGGTCGTAGCGGTCATCGTAATGGCGACCCTGCGAATCAAATCCCTGTTGGCCTGTGAAGATACGGGCGCGGTTATCTCGACATTTGTTTCATCGTAATACTGGAAAGTAAGCGCGGTTATATGTCTCGAAAGCTCCTGTGCGGTAGAATAAGCGCCGTAAGAGGTCCCGCCCCACTCGGCCTCGCTCCTCATAAGCGAATGATCGGTCTCGTTATATTCATACTTTATCTTCCACGGCCCTTTGGTAGGATTAGGGTCTATGTCCGACTCAAACTCTACGACCGAGGTACCCGCGACAACAATAGGAGCGCCGGTATAGTAACAACCCGCCGCCCGCATCTCTTTTACGATACGCTGAGCGCCGGTCTTGGCCTCAAGCTGAACCTCCAGCCCCTCGTCAAGCCCTACGGAGGTTTTGAGGAAGAAAGAGTAGATCTGCAAGATAGCCAGAATCACAAGTATGCCTATCACAAGCGCGATAAGCATCTCTACCAGGGTAAAACCTTTCGAATTTAGCATTTTTGTTTTCATATCTCTACCTTGCAAAGGTTGACCTCATGACGATGTTATGCGCACCCGAGACATCCGTCCATAAAAGGACGACCCCAACATCTTTGCTATTTACGGGAACGGCACCATCGGTAATATATGTCTCTCTTCTGAACGTGGGGTAGTTCGTTATCGTTCCGTAATCTTCCGTAATATCAGGATTTGCCCTTGTTACAGGGTCGCTGGCCGCGACGGTATCGGCCACGGCCACAGCGTCAAAATCAGCATTCGCCTGCATCTGCAGGCTCTCCATCTGCTCAATGGCGAGGTTGGTTGCTATCGTCTGGTGCTTTCCGCGGCTTACAGTCTTTATGTTGGTCGACATGATACCGGCCATGGACAAGAGCGCCGTGGCCAGTATCACTATGGCGACCAGCACCTCCAGCAAGGTAAAACCGTCGTCGTTTATCAAGGCCTTTCTAAACATCGCTAAAACCCCTTATTCTATTTTAACCCGACCGGTAGCCGGATTAACGGATATGGATATCGTATCATTCGTATCGCGCGCATTTTGCACTACTACGGTCGCGTTACTCGCCGTTCCTACCGGCTCAAAACTTATTACACCCGTTGTCCCGCTTGTATAGGCGGTTCCGTCAACAGTCACTTTGTTTACATAGATGGCGCCTTCCAACGACCTCGGCGCGGAGGCCGAAGCCTGCGTCCATGCGGAGCTTGAACCGGGGCGCGTCATTAAAAGCAGGGTCGGGGGGGTGGATGAAAGATCGAACCGGATGCCGTAATGAGCAGAAGAACCGACGGCCTGCGCGCGAGCGCCTTGCAAAGAGCTGTAAATCGCAGTACTCACGTTCTTGAGCTGAATATGCGGATAATAATTTACAAAGCTTGGTATGGCGATGGCCGTAACAACCCCCATAATAGCCACTACCGTCAGTAGCTCCAGCATGGTAAAACCCGCCCTGCTTCTTTGTATTATCTTTTTTGTAAAGTTCATGACCTATCACCTTATAAAGTTACGGTTAGCCCGGTTTACTGCCATAAAGCAGACCGGATTACCGGCTTTGCTTAAATTATTGCAAAAACCATACCATACTCTAAGCTACTGTTTTATATAGGGTTCCAAAAAGATAAATCAGTCAAGCGCTATGCAAAGTTTTCATAGTTTGTAATTTTTTATCTTATATAACAATGCATTATGACTTATCTCAAGCAGCTTTGAGGCCCTGGTCTTATTGCCTCCTGTCTGCTTCAGGGCCTCGCTTATAAGTTCTCGTTCAAGGATCTCCGACTCTTTTTTTATGGATAGCCCCGAGCGCGCAGGCAGGCCCTTCGATTGAACCCCGGCCCCGTGCGCAAATGGCAGGTCCGCGACTTCGATGACCTGACCGCCCTGGAGAATCACGGCCCTTTCCATTACATTCTCAAGCTCCCTGACATTGCCCGGCCATTGATATGCCATAAGGGTCTCCATAGCCCCGGAAGATATACCGCCGTAAGGCTTTGAGAACTTTTGAGAAAAACCGTGGGCAAAGTGCTCGGCCAAGAGCGCCACATCCCCGGTCCGTTCACGAAGCGGCGGAATGGCAAGGCTGATGACATTAAGCCGGTAAAATAGATCCTCCCTGAAACGACCCTCCCTGACCGCCGCGGCCAGGTCTCTGGCGGTTGCGGTGACCACGCGAACGTCCACCTTGTGGGATTTTGTCGCGCCTACTCTGCGAACCTCTCTATCTTCGAGCACCCTCAAGAGCTTTACCTGCATATCGAGCGGAAGGTCGCCTATCTCATCGAGAAATAACGTGCCGCCGTGGGCCTCTTCAAAGAGGCCGACCCTATCCCTTGCGGCATCGGTAAAGGCGCCCTTGACGTGGCCGAAGAGTTCGCTCTCTATCAAATTTAAGGGTATGGCCCCGCAATTTACAGCGACAAAGGAGTTCTCGGCCCTCTTGCCGTTATAGTGAAGGGCGCGTGCGACCAGTTCCTTACCGGTGCCGCTCTCTCCTGTTACAAGCACCGTGGTATCGTAGTCCGAGACCTTCTTTACCATCTCCAGAAGCGCAAGCACCGCCGCGTCGGAGGTGATAATATTCTCAACCCCTCTCTGGCTCTCGCTCTTTAACCTTCGATTCTCGCGCTTTAACCGCTCCCTCTCTTCGGCCTTTCGGATGGTCAGCAGTATCTCGTCAGACTTAAAGGGTTTGGATATATAGTCATACGCGCCGAGCTTAATGCACTCAAGGGCGGTATCTATGATGCCGAACGCGCTCATCATTATAACGGTATGTTCTTGCCCAAGCTCCGCAAGGGCGGAGAGAAAGCCGGTTCCGCCCATGCCGGGCATACGGATATCGCAGAGGATAAAGTCAAAACCTTCTTTCTTAAGGGCCTTCAGCCCGCTCTCGGCGCTCTCGGCGCGAGTAACATCGTAACCCTCTTTAGAAAGCAGAACGCCCAGCATGTGGCGCATGGACTCTTCGTCGTCTATTACAAGTATTCTCACTTTCTACGTCTCTCCTTTAATAGAACCTCGAAGGTCGTCCCGGCTGCCGGTCCGTCCGAATCAAGCACATTTATCTCTCCGCCGTAGGCCTTTACTATGGCGTCGGTAACGAATAAGCCAAGCCCCGTGCCCCGGCCGGGGTCTTTCGTGGAATAGAAGGGGTCAAAGACCCTGCTACGCTCTTCTTCGTTTATACCACAACCCGTATCGGTAAACGAAACTATGACATCCCTGCCGCCACGCTCTGAATCCCTGACAAAGCTCTTTATTGTGACAGTGCCGCGGCCATCCATTGCCGAAGCCGCGTTTAATAGCAGATTCATAAATACCTGTTTGAGTTTCGAGCCGTCTATCTCCGCATTTAAAGCGCCCGGCGCAAGCCTGAATACCGTATCTACAGCCTCGTACTCTTTATGAGCGGAAAGCACATTGACGGAATCCCTGACCAGTTCGTTTACTTCAACGCTGGACTCTTGCCCCTTTGAAGGCCTGGAGAGATCCAGAAACTCGCGGACAATCATATTTATCCGCGCAAGCTCCACGTCCATCCTTTCCATTATCTCGTCTTTCTCCTGTGCTGAAAGCAGCCCTTCGTCGCTCTTTGCAAGCAGGTCGAGATAACCCTGAACGGCCCCGAGAGGGTTGCCTATCTCGTGGGCTATGCCGGCAGCCAGACATCCTGCCGTGGCAAGCTTCTCGCTCATGACAAGCCTCTCCTGCGTGGCTACGAGGTCGTCGCGCGCCGCCATGACCTCCTTATTGGTACGTTCTATCTTTTCAACCTTATCCTGAACAGAGTCAGCCATTGAGTTAAAAGACTTTGCGAGGCTGCCCATTTCGTCATCGCTCTCTATATCAACACGCACGCCAAGATCGCCGGCGGCGATCTGCGATGCCGTCCTCTCAAGCGCCCCGATAGGCCTGATGATAAGGCTCCTTAGAAAATAAAGGCCGATCATTATAATGATAAGAGCATCGACGACGGCAAAGAGAAGGATGACGCGCTTGATCTGCGATAGCTCTTCTAAAACATCTGACAGGGATACGGTAAAGAGAATATTCCCCCCACCCTTAAGCCGTTTCGATACGGTAAGTTCTCCAAAATTTTTCCATAAAAGACCCTTATAGTAAATATGTCTTACTATCATATTTGTGTCGTGATATATCATCTCGGCAGGGGTATTCGTTACACGCGCCCTCCTTGTGCTATAGGCCCCCTTAAAGACCATCTTCCCGCGCCTATCAGCTACGTCTATGCTCGAAACTCGACCGGCACGCTGAAGCTCCATGGCAACTCGCTCGGCTACGGAGATATCGTCCCTGGCCGCCGCGCCAAGTATCTCGGCCGTTAACATGGCCTCGCTCACCCGGTTATTAAAATAATTCTGTTCGAGCAGCTTTACGCTCAAAACCCCGATGAGTGAGGTCGCCGCAAGCGTCAGGATTACGATGACCGTTATGAGCTGGGCCCTTACGCCCCATATCTTCTTCTTCATCATAATTATACCCGCAACATACCGAGATAGAGAGATATGATCTCGGCGCCTGCCAAAATATGCACCAATGCGCCGAGCGCCAGAAATGGGCCGAAAGGTATGGCCGTTCTGGCGTCGCCCTTGCCCATAAGCCGCAAGGCAAGCACGCCGATTATCGCGCCGCTTATGGACGAAACAAATATAATAAATATTACGGCCTGCCATCCGAGAAAGGCGCCCATCATCGCAAGCAGCTTGATATCGCCGCCGCCCATGCCGTCCTTACCTGTGATAAGCGTATATATCCATGCCACAAGAAGCAGCGAACCGCCTCCGACAAGTAGTCCGATAAGCGAATTGAGATAACCGGGCTCCGCAAGTATGAAGGAGCAGCCGAAACCTATAATAATACCGGGAAGGCTTATAGAGTCTGGAATGATGCGGTGGTCTAGATCAATGAATGAGACGGTAATGAGCGCCGCGGAAAAGAGGAAGTAGATAATCGCGTCCGGCGTCGGACCGTATTTTATATAGATAAGTAGCGCGAGTATGGCGGTAAGCGCCTCGACCAGCGGGTATCTTATAGATATATGCGCCTTACAGTAACGGCACTTGCCGCCGAGCGCGATATAACCAAAGATCGGAACATTATCCCATGCGCGAAGTCTCGTACCGCAACCCGGACAGCTCGACGGGGGGCTAACGATAGAGATGCCGAGCGGCATGCGGTATATGCAGACATTTAGAAAACTTCCGATAGAGGCTGCCGCCGCAAAGATGAATATCTGTATAACTAACTCGGGCAAGATATCTCCTGACGACTACGTTAGGGTGAAATTACACGGGGTGAGGATTACATAGTCTCCGGCATGAAGGCTTTTCGATTCTTTTCTACTATTTCTATAATCTCCGAAGCGCAGTTTATCGCCTCTTTCGAGTCGCGAACGGTTATGACCTCGGCAGGGATGCCGCCGGGTATCGCATCCGGAAAGCGAGAGGTCTTATAATATAGATCTATACGCGAACACGGCGAGGCCAATTTTTTAAATTCCTCTTCATAAGTAATGGCGCGCTCTATAAGGTCGGCTACCGAGCGCGTCTCGCGGGCGTCTTCGTTATTCAGGAATAAGAAAGAGCGAAGCGACTTTACCGCGGCCTGTTGCGCAAGAAATGTCGAGGCTGCGAAAAAGCCGCCTTCCTCGCAATGCAGGCTCGCCTTAAGGTCGTACTCGGCCTGCCGTATCCACCTGTCCGCTTCCTTTACATAGACTTCCATAACTCACCTCTAATATGAGATTGCCCTTAACACTATGTCCTATACTCACTATTTATCTTTATGTATTCGTAAGAAAGATCGGTCGTCCAGAAGGTCGCCGCACCTTCTCCAGCCCTCAAGTTTATAGAGAGGGCTACTTCGGGAGAGTTCATCGCCTTTGCCGCATCCTTCTCCATACCGGTATCAAGTCCCTTCGAGGCAACCTTAACGCCATTTATCGACAAATCAAATAAATTGGGGTCCATAACGACCCCGGACATGCCGATAGCCGATATGACGCGCCCCCAGTTAGGGTCGCCTCCGAAGATCGCCGTCTTAACAAGCATCGATTCGGCAACCCCCCTTGCGGCCCGCATGGCCTCTATATCCGATTTTGCACCGGAGACCGTTATTTCAACCAGCCGTGTCGCGCCCTCGCCATCGCGAACGATCATCTTCGCAAGCTTTATAGCCGCATCGGTTAGGAGTTTTGTAAAAACCATAAGGGCACTATCATCAAGAGCTATCTCCCTGCCGCCAGCCACGCCGTTGGCCATCGCCAAAACAGTATCGTTAGTGGACATATCATTATCCACGCAGATACTATTGAAAGAGCGGACTACGGCAACCCTAAGTGCATCCTGAAGCGCTATTTTATTTATATTGGCATCGGTACAGAAAAACGCCAGCATCGTCGCCATATCGGGCCGAATCATACCAGCGCCCTTTGCCACGCCGAGAATAGTAATATCCCTGCCGCCAACCCTGCCTTCTACGACAACTGCCTTTTGAAAAGCATCGGTCGTCATCATGGCCTTGGCGGCCCGGCCAAACCCGGCCGGAGTTAGAGCGCCCGCGAGTTCTTTAACGCCTTTTTCTATCTTTTTTATGGGAAGCGGTACGCCGATAACGCCCGTAGAGGCCGTAAACAAATCGCCCTTCTTCAGGTTAAGCGCCTCTTCGGCAAAAGCGGCAAATGCGGCATCGTCGGCAATACCCTGCTCACCGGTACAGGCATTTGCGTTGCCACTATTTACTACGACCCCGCTATGGAGCTTGCGCCGGAGCCTCTTTTTGTCGTTCAGTACGGAAGCGGCCTTGACCCTGTTGGTCGTAAATACGCCCGCCACTTTCGCCGGCTTCTCGCTAAGTATAACGGCAAGGTCGGGCATACCACTCTTTTTAATACCGCACGAGAGACCGTGAGCAACAAATCCGGGACAGGTAAAATCTGCCCATTTGTATTTGGGAATCTCTTTTTTAAAGTTCTTGATAGTCATGATAAAAGGGCCTATTAGGCGATAGAGGCCCGGGGGGTGGCCCGGACTACTGACCGCAACATTTCTTATACTTCTTACCGCTACCGCACGGGCAGGGCTGGTTCCTGCCGACCTTACGCTCGCCCCTCTCCATTGGCGCGGCCTTAATCTTGGCCGCGGCTTCGGATTTTGCCTCGGCCTCCTGGCCTCTATTTAGCATAATTTCCTGCTCTTTACGCGGCGGAGCGAGAGTGGGCGCGGGGTGGTAGTGTTTGCCTTTTTTATCTTCTTCATGGTCGTGGCCGTCATGATCATGGTCATGATCGTGTCCTTCATGGTCATGGCCCTCTTCGCTTTCGTCATACTCGCGGAACTGTACCTTAAAGAGCCTTTCGGTTACTTCGCTCTTCATACGAAAGATCATCTCGGAAAAAAGTTCAAAACCCTCTTGCTTGTATTCGTTAAGCGGGTTCTTCTGCCCATAACCGCGAAGCCCGATGCCGCTCTTCAGGTGATCCATCGATAGCAAGTGATCCTTCCAAAGAGTATCGAGCGTATGAAGCATCATTACGCGCTCAAAGTCGTGAAAGAGCTCCTTGCCGATTGTCTCGACCTTGGCGGCAAAGAACTTTACTGCCTTTTCCGAGAGTTTTTCAACTAACTCTTCTCTCGTCTTTACACCTTCAAGATCGGAGGCCACGACCTCTATGCCCATCTTGACCTGGAGCGCCTCGTTTAAAGGAGCAAGGTCCCAATCGTCGGGCTGCCCCTTCTCATCTATGTGGATCATTACAAAGTCTTCGACTACGGCCGACGAGAACTCGCCCACCAGATCGTCTAGAGCCGCGGCGCCTATAATCTGGCAACGATACCTGTAGACGACCTCTCTCTGCTGGTTCATAACGTCGTCGTACTCAAGCAGGTGTTTACGTATATCGAAGTTATGGGCCTCGACCTTCTTCTGTGCGCCTTCGATGGCCTTTGAAACAAGGCCGTGTTCAATGGGCACGCCCTCTTCCATGCCAAGCTTGCCCATTAGCGACGCTATCCTGTCGCTCGCAAATATTCGCATAAGATTATCGTCGAGCGCGACATAAAAACGCGACGCGCCAGGATCGCCCTGACGCCCGGCCCGCCCTCGTAGCTGATTATCTATACGCCTCGAATCATGACGCTCGGTGCCGACTATATGAAGGCCGCCAAGCTCCAGGACCTTAGCCTTATTCTTGTCGCATGAAGCCTTAAAGTCGGCAAAGGCGGCCTTGTACGCATCTGTGGTATCGTCCACGCCTGCCATGGCCGCGGCCATGGCCGCCGGGTTTCCGCCAAGCACGATATCAGTTCCGCGCCCGGCCATGTTAGTCGCAATCGTTACGGCCCCGATGCTGCCGGCCTGTGAGATAATCTCGGCCTCGCGGCCATGGTTCTTGGCATTTAATATCTCATGCGGTACGCCTGCTTCTTTAAGATATATACCGACCTTTTCCGAATTCTCGATAGAGATCGTTCCTATCAGTATAGGCCGACCCTCCTCGTGCCACTCTTTTATATCCCTGACAACGGCCTTGTACTTTTCATCTTCGCTCTTGTAGATATGGTCGTTGGCGTCAATCCTCGCCATCGGCTTGTTGGTCGGTATAACCACAACCTCAAGCTTATAGATATTCATGAACTCACCGGCCTCTGTGTCGGCCGTTCCGGTCATACCGGCGAGCTTTTCATACATGCGAAAGAAGTTCTGAAAGGTGATCGTCGCAAGCGTCTGGTTCTCGCTCTCTATCTGGACCATCTCTTTGGCCTCTACGGCCTGATGCAGTCCGTCGCCCCAACGCCTTCCGGTCATGAGCCTCCCGGTGAACTCGTCGACGATTACAACCTTGCCGTCGTTGACCACGTAATCCACATCCAACTCGAACAGGACATGGGCCTTAAGCGCCTGATTAACATGATGTAGCGCTTCGAGATTCTTCGGGTCGTAGAGATTATCTATATTGAGAAGTTCTTCGACCTTAATAATGCCCTCTTCGGTCAGGAGCACCTGCTTGGCCTTCTCGTCCACGCTATAGTGCGTCTCGTTTTCAAGCTTCGGTATGATTACATCTATCTGATAATATTTTTCGGTCGAATCCTCGGTCGGCCCCGATATAATGAGCGGCGTCCTTGCCTCGTCGATAAGTATGGAGTCGACTTCGTCAACGATTGCGAAGTGTAGCGGACGCTGGACAAACTCTTCGAGAGAGAAACGCATGTTGTCCCTCAGGTAGTCAAAACCGAACTCGTTATTGGTGCCGTAGGTAATGTCGGCCCGGTACGCGTCCTGCCTCGTAATGGACCTTAGCTGGTATGTATCCTTGTCCGTGCCGGGATATTCGGGGTCGTAGATCAGACTCGTCTCGTGGCCGATTGTGGCGACACTCAGGCCGAGCGCATGGTAGACAGGGCCCATCCAGCGCGCGTCTCTCCTTGCAAGATAGTCGTTTACCGTAACCAGGTGCGCTCCCTTACCCTCAAGCGCGTTCAGATAGAGCGCAAGGGTGGCGACCAGTGTCTTACCTTCACCGGTCTTCATCTCCGATATCTTGCCCTGATGAAGAACGTAACCGCCGATGAGCTGGACGTCAAAGTGGCGCATATTCATCTTGCGCTTTGCCACCTCGCGGGCCGCGGCAAATGCCTCGGGCAGGATATCGTCCAGACTCTCGCCGTTTTTTACCCTCTCCTTAAAACTTTCGGTAAGCTCCTTGAAACCGTCGTCCGAAAGGGCCTGCATCTTCGGTTCAAGGGCGTTTATCGAATCGACAAGCGGGTTCATCTTTTTGAGTTCACGCTCGTTACGGCTACCGAAGACCTTTTTCATCACTTTATTAAACATCTATATAATCCTATAGGTTCATTATCATTTATTTAGAGGCAAATCTTATTAATACTAACATAGAAAAATAGCTTTTTCCACATACGTATCCAGGATAAATAATAAATTATTTCTGAGACTTTTTGCCTGTGGGTTTTTGAAAGAAGAGAGGCCTAATAACGCGAGGCCGTCTTAGTTGAGGATATACTTCATGGGATTGACGCTTACACCATTTAAAGCAACGTCATAGTGAAGGTGCGGGCCGGTGGAACGTCCCGTATTGCCCATCTCGGCGATCTTCTGGCCGCGCTTTACCCGCGCGCCCCTCTTTACATTGTACTTATTGAGATGGCCGTAGGTAGTCTTAAGCCCATAGCCGTGTTTTATAATTATAGTCTTGCCGAGCGCGGACTTTCTGCCGACAAAGACGACCGTGCCGTCGGCCGGGGCCATGATCGCCGTGCCGGTCCTGTTGGCTATATCCAGACCGCTATGCTTCTGCGTCAGGCCGGTAAATGGCGACTTCCTTTTGCCGAAACCGGAGGAGAGCCATCCCCTGACGGGCCATATCGACGGGGTAGAAGCCAATACGGAGGCTTTTTCGTTCAGGTGTGTTTTTAGATCGGAAAAGCGTTTTTCCTGCTCGTCGGCCTCGCTCTTTAAAAACGAGAGATCCGAGTGCATATCCTCTATCAAACGCTTCCTCTTATCTTCGGCTGTGAGAACACTCACCTCCTCAAGAGAGGTTCCGCCCATGCCCATAGATTTCTGACCGTCTTCTTCAGGCGCTTCTATATTGGCGATAATACGTATTTTTTGGTCAAACTCTCTGAGTTTAGCCAGCTGATTCTCTACCTCGCCAATCTTATGCGAAAATGCGTCAAGCTCGATCTTCTGAGCGATATTCTCTTTCCTGACCTCTTTAAGCTCAAGGCTCTTCACCCTCATATCCGCGTAGTCGTAACAGATATAGCCAAAGAGAATAAGTACTAATATAAGGGAGTTACGAAGGAATTTATAGAGCCCGACCGGAATCTTCAATTTCTTTGTCTTGGATGAATCGTTAGACAAGACTAATATGGTCAGGTAGCGTTTATCCAAAGCCGACTCCATGGAGACTGATAAATCATTGATAAATCGATAAAAAAACAGAGAAAACAAGTAAGGTAGAACTTTCAGCCTCCGACGATACCACAAACCATTTTTTCTTGTCAAGTTTTTTCCCGCACAATATGCGGGGCCAATTTCGCGTATAGAACTTCATGGATGCCGGTAGTCGGTAGTTCGCGGCAAAGTTTTTTTCCAGCGGGAGTTTTTTATTTAATACTGTTGCTATATGGGGGAATTATGAGATATCAGAAGCCATGTTGCGGCGGGGTCTTACCGACAAGGGATTTTACTTTTATAAAGTGTACAGCCCCATTGCAGGCGGTGAAGCACTGGATAAAAAAATACCGCGGTCGTTATCAGGAGAAAGGGCTGAGGAGCCAAGGGAGGACAAAAGACCGCCAGAACCTTTTACAGGGCCTGGGCAATACGGTCATCCCCGTCCTCATTCGCCTTTTCTCCATTGCAAGCCTTTGCATAGGCCTCAAGCACGGTATTCTCAATCAAGAGCCGCGTATCGTTGTCCAGCGGATGAACAAGGTCCCTGTAACTCCCGTCCCTCATCCTCTTGGAGGGCATGGCTACAAAGAAACCCCTCGCGCCTTTGATAACCTTCATGTCGCGCACTATGAAGCAACCGTTAAACTTGACGGTGACAAATGCTTTTAACTTGTCATCGCCAAAAACCTGCACTATCTTGACATCCGAAATAAGCAACTTGTTTTCCCTTCTTCATACTGAGACTACTTGCTCAGAGATAATCTTCTGTTGCGACTCGGCGGACGGCCCGTGGGCTTCATTATCCAATACTTTATTAGAATCAATCTTGAAATTAATGTATATTATTGTATAGCAATTTTAGTGCCATCTCTAGCTACAAGGCTAACTATCTGTATATATTGACTTTAAAAGCATGCAAAACCTTAAGATAGCTGGAATAGAGATCCTTGTGCACATTTATATATGCACAATATTCAAAGAACTGCATGGAAACTAAAATATTCCGACCAATTCGCAATATTGTGTAGTTACTCTCAAAAAGAGAGTTTAAATAAGAATTTAAAAAGAAATGATGCTCAGGATAAATTTCAAGATTAGAAGTGACTTTTGCCAGGTTTTACGGTCTATTGCGGTTTGAGAAGAGTTGGGTTCTACAGGGCGTCTTCGTATTCGATCTTCTCAACACGATTCCTACCGCCCTCTTTGGCCTTGTAGAGGGCGTCGTCGGCGCGTTTTATTATATCCTGCGGGGAAAGATCATTCTCATTGAGGGCGCTAACACCGATACTGACCTTCATGGTCTCTTCACCGAGACCCTCGATGGTCCTGCTTTCCACGTCGGCCCTGAGTTTTTCCGCCAGCGCAAGACCGCCTTTGGCATCTGTATCGGACAAAAGTATTACAAACTCTTCTCCGCCATAACGCGCGGTCACGTCCGAAAGTCTTACATTCTCGGTAAAGACCTCTGCAAGGGCCTTGATAGCGTTATCGCCGGCCAGGTGACCGTACTTGTCGTTTATCGCTTTAAAGTGGTCGATATCAACAAAGAGCACGGAGAAGGTACGTTTGTGCCTCTTGCTTGAAGCCATAAGCTTTTCGATATAGCTATTAAAATACTGCCTGTTATAGAGCCCGGTAAGCGGGTCGGTGATGGAAAGCTGAAAGACCTCGTCAAGCGTGCTCTTGAGCTTCTTTCTCGCCTTGCTCTTCCTCATTGCGGCGCGTACGCGCGCATGCATCTCAAGCGCGTTGATCGGTTTTACAAGATAGTCGTCACTGCCAAGATCAATGCCCTTTACCCTTGTCTCAAGGTCCGAAAGGCTCGACACTATTATTACGGACGATTCCTCCAGCTCGGGGTTCTTCTTTATCCTTTTAAGGATGTCAAGCCCATGCATATCCGGTAAAAGCAGATCAAGCAGCACAAGATCCGGCACGGCCTGCTCAAAGAAGTCCAGAGCCTCCTCGCCCGTCTTGGCGAGTATGCACTCGTAAGAGTTACTCAAGAGCCTCGACCATAAGCCCGCAGTCTTTACATCATCGTCAACTATGAGGATAGTACCGCATTCCTCTTCTTCGTCACCGACCTCGTCGGCCTCGTGTCTGGGTCTGCGGTTAGCAGCGGCCTCCTGAAGTTTTTTTAGTTTTATAAGTGAGCGTACACGAGCGAGAAGCTCGGTCTGATTCGGCGGCTTGGTAAGAAAATCATCGGCCCCTGCATCCAACCCCTTTACCTTGTCGTCAACGCCCTTAAGCGCGGTAACGAGAACTATCGGTATAAAGCTGGTCTTGGGATCGTTCTTAAGAACCCTGGTAACCTCGTAACCGTCCATGCCGGGCATCATAATATCGAGAAGGATAATATCCGGGTCGGCCTCTCTTGCAATCTTTACGGCCTCTTCGCCTCCATAGGCGGACAGAACCTCGTAACCCTCGGCTGAAAGCTTTACCGACAGAATCTTAACATTAACCGGCATATCATCAACGACAAGTATCTTACCCGCACTCGACATATATCATCATTCTTTCGATTGAAAAACAATCCGGTCCGGATAGTTCCGAACCGACCCTTATGGATTTGCAAACTACCATTGTTACTAAAAAGATGCAAAGACTATTTCATGTTATCAATCTTACCCTAAAAGTCAATATTATAATAGTGAGACATAAACAAAGGGGTCCTTAGGCCTGTTGGCTCCCGTGCCGGCTCCGACGCAGAAGGCTTTCGACCTCGCCGATGAGATCCTCTTTATTAAAACGCTCTCTACCAGAGATCGCGTCGCCGCCGGCCTTTCCGATAAGTTCGTCGCGCTCTGCGTCATTTACGACCTTAGGGGCCAGCACGATGACCGGACTATCCCCTGCGTCCCGTCGCATAACCTCTAATACATCCAGACCGCTTACTTCCGGCATCATCAGGTCTAACACAACAAGCTCCGGGCTGGAATCGATTATACTTTTAATAGCTTCCTCGCCGCCGAAGGCGGTCGACACCTCAAAGCGGTCTTTCTTCAGATAGGAACCCAACACCCTTACGGCCACTGGGTCGTCGTCCACTATCAGGGTCCTGACCTTGCCGTTGCCGGCTGACGGCCCAATACCAACGGCCGATACCGCCCTTACGAGGTCACTACGGCGGATAGGTTTGCGTAGTACCGCGTTTACGCCAACAAGCATCCCTCCGCCACCCGAACCGTCTTTCGATAGATCGGAGACAATAAGCATGGGGATCGTTGCAAAGGAGGGCATCCTGGCCTTTTCCGCCATAAAGGAGATCGCATCCATCTCCGGCGCTTTCAGATCCATAACTACCAGGGAGGGATTTACCCTGCCCATTATATCTATGGCCTCCATGCCATCGAGCGCCGAGACAGTATTGTAGCCGGCCTCCTTTAAGAGCTTCTCTAAAAGAAGATTACTCTCCACATCTCCGGTAGCGACCAATACTACACCCGGCATCTCAGGCGAAACCGTAATAACGGGCGCGGCAATGTCTACCGTTACAACCGGAGCCTCCGGCAGGGCGGAAAGCTTTGCCTCTTGCTCCGTAAGTAACAAAGATCTTTCTGAAGACGCGACCTCACAATTCTCCGCCGGAATCGACAGCTCGGGAGCCGTTATTATACTCAACTCGACCTCTGACGATTGTCCCAGCTCGGTTATGTCGGAATGGTCCATCTCTATTGTTCTTTCAAGGCCGTGCCAGGCGGGAAGAAGGACGGTAAAGGTCGAGCCCTTGCCGAGCTCGCTCTCGACCGAGACCATGCCGCCGTGCATATCGGTCAGGCGCTTTATCATGGTAAGACCAAGGCCCGTGCCCTCGAACTTTCTCGACTTCGAACCGTCTAGCTGGACAAAAGGCTGGAAGAGCAGCTCCTTCTCCTCAGGCGCGATACCTATGCCGGTATCGGATACCGCGATAGAGAGATACTCCTTGCCTGCCTCCCCAACCATATTCGCCGTAAGCGAAACCAGCCCGCCCTTGGAAGTGAACTTTACGGCATTAGAGAGCAGGTTATATATAATCTGCTTCAATTTTCTAGGATCTACCGAGGCCTGCTCAACACCGTCGGCTATATCCAGCTTTAGCTTTATATCGTTCTTTAGAGCGCTCTCTCTCACTATGGAGAGGCAACCCTCAAGTATCTCGACTATATTTGCTACTTCGAGTTCAAGCGTCATCTTTCCGGCCTCAATCTTTGCGAGATCGAGTATATCGTTAACGAGAGAAAGAAGGTGGTGTCCGCTATTCATGATATCGACAACATACTCTCTCTGCTCGGAGGTAAGGTCGCCAAGGGCTCCGTCCTTTAGAACCTCTGAAAAGCCTATAACGGCATTCAGCGGGGTCCTTAGTTCGTGGCTCATATTGGCCAGAAACTCGCTCTTTAATTTACTGGCCTGCTCCAGTTCAATATTTTTCTGCGCGACCTCCTGCCCCTTGCTCTTAAGCTGGTTGGAGAGCTCCTTCAAGTCACTATATTGCTCAAGGTTATTGAGGGCGACACCGAGCTGGGCCGATAGCCTCTCAATAAAGAGGCGGTCCCTCTCGGTAGGCGCTCTCGATGAGGCCAGGACGAACATGGCCAGCAAATTTTCCTGAAAGACTATGGGCGTTACCATGATAGCGGCGGGCTCTATCGAAGTAATGCCTGTCTCTATTCTTAGTTCGAGGTTAGCGCCGGATCCATCGACAATGACGGTCTTTAAGTCCGAGGCGGCCTTGCCGAGGATGCCGTCACTAACGTCCAGGTCGGTCCTCAACGAGGTCGGCGCTCCGTGGGTAGCCGCACAGACGAAACGCTGGTCGTCTTCGTCAAAAAGATATATGGCCGATACCGGAAAAGGGTGGTTCTCCGCCAGGAGATCGAGCGTGCCTTCGAGAATCTTTATCATATCGTAGGATGAGCTAAAGAGCGCCATGGCGCGACCGTAAGAGCGGTCATAGGTCAGACTCTCGCCAAGCTCGATATTCTTGCTAAGGATCTCGTCCTCGATCCTCTTCCTGTCGCTTATGTCGCGCATGATGGCGACATATAGTTCTTCACCCTCTAGCTCAATCTTATTTTTCGATAACTCCAGCGGCATGTAAGAGCCGTCTTTCCTGCGCCCCATAACCTCCTGAAGAGCACCGAGCCCCTCGGTCCTGACCGAGCCTGAAATGTCGGTCAGGCCCGGCAACAGCTCTTCGATATTCCTGCCCACGACCTCGTCAGCGCCGTAACCGAAGATAACCCCTGCCGCGGTATTAAATACCTTAATATTGCCAACATTATCAAAGGTAATCAGACCGTCGAGCATATTTTCAACTATAGCCCTTGTACGCTCTTCTGCCCCGGTGATATTACGCATCTCATCCCTGACCCTGCCGACAAGCGGCCTGAAGACGAATAGGCCGGATAAGACGAGAATGGCTATGCTTATTACCAAAAGCCATTGCTGTAGAGTAGAGATATCCTCTATCTTAAGCTCGCTTGCAATCTGATACTGCTGAACAACGGCTGACAAGCCCAACAAGAGGTCGTACTCGGATGCCTTCATGATATAAACAAGGTGAGGATTATTAAAGGTAAGATCCATATCGGAAGAAGCGGCAAAGGCCTTTACCTCTAAAATATATCTCTTTAACTGCCGGTCCACCTGCAATGGATCGCCAAAGTACATCTCTTTAATCTCATCGGAAGGGTTACCGGGCAGGTGCAGCGCCTCGTCGCCATTAAGCAGGGCCCAATGAGAGACCTCCATCGTATCGACCGTCTCAATAAGGCGCTGGCGCGACTGCCTGTCTCGCTCTACAAGCAGGCGCTGCGCAAACATCGCCGAACGCTGCAATAACATTCTCTGACGTCCGCTGATATTTATTATGGAAGCGGTACTCTTCTCAGTCTCGATACTGGCGCGCAAGACAAAGAAATTGCCGAATGCCAGTATGGCAAGCAGCACCAGTACGAAAATATATCTGCTGGTCATCTTTAAAGTTGAATCTTGTTCCATAAATCTTTGTCCGTATTATGAAGTTTCAGTTTCTGCCCGGCCCTCTCCAGGCTGGTAAAAGAATATAGTAAATCTTTTATAGTATCTCAACTTTACCTTCATTAGTCAAGCCAATACGGGGACTTAAGAAGCGCTGAAGATGGCGTGGCAGGCTGTCGGAGCGCCTCTAGTCGCCATCTTCCAGGCCGAGAGAACCGTCAACTCTGCACAGGTTGACATTAGGCTCTATATCGTATAGGATTCTTAGATGAAAAAAGGACTGACATACCGCTCGGCAGGCGTAGACGTGGCCGAGGGCGACCGCTTTGTCGAACTCATAAAGCCGCTCGTAAAAGCTACGTCAAGAAAGGGCAATATCGGCTCTATCGGCGGCTTCGGCGGCCTATTTTCCGGCAACTTCAAGTCCATGAAGAAGCCGGTCCTTGTTAGCGGCACCGACGGCGTCGGCACCAAGCTCAAGGTCGCCTTTATGGTCGATAAACACGACAGCGTGGGTATCGATCTCGTCGCAATGTGCGTAAACGACATCGTAGTCATGGGCGCCGAACCCCTCTTCTTCCTCGACTACCTGGCAACAGCCAGCCTCGACGCCAAAAAGGGCCGAGAGATCGTAAAGGGCATTGCAAAGGGCTGCCGTGATGCCGGCTGTTCTCTAATCGGCGGCGAGACCGCCGAGATGCCCGGCATGTACCAGGAGGGCGAATACGACCTGGCAGGTTTTACCGTCGGCGTGGTCGATAAAAAGAAGATAATCGACGGCAAGCGCGTAAGGGCCGGCGACGCCATAATAGGGCTCGCCTCAAACGGCATACACTCCAACGGATATTCGCTGGCGAGAAAGGTCCTCTTCGACCACATGAAGCTCACGGTCGACTCCAGGCCCGCCGGCCTTCGAACGACCGTCGGCAAAGAACTCTTAAAACCAACACGTATATATGTAAAGCCAATCTTGTCTCTCATAAAAAATTTCGATTTGCGGGCGATAGCCCATATCACCGGCGGCGGCATCACGGGCAATATCCCGCGCGTTCTTCCGCCGGGCACAAAGGCCGTCATAAAGAGAGGCTCCTGGCGCGTGCCCCCGATATTCAAACTTTTAAAAGAGGGCGGCAATATCGAAGAGGCCGAGATGATGAGAACCTTCAACGCGGGCATCGGCATGGCCGTTATAGTAAAAAAGAAAGACCGCGAAGGCGTGCTCAAGGCCCTTAAAAAATCAGGCCAGAGCGCATTCGATATCGGCCATATAGCAAAGACCGACACTACTCCTTCGGTCGAATATATCTAGGAATCCATCATGTTAAAACTAGGCGTACTCGTCTCCGGCGGGGGCACTAATCTCCAGGCCATAATAGACGCGATAGAAGCGGGCGATCTAAATGCGAAGATAACCGTCGTGCTCTCTGACAACCCGGAGGCCTACGGGCTCAAACGCGCTAGTGCGCACGGAATCCCGACCGAGGTAGTCACAAGAGATGGTTATCCAACAAAAAAGACATACGATACCCGCGCCGTAGAGCTGCTGAGATCGCACGGCGTCGAGTATGTCGTGCTCGCCGGTTTCATGCGAATAATATCAAAGGTCTTTCTCGCGGCCTTCCCAATGCGTATTATAAATATCCACCCCTCGCTCTTGCCCTCCTTCCCCGGTCTCGACGTGCAACAGGCCGCAATAGAGCACGGCGTCCGCTTCTCGGGCTGCACCGTGCACTTTGTTGACGAAGGTATCGACAGCGGCCCCATCATAATTCAAGCTGTCGTACCGGTGCTTGACGGCGATACAGAAGATCTGCTATCGGCAAGGATACTAAAAGAGGAACACCGCATATACCCGCAGGCAATACAGTTTATATCGGAAGGCCGCGTGCGCGTTCACGGCAGAAGGGTCCACATCAAGGGTCCCGGCGCAAGCGAGAGCGACCATATAGTAAACCCGCCTATAACCCTTACGGAAGGTTAACCGTGTCTCGCGTCGTACTGGTAAGCGCCTGCCTTCTTGGGCTCAACACCCGTTACGACGGGACAAGCGCGGAGAACGCCGAAATCATCGCCAATAAGGACGGAGATATCTATATACCGGTATGTCCCGAACAGCTCGGCGGCCTGCCTACACCCCGCCCTCGCGCCGAGATAAAAGAAGGCACAGGCGCAGACGTCCTCTCCTGGTACGCTAGTGTCATCGACGAAACCGGCACAGACCGCACCTACCAGTTCATCGCCGGAGCCGAAGAGGTTCTGAAGATCGCTCGTCTCACGGGCGCGACCGAGGCCCGGTTAAAAGAAAAAAGCCCGTCGTGCGGAGCAGGCCTTATCAAACAAGGCGGCAAAGAAAGCGACAACGAGGTCAGCGGCCCCGGCGTAACAGCGGCGCTGCTTATTAGAGAAGGTTTTTTGGTTATTGGCTTTGATTGAGGAAATGCTTGAAAATTTAAGGAAAGGGTATGCGACATGGATAGAAAACTTTACAGACTGCCATTTCAAGAGGAATACATTCCACAATGGATCTGCCCTACTTGTAATAAAGGGGTGCTTCAGCTTAAAAAAGATACTTTCCTCAAAAGTGAAACCTCTGACTCTAAGCTGGGCAGAAGTCACCCAGAGTGGGAACCTGAATGGCTTCAATATACCTTCTCGTGCCAACTAGAATGTTCACTTCCTTGCGAGGAAACTATTATATGTATAGGCACTGGTACAGTTGAAGAAGGTTTCTCTGGATACGATGAAGATGGATTCCCTGACTTCGTGCTTACCGACTTTTATAGGCCAAAATATTTCCAACCATCTCTCAAAATATTTTCATACCCTAAAGGTACTTTTTCTAATGTAAAAGATGAACTCAACCACTCTTTTGAGTTATTTTTTTGTAGCCCACCTTCTGCAGCCAACCACGTTAGAATAGCTATTGAAAACCTTCTAACAAATCTAGGAGTTAAGAGGTTTAGAATTAATAATAACAAAAGAGCTCCAATCTTCTTGCACAATCGGATTGAGAGCTTACCTAGAAAGTATCAAGACCTAAAGGATATATTACTGGCTATCAAGTGGCTAGGTAATGCTGGAAGTCATGAAAGAACAACAATAACAATCGATGATGTTATGGATGCGTACGAAATGCTTGCCGTTGTACTTGAAGACCTTTTTGATAATAAAAAAAAGATAGCCACGAAGAAGGCAAAAGAAATAAATAAAAGAAAAGGGCCAAGAAAAAAATAACCTCGTAGGTTGGGTAGAACGAAACGAAAACCAAAAAATAAAACATAATCAAAGGACCCAAAAATGATAACCCACATAGTACTATTCAAGCTAAAAGACAGAAGCGCTGAAAAGCTCGAAGAGGCGCGCGCGGTCCTGGCCGGGCTCGACGGAAATGTTCCGGTGCTAAGGCATCTTGAGGTCGGCGTGGACGTCATCGGCAAGGAACGCTCCTACGACATAGCGCTTACGGCGAAGTTCGACACACTTGAAGATCTCGCCGCCTATCAAGTCCACCCGGAGCATATAAGGGTTAAGGACTATATAGTCGAGGCCTCCACCGGCATCGTCGCCGTGGACTACGAATCTTAAGATTATAATAAAGGAGCGCCCATATGAAACTCACATACGAAGGCCACTCATGTTTTCAGATCGAGGCCGACGACCACAGGATAATTATCGATCCGTTCCTCGAAGGCAATCCGCTGGCCGTATTAAAGCCCAATAAGGTAGAGGTCGAAGCCGTGCTCGTCACACACGGACATGCCGACCACCTCGGCAGCGCCATCGATATCGCAAAGAAGAACGACGCTCCGATTATCGCCCCCTTCGAACTGGTCAACTACTGCATCGAGCGCGGCGCCAACGGACACCACATGCATATAGGCGGGGCCTTTAACTTCCCCTTCGGCCGCGTTAAACTAACAATTGCCCACCACGGCTCAACAACCGAGACCGGGGCCGTCGGCAACCCGTGCGGCTTTATCGTAGAGATGGGCGGTCAGACGATATACCACGCCGGAGATACCGGAATATTTTCCGACATGTCGCTCATCGGAGAGCTTCACGACATAGACTATGCCCTGCTTCCCATAGGCGATAACTTCACCATGGGCGTGGCAGACGCCATCGTCGCGGCTAAATTATTAAAACCCCGCGTGGTGATACCCATGCACTACAATACCTTCGAGATAATCAAGCAGGACCCGAAAGAGTTTAAAGACGGACTCGAAGGAAGCGGCATCGAGGTGATAATACTTGAGGGCGGGGAGAGCGTAGAGGCACCCTAGTATGCCTCTACTTTCGCGCCGTACAGTGCGCGGAGTCAATTTCGCAAATGATCTTTTGTGGATTCCGATAGTCGGTAGTTCGCGCCGCACTGAGTAATGAGCCTATTTTACGGAACCCGCGATACTAGATGCCGAACAACTCTTTATTCGCGTTCTAAAGTTATCGCAATTTGCCATATTTTATATTACGAATAAAAAATATTCGGCATATAGAAACTTTCTCCGTCTACTATAAATGGAAAAAGATCTTGCAATCTTTCTAAAAAATGCTATATTACTATATTAAATTCTTATAAAGAGGACAAAATCATGGCAGCAATATGTGAAATTTGCAGTAAAGGGCCGGTATACGGCAACAACGTAAGCCACGCCCATAACAAAACCAGACGCAGGTGGAACCCAAATCTTCAGAGCGTACGTGCTCTTAAGGACGGCAAAGTATCGAAGATGCGTGTATGTACCCGGTGTATACGCTCCGGCGCAGTAACAAAAGCCGCCTAACCGCACACAGACGGTCGTCTGTTTTATTTCGCGCAGGCGGTTTTCTGACTTCTGATAGCTCTATATCCGCGTCTTAAGCTCATCGCATCCGCACAGACCGTCGCAGCACAGTGTGCGGGGCCAATTTCGCGGGGTAATTTTCCAGATGGCTGACATCTTCTTACCCGCGTCTTAAGCTCATCGCATCCGAACTACCCCACACGCACACAGAGTCGTCTCTTTTATTTCGCGGATAAGGTTTTTAAGACCTGATAGCTCTATACCCGCGTTTTGAGATCATCGCGTCCGTACTGCAAAGACCCTTACAACGGCCCCGCCAGAGGCCAAAACCGAAACGCTCTATATAGGCGCCGAGGTGCGCCTTATTCTTTCCCGGTTCTCTATAATACCGCCACCCCATCTATCTCAACGAGCGCGCCCTTTGGAAGAGACGCGACCTCTACAGTTGCGCGCGCCGGATATGGCTCTTTAAAATACTCTCCGTAGATGGCGTTAATCTCTAAGAAATCCGACATATCTTTTAAATAGACCGTAGTCTTGACGACGCTCTCCATGGCAAGTCCGGCCCCGGTTATCACGGCCTTGAGATTTTCCATAACGCGCCTTGTCTGCGGGCCGACGCCACCCTCTACCATCTCCGCCGTAGCGGGGTCGAGCCCTATCTGACCCGAAAGGTAAAGCGTTCCGTGCGCAACCACCGCCTGTGAATAGGGTCCAATGGCGTCCGGCGCAAGGTCGGTCGCTATCGCCTTTTTGACTTCTTCAACCATCTTATTTACACCTTTATCCTTTCGACCTTGGTGACCTTCTTTATCTTCAAGAGCGCCTTCATAACACCCTTCAGGTGTTTGGTATCTTTGACCTCTATCTCAAATATATTTATGGCCCTGCCGTCCGGGGTCGTCTTAATATCGGCGCTCCTGACATTCGAATCGGACTGGTTTATAGCGTCACTCATGGCGGCAAGCAGCCCCTTTGCGTTCAGACATTCTACCCTTATCTTTACGGGCCTCGTTAGATCCTGGTCCTTTTGCCACTCTACATCTATACGCCTTTCGGGATCGACATTCAAGAGGTTCTGGCACGAAGACATATGCACGGCCACGCCCTGCCCGTGTGATATAAAACCCATGATATCGTCGCCCGGCAGCGGATTGCAGCACCTGGCGAACCTTACCATTATGTCGTCGTCGACCCCCTTGACCTGCACGCCGCCGGTCTGCGGCTTCTGCTTACTCTTAAAGCGGTTAAGCACCGAGCGGAACCTCGAGACCTTTTTATCCCGCATCTTTTCGAGCTTTTCGGGGGGGAGCAGTTTTCCGAGCAACGTGTTGATAGGGATCTTGCCAAAGCCGATATTCATCTCAAGATCGGCAATGTCGGCAAGGCCAAACTCCTTTTTGGCAACGCTCTCAAGCTCGCCGTTTATAATGAGGCGGGCATAAACCAAATCATACTTCTTGAATTCCTGCTCGCATATATCACGACCAAGAGCGATCGACATCCTCTGCTCCTCGTCTCGCAACCAGTGCCTGATCCTTGTCCTTGCCTTAGAGGTTACTACAAAGTTGAGCCATTCTTTACTCGGATGGTGATTTTCGCTCGTTATTATCTCGACGACATTTCCATTGCGAAGGCGATGGCGAAGCGGGACGAGCCTGCCGTCGACCTTGGCCCCTGCGCAGTTATGTCCTATATCCGTATGAATGGCATATGCAAAATCTATGGGCGAGGCCCCGACCGGAAGCTCCTTGACGGAGCCCTGCGGGGTAAAGACAAATACCTCTTCCGGGAAGAGATCGACCTTAACCGTATCCATGAACTCGCCGGAATCCTTAAGGTCCTTTTGCCACTCAAGAAGTTGTCTGAGCCACGCGAAGGCAGAGCCTTCCTGATTATCATGAGCCTTGCCCTCCTTGTACATCCAGTGGGCCGCGATGCCGTACTCGGCTACGCGATGCATCTCCTCGGTCCTTATCTGTATCTCCATCCTCTCGCCTTCCGGACCGATAACAGTCGTATGGAGCGATTGATAGAGATTTGGCTTAGGTATGCCGATATAATCTTTAAAACGGCCCGGCACGGGTCTCCAGGCCGAATGCACGATACCGAGAGCTGCGTAACAGTCCCTTACCGAATCTACTATTAAACGAAAACCGATGAGATCATGGATCTTATCAAACTCGATATCCTGATCTTCCATCTTTTTATAGATACCGTAAAGGTGCTTGGGGCGACCGGTGATCGTGCCTTCGATACCGTATTCGGAGAGTTTCGTCTCTATCTCACCCATTACCTTATCTATATAAAGCTCGCGCTCATTACCGAGCCTCTCGGTCATCATGACGAGCCTGCCGTACTTTTCCGGCTCAAGGTATTTAAAAGAGAGATCTTCGAGTTCCGCCTTCACCCAGCCTATGCCTATACGGTTCGCTATGGGCGCATAGATATCCATGGTCTCGCGCGCAATCTTACGCCTCTTATCCGGGCGAAGCGGCTCAAGGGTTCTCATATTATGAAGCCTGTCGGCAAGTTTTACGATGATAACTCGTATATCCCTGGCCATGGCGATCAGTATCTTCCTAAAATTCTCCGCTTCATGATCCTCCTTCTTATCAAAGGAGATACGGCTGATCTTCGTAAGGCCGTCTACGAGCAGGGCGACATCGGCGCCAAAGACCTCTTCGATCTTCTCGACCGTAGTGTGAGTGTCCTCTACCGTGTCGTGGAGCAGGCCCGTGGCGACGGTATCCGGGTCCATCTTTAGCGTCGTGAGAATATTGGCTACTTCGAGGGGGTGCATCAAGTAGGGCTCGCCCGTTACGCGAGTCTGTCCCTTGTGGACCATGCCGGAAAAGACATAGGCCTTTTTTACGATGTCGAGGTCGGCCTCCGGTTGATAGAGAGAGACCTTTTCGAGTATATCTTCGAGACGAACTACCATTAATACAACTTATACTAAAAACTACTTGTTTTCAATAGAGTTTCGTCTCTAATACGATATAAATAAAAAAACCTTCGTTAGTCGCCTGAACAGGGATTTCCTTGCGCCCGTCCCTGCTTTTTGATAAAATTTAATATTATCTTTTGAATAATGAGATAAATAAATCCATACTACGATATTAAGAAACCATGCGGATACTCAAAAGGCTGATCCAGGCCGTTATTCTACTCATATTTATCTCCATCGCGGCTGCGGGAGGTGGATTTTATTATTTCACCAGAGATCTGCCTTCCGTTGCGGTCTTAAGGGAGTATAATCCGAGCCTTTCAACGCGCGTCTATTCGTCCGACGGCGCGCTTTCGGGAGAGTTCTTCATAGAACGCCGCGTAGTGGTGCCGCTCTCACGCATGCCAGACCACCTCATACAGGCCTTTCTATCTGCCGAAGACGCCAAGTTCTTCGAACATGAAGGGCTCGACTTCTCAAGTATCTTTCGCGCCATGTATAAAAACCTCAAGGCCGGCAAGATCACCCAGGGCGCCTCTACCATCACCCAGCAGGTCGCAAAGAACTTTTTCCTATCCTCTGAAAAAAAATACTCTAGAAAGATCCGCGAGGCCGTCATGGCCTATCAGATCGAAAAGAGTTTCTCCAAGGACGAGATACTGCACCTCTACCTGAACCAGATATATTTCGGAAACGGCGCCTACGGCGTACAGGCCGCGAGCGAAACCTACTATGGAAAAGACGTTAACGAACTTACCATAGCCGAATCCGCGCTACTTGCGGGCCTGCCGAAGGCCCCCAGCAGATACTCGCCCAACAGGAATTATGCCGGGGCAAAGAAACGCCAGGAATTCGTCTTAAGCCGCATGGTCGAAGAACGCTATCTGACAAAGACAGAGGCGGCAAGATCGGCCGCCGACCCGATTCTTCTAACCGACAAGATAACGCAAGAGAATATAGTCGGCGCATATTTCCTTGAACATGTCAGGAGATATATCGAAGAGAAATACGGACAGGACCGCCTCTACAAGGGCGGGCTCCGGGTCTATACCACCATGGACGTCAATCTTCAAAAGATAGCCACCGGGGCCGTAAGAAAAGGGCTTGAAGACCACGACCGCAGGCGCGGATACCGGGGACCGATGGCCGCTCTTGAGAACCCGTTCGAGATCGAAACATTCTTAAAAGAGACAGACAATAAAGTTCGGGAAGGCGCGCTCAAGTTAGGACCCGTCTATACAGGTATAGTGACCTACGTTGACAATGAAAAAAAATCCCTGAATCTATCGGTCGGACGTTTTGTCGGCACCGTAACAAAAAAAGAACTCAAGTGGGCGGGGCGATATAATATGTCCGGCAACCCGGAGGCCCAGAGCGCAAAGGTAGACCCCTTAAAGCTCTTCAAGGTCGGTGACATCATACAGGTACGCGTAAAGAGACTGCCTAAAGAGATAAACGAGTCCATCAAGTTCAGCCTCTATCAGGAACCGAAGGCCGAGGCCGCCCTGCTCGTCATGGACACTTCGACCGGCCACATCACCGCCATGGTCGGCGGTTACGACTTTACAAAGAGCGAATATAACCGCGCCTTCCAGTCGAGACGCCAGCCCGGAAGCGCATTTAAGCCTATCATCTACGCCTCCGCCCTCGATAAGGGGTACACGCCCGCCTCCATAGTGGTCGACTCTCCCATAATTTTTGAAGAAGAGGTGCAAAAAAAGATTGAAGAGATCGCCGCCGGTGACGAAGCCGGCCTGGTAATGACCCCGGAAATAGAAGAAACCGAAGAGGAGATAGAAGACGAAGAACCGCTCATGCATGTCTGGCGACCGAGAAACTATTCTCAAAAGTTCTACGGCCCGACGACCATAAGGCACGCCCTTACCAAATCAAGAAATGTCATAACCATAAAAGTCCTAAGGGATATCGGCGTGAGCAGCGCCATCAAGTACGCCAGAAAGCTCGGCATCCAGTCGCCTCTGGCGCGCGACCTCTCGCTTGCGCTCGGCTCCTCGGCCGTAACGCTCCTGGAGATGTCTACGACATTTGCGACCTTCGACAATCTCGGACGCAGGCCCGAGCCGTTATTCGTGACAAGGGTCACCGATAACAAAGGACGTATTCTCGAAGACAATGCGCCCACCTCAACCCAGGTAATCAGTCCTGCAACCGCCTACATAATGACAAGCCTTCTTCAAGGGGTCGTGCAAAACGGCACCGGCTGGAGGGCAAAGTCCATTAAGAGACCAAGCGCCGGCAAGACCGGCACGACCAACAACCTGAACGACGCATGGTACGTGGGTTTCATACCCGGCATGGTCGCGGGCGCATGGATAGGTTACGACGGAGAGAGGCCGCTTGGCAAGCACGAGACAGGCAGCAAGGCCGCGGCCCCGATATGGGTAAAGTTCATGAAGGACGCGATGAAGGACAAACCGGTAAAGAACTTCACCATGCCCGACGGCGTGGAGTTTGCCAAGATAGACCCGAAGACGGGGTTGCTTGCAACGCCCGGCACGGCAGAGCCGCTCTTCGAAGTCTTCAAGGTAGGCACCAAACCTACGAAATACTCAGCTGAAAAGGCAACGTCGGTGCAAGAACCCGACTTCCTGATGATGGACGCCGGAGAGGAAATCCCCGAAAGAGAGAGTACGGTTCCGTCCTCGCCGCTCTCTCCAACAACCCCTACCAGCCCTCTTTAAGCCTCCTTGCCAAAGAGGCCGGAAGGCCGGCCTTGGATACCTTCTCTACCGCTTCGTTGAGGTCATAGGAAACCCTCTTAAAAGAGACAGTAGCCTTATCCGTATCGTAAATAATATAGGCGGCGCGAGTATCACCGTCGCGCGGCTGGCCGACCGAACCCGGATTTATCAGATACATGGAAAGTGCGCGAAGATTCAAATCATACTCCTTACCTTCGCCGCGCACGCCGACAACGATATCGCCATTGACCGCGTAAACGCCCGGCATATGCGTATGTCCGAAAAAACATAGTTTGCTGCCGCCGCGTTTATTCATAAGGCCAAAGTTCCAGGCCGCCGTCTCCTCGGTATAGATATATTCGTCATATGAATCGAGAGAGCCGTGAATAATAAGGAAATCGTCGCCGATATCGAGTGTTAAGGGAAGTGTGCGAAGAAAGTTCTTGTTCTCAAAAGAGAGTTTGTTGCGGGTCCAGAGAATGGCCTC
This sequence comes from Deltaproteobacteria bacterium, assembly GCA_029262535.1. Classification (GTDB taxonomy): domain Bacteria; phylum Desulfobacterota; class GWC2-55-46; order GWC2-55-46; family JAJCZF01; genus JAJCZF01. The sequence goes on from JAJCZF010000081.1 coordinate 32,668, forward strand.
GCGCGCCTTGGCGTTAAAGTTTGCAGGCTCCTGAAGCCCGGCTGCGCGACTATCGTGATTGCCGATCACGGTCTTGATATTACGTTCCCGTATAAGGGTGATAGATTCGTTCGGGTCGGCATTATAACCCACGATATCACCGAGACAGACTATCTCGTCCACGGACTGTTCGTCGATATCCGACAAGACCGCAGTGAGAGCCTCCAGGTTGGAATGTATGTCTGACATTACGGCATATCGCATATGTATTAGATACTTTTATTTTCCGCGCACGCGCAAGTAGACACAATTGCAAGGCCTTCTACAAATTTCCCCTTCCGCGCGCTACATATTTTCAGCTACTAGAAACTTACCCCGCGAAATTGGTTGCACACACTGTGTGCCGCAAGATTGGCCGCGCGCTGTGCGCTAGTGGATGGTGCCTTTGCTTTCCTGATATTCGAAGTTTGGACGGCCATTTTGGAAGGGGTCACTCTTGAACTTCTCCCTGCACTCACTACAGAGGATATAGTACTGAACCTGATAGACCTCTTCCTCAAGACTCTCTTCGCTCATCTCATCCACCACATCAAGGAGCTCACCTATGCCTTCCTCAATATCTCCCTCGTACTCGTCGAGATAACCGTCAAAATCCGCAAAACTTCTGAGTTCGACTATATATTTAAGGCTGCCTTCCTTGAGTTCCTTATTGCAGCAATTACACCTTGTCATATCAATGCCTTTTAATTTATGAGATGGTAATACGGCCCCTTGAAAGGCGCACGTTTGACATTCAATGATACCCTTTTTGCGAAGCTTATGTCAACCGGCACGCTCTATAGAGACGCTTCCGTATAGGAGCGCTTGCTCTTATTTATGCCTCACGGATTGAGCGCTTCTCCAAGTTGTTATTTGCAACTCAAAAATGTTACTTTAAAGAGATGAAGATGAAGGACTTTATAAGCGAGATCGAGGGGAGCGACGAGTTCCGCGAGGTCACATGGCGAGAACGCATCAGGCCGCGCCCGGCAGGGATTGCCGAGCCCTCCGGCCCTCTTTCGGAAAAGACCAAACTCGCCTTAAAGGCCGCCGGTATCGATTCGCTTTACAAACATCAGGCAGAGGCAATAGATATAGTGCGCTCCGGTGAGAATCCCGTCGTCATGACGCCCACAGCCAGCGGCAAGAGCCTCGTATATAATCTCTCTGTTATAGAAGATATCCAAAGTGACCCGGATGCCAAGGCCCTCTATATATTCCCACTCAAAGGACTCATACACGACCAGTTCAAGGGGCTGTCGGAACTAAACAAATCACTCGGCCTCGAAAACCTCTGCGCGATATACGACGGAGATACCAACTCGTACAGGCGTAAGAAGATCAGGGATAATCCGCCGTCGATCATCCTGACCAACCCGGATATGGTCCATCTTGCGCTAAACGCCTTTCACCCGCGCTGGGAACATTTTTTTAAAAATCTAAAGTATATCGTCATCGACGAGATACACGCATATCGCGGGGTATTCGGCTCTCACGTCGCTCATCTACTTAGAAGGCTACGGCGCATCGCCGCGCACTACGGCGCGGCGCCGCGCTTTATCGCATGCTCTGCGACCATCGCCAACCCGCTAGGGCTCGCCAATATGTTGACCGGCCTGGACTTTAAACTTATCACAGAGACCGGCGCCCCCACCGGGCGTAAAGACTTCATATTTCTCGACCCTGAAAAGAGCCCCTATACCGTTGCGACGAAACTCTTCATACGCGCCGTTCGCGCCGGTTTTAAGACAATCGCCTTTACAAAATCAAGAAAGATCACGGAGCTAATGCATAAGTGGGTTTCGGACAGCGCGCCGGAGCTTTCTCCTTTTGTAAGCTCCTATCGCGCAGGGTTCCTTCCAGAAGAGAGGCGTGAGATCGAAGGCCGTCTCTTCTCCGGAGAGCTTAAGGGCGTAATCTCCACCAGCGCCCTCGAACTCGGCGTTGATATCGGCGGGCTCGATCTCTGCATCCTGGTCGGTTATCCCGGCTCCGTAAGTTCTACCTGGCAAAGGGCCGGTCGCGTCGGGCGGTCCGGGCGCGATTCGCTCGTTATCATGATCGCGCTCGAAGACGCGCTCGATAAATATTTCATGCGAAACCCGGATAACTTCTTTACCAGAAGCACGGAAGCGGCGCTTCTCGACACTACAAACGAGCCCATAAAAAAGGCCCATCTCCTTTCGGCGACCAGTGAGCTGAACCTATCTCGAAACGATTCAGTATACGATCTCAGCGGTGAACAACCTGAACTGGCGGCGCTTGAAGAAGAGGGCAAGGTACGCTACTGGACAAACGGCCAGATATGGTACTCGCGCAGAAAGAACCCGCACCGCCACGTAAATATACGCGAGACAGGTTCGAGCTATTCCATCATGGACGAGGATAAAAAACTGATAGGAAAGACGAGCCAGCGCAAGGTCCTGCACGAGCTGCACCCCGGAGCAATCTACCTGCACAGAGGCAATCAGTACGTGGTCATCTCTCTGCATACTGCAAAACGCGAGGTCACGGTACGGCCTGCATATGTCAACTACTACACCGTGCCCGAGACCAACGAAGAGACCGAAATACTTACTGTAGAAGAAGAACGTAGGCTGGGCCCGCTTGTCATTAAACGCGGTCAACTCCGTGTAACCGAGCTGGTCACCGGTTACTTTATAAAAGATATCTACACCCGCGAGGTAATAAAGACACACTTTCTCGATCTGCCGGAAGAGATATTCACCACCAGGGGCATCTGGTTTGAGGTACCGGACTCGCTCACAACGGAGATAGGCGATCTTGGCTTCTCCGTACCCGGCTCTCTTCACGCCCTCGAACACTCGCTCATAGCCGCCCTACCCTTATTCGCCCTATGCGATCGTATGGATCTCGGAGGCGTAAGTTACCCGTGGAATCCGCAGCTTAATAATGCCGCAATTTTCGTATACGACGGCCACGAAGGCGGCATCGGGCTCACGCACCGGGGCTTTGACACCGCCCCGAACTGGTTCGGAGCAACAGAAAAACTCATGGCCGATTGCCCGTGTGAGATCGCCTGCCCATCATGCACGCAAGACCCGCACTGCGGAAACGCGAACGACCCCCTCGACAAACGCGGAGCCTTGCATATACTGGCACAATTTTAAGACAAGTACGCGGGGGGAGAATCTTCATGCAGAAAGATTCCATCCCGAGTAGATAACTTAAGTCCGTGCCAATAAATCTATCAAATTTAAAAGAAGACAAAATGGAAAGCGGCCCGCCTTCGACAAGAGCTTACTCCTGACAAAGACGGACCGTGTGGGGGCTTTTTTAAGAGGCAACTATGCCTCAACAGAGACCGAACAAGAAGTTACGCTACCTCCGCCATGGTTCTCGCGAAGGCACCTGTAGTGTCGGTTTCCAACTCTTAATTTTTACCGGTAACCTTAAAAATGCCTTTAGTCCATATAGGCGTGTTCTTCCTCATATACATCTTCGGGCGTTAACGACATAAGCCCGCAAAAATTCTCCAGAGCTTCGCTCTTGTTGCCGGTGCTCTCTCCGAGCGGACAGGTATCGCAGAGCTGATAACGCTCGCTCTTTCTGACTTCCGGATCGAAAGGATCCCAATTAGTCTCAGTATTAAAGTCCGGGCATAGGCCAAAACCGAAATCTTCGTCCTTAAGTAACTCTCCCATCTGACCTCTCTCTCTTTATAAGGTTTTTACTTCTTCACAAAAACCCATAACGCTAAGAATCTTAGTCCGCTTGCTTGCGGATAAATGTCGGTGTATCGTAGTGATCTTCGTCCATCCCGTTATATCCACCCATATTGCCCACGCGCTTTACCTCGCCGTTAGACGGAGCCTGCATCGACGGATGCGCCGCCATGGTCGGCGTTACGACATGTTCGATAACCTGTGCCGGCGCGGGCGCGGTTGCAAGCGGCAGGTCCAGGTTCTCTACTATCTCGGCCTGTTCTATCACAGCGGAGGCCTTATATGACCTGGCCCCTTTCTCCTTGCCAAAACCGGTGGCGATTACCGTCACGCGGACCTCGTCTTCGAGGTTTTCGTCCACCACCGCGCCGAAGATAATATTTGCGTCGTCAGCGGCCTCTTCCTGTATGAGACTTGAAGCCTCATGCACATCATGTATCGACAGATCGGAAGAACCGGTGATATTTATAAGCACACCGAGTGCGCCCTTGATTGAGATCTCTTCAAGCAGCGGGCTGGAGATGGCCTGAAGCGCGGCCTCCTGACCCCTGTTGTCGCCCCTTGCGGAACCGGAACCCATAATGGCCTGTCCCATCTCGCCCATGATAGTGCGAATATCGGCGAAATCCACATTGACGAGCCCCGTAACGGTAATAACATCCGAGATACCGCGAACGGCCTGATATAGAACCTCGTCGGCCTTCTTAAAAGCGTCCTGAAGCGAGGTGTTCCTGTTTGCGACCGAGAGCAGTCGCTGGTTCGGTATCGTTATGACCGTATCGACGACGTCCTTTAGTTCACGAAGGCCCTCTTCGGCCTTCTTCATCTTCTTTGCGCCCTCAAAGGCAAAGGGTTTGGTGACTACGGCGACAACGAGCGCGCCGCACTCCCTTGCTACTTCGGCTACGACCGGGGCCGCGCCGGTGCCTGTGCCTCCGCCCATGCCTCCGGTGATAAATACCATGTCGGCCCCTTGTACGGCCTCCAGTATCTGGTCTCGGTTCTCATTGGCCGCCTCTCGTCCCATCTCCGGGTTTGCGCCGGCGCCAAGCCCCTTGGTAAGGTTCACGCCGAGCTGTACCTTAACATTGGCCCTCGACGACGATAGCGCCTGACTGTCGGTATTGGCCGTTATGAACTCGACACCCTCAAGACCTGCGTCTATCATCGTATCGACCGCATTACCGCCACAGCCGCCAACTCCGACTACCTTTAGTTTCGCCCCTCTGTTGAATGCCTCAATCATCTCAATCACGGTCTTCGCCTCCTTTTTCAGTTACATTGCTAATTATAATAACTCAAATAATTTCGTTTAATATTAGAAAAAATCCTTCATCAAGACCTTCATTCGCCCTGTCAGTTTATTAAAGACGTTTTCGCTTCCTCTTTGAAATTCGTTACAGGTCGCATGCTTGCTTCCGTACCTTACAAGGCCAACCCCGGTCGAGTACATAGGCCCGTTTACCACATCGACCAGCCCGGTTACATTTATAGGAGTTCCTACCCGCACCGGAAGATTAAATACCTGTTCGGCAAGCTCGCTAATGCCCTCTATCGCGGCCGTGCCGCCAGTGAGCACTATGCCCGCGCTAATAAATCCGTCGAAACCGGCCTTCTCTATCTCGTGTTTTATAAGGTCGAAGATCTCTTCGATACGCGGCTCTACTATCTCTCCGAGCATGCGGCGCTTTACAACCCTCGGTTCGCGTCCGCCTACGCTTGGCACCTCTATAGTCTCGCCCTCATCGATCATGGCGGTAATGGCGACGCCGTGGTCCTTCTTGATCTTTTCGGCCTCGGCCGCCGGTGTGCGAAGCCCGACCGCTATATCGTTCGTCACCTGATTACCGCCAAGTGATATTACTGTCGTATGCTTGACCGTACCGGCGTGGTAGATAGCGATATCTGTCGTGCCGCCGCCTATGTCTATTAAAGCGACACCGAGCTCGCGTTCGTCCGGGCTAAGTATCGCTTCGCTTGACGCTATCTGCTGGAGCGCGATATCTGCGACGTCAAGCCCTGCCTTGTTGGCGCACTTTACGATATTTTGCGCGCTCGTTACGGCCGCCGTAACTATATGGACCTTTACCTCAAGCCTTATACCGTTCATACCGAGCGGCTCTACGATACCCTCCTGGTCGTCTATAATATACTCTTGCGGTATAACGTGAATCACCTCCTGCGTCGGCGGTATGGCTACGGCCTGTGCGGCCTCGCTTACACGATCTATGTCGGCGCTGTTTATCTCGCCGTCCTTTACCGCTATAACACCGTGGCTATTAAAGGCCCTGATATGTCCGCCCGATATACCGGCGTAGACCTTGTTTATCTCGCACCCGGCCATAAGCTCGGCCTCTTTTATCGACCTCTTGATTGATTCGACCGTCGACTCGATATTTATGACAACGCCCTTTCTAAGCCCCCTTGAAGGGTAGTTGCCAATGCCCGTTATCTCAAGCCCCTCTTCAGTGAGCTCGCCCACCACCGTGCATATCTTGGTAGTGCCGATATCGAGGCCGACGATGATATTACCCTTTTTTCCCATTTTTCCTCACTTTCGCTTTCGCGGAACGGAGATGCCTAACCACAACGCCGCGCTCTCCCGTTAAATTAACAACAGCCATATCTTTTAAAGAGCCGCCGGCCTTTACAACTCGCTCAAGCTTTTTAAGTCTCTTCTCAAAGTCTTCTTTTCCAAGCTCTATACGCACACCGTCCAAGAGTGTATAGAGAGAGTATCCGTGTACCGGGTCTACATGTATCTCCGATATCTCACTAATCGTCATGCCCTCTCTTCCGGCAAGGAAACCTACAAAATCCCGATGGGCTTTTGCCACTTCGTAACCCTCATCCGGGCCTCCCTCGGTCTCAAGGCCGGTTATTACCGGCAGGTCGAGTGAGTCTTCAGGCGAATATTTCTTAAAGATCTCTCCAGTCAGGCTAACCACATATAGCGCGTCAAGGCTCACCAGGCAGAGGGCCTTCATCTCCGTTACCTCTATATCGACTGTGGAGGGCAGATGTCTAGTTACCTTGACGCTCTTTACCCACGGGTGGGCTTCTATCTTCTCAACCGCGCCGCTTATATCGAGCGCAAGGATATTATCTCCCTTAATTATATCCGAGAGCGCAAGGATATCGTCGCTACCAACGCGCTCCAGGCCGCGTACCTCGACAGTTTCTATCTCAAGATGTTCGGTCGTCTGTAGAGTGCTGTAAAGTCGCATAACCCCAAAGGCGAGAGCCGGAACGACAATGATAAGCGCCAGAACCTTTAGCGTAATCTTAAAGGCCTTGCGCACCCTCTGCTTTAGGCTTACCGGGTTTCTCTTCTTATTGGACTTCATCTTTTTATTATTACGTTTTGCCATAATTTTAAAAGTTCCTAGCCCAACCGCGCCTCTTTAATAACTTCTTCGACCAGTGTCGAGTAGTCTATACCCGCTGCATTTGCCGCCATTGGCAAAAGGCTTGTCTCGGTCATGCCCGGTATGGTATTGATCTCCAGCACGTAAGGCACGCCGTCACGGTCTATTATTATGTCCACTCTTGCTGCCCCCCTGCATCCGAGAGCCCCGTATGCCGCAAGCGCCGTCTCCTGCGCCTTTGCCGTAAGGCGCGCTCCAAGCCTTGCTGGCACTATGAAGTCAACGCTGCCTGCCGTGTACTTTGCCTTAAAATCATAAAAACCCTCATGCGGTATTATCTCTACTATCGGAAGAGGCGCGCCATTGAGTATCGATACCGTCACTTCCCTTCCTTTTACAAAACTCTCTATCAAGACCGTATCCGAATATGTCGCGGCCTCTTCTATTGCCGCCTTTAGCCCGGCCTTCTTTTCGACTATCGTCACGCCTATGGTCGAGCCCTCACCAGAGGGTTTTACAACATATGGAAGGCTCATCTTGGGCGCAAGCCTTACCGGTCCTAACTCTTTACCCGTACTCTTTACGACCGCAAAGCGCGGCGTAGGGATCCCCCTTGACTCAAGAACTCTCTTTGAAAGCGCCTTGTCCATACATAACGCGCTCGAAAGAAGCCCTGAGCCCGTATACGGTATTGCCATAAGCTCAAGCAGGCCCTGAACCGTGCCGTCCTCGCCGGGACAACCGTGGAGCGCGATAAAGACCGCATCCGCGCCCGCTCTCTTTACCCTCTCGCAGAGGTTCTTATCGGCGTCTATGGCGCGAGTCGTATAACCCTTTTCCTTAAGGGCCCGTGCGACGGCCTTGCCCGTCCTGAGCGATATCTCGCGCTCCGAGGAGGTGCCGCCCATCAGGACGGCTATATGTCCCTTACTACCTCTTCTCTTTTCAGTCATAGACCGGCGTCCTCGCCAATTACTTTTATCTCCGGCTCAAGGACTATGCCGTTCTTTGAAAATACCGCGTCCCTTATCTGCGCCATCAGGGAGAGCACCTCTATGGCCGTTGCCTCTCCGCTATTAACTATGTAGTTTGCGTGGGCCTCGCTTACAAGCGCACCGCCGACCTGCTTACCCTTAAAGCCGACCTCTTCGATGAGGCGACCGGCGTTATGCCCTTCCGGGTTCTTGAAGATCGAACCCGCGTTTGGAAACTTTATCGGCCCCTTTGCCATACGGCGGGCCTTAAAATCATCCATCGTCGTCTTTATTTCTTGCCTATCGCCACTTTTCAGCACAAAGTGGACCCTCGTAACGATAAGGCCTTCGGCTAATTTAGAGGATCTGTAACCGAAACCGATATCGTTCTTTGCGACGATTCCCTTCTTGCCCTTTCGGTCAACCACCTCGATCATCTCTACTATATCGCTCAACTCCGAACCGTAGGCCCCGGCATTCATTACTATCCCGCCGCCGAGCATACCCGGTATGCCGCAGGCAAACTCAAGCCCGGTCAGCCCGCGCCCAGCCGCCTCTTTAGATAATGCCGCAAGCGTTAGACCAGAGCCGGCAGTTACCTTGGTCGTTCCTTCCCCGGTCTCCTGCCATGAGACCTCCTTAAAGTTCGCATCCATATTAATTACGATTCCCTTAATACCACCCTCTCTTACGAGCAGGTTCGTTCCGCCGCCAAGCACGAAAACAGGAAACTTTTTACTATAGGCAAACTTTAAAAGCTCCTTCAGGTCGGCGGCGTCCTCGGGAAACGCCATAACCTCAGCCGGACCGCCGATCTTCAGGGAGGTATAGTCCCTCATCTCCACCTCGAAGAGGACGCGACCCTTAAAGCTGTCTACAAAGAATAACTGCATCTGGTCCGTCACTGGCCGCCCACCGCTTCTTTCTCCAGCTCGGCAAGCATAGCGTAGAACTCGTCGGCCACCGTATTTATCGATCCAGCGCCAAGTGTTAAGACCATATCGCCTTCTGAAGCGACATCCATCAATGTCGTGGCGACATCTTTAAGTTCCGGCACGTAGATAATATCCCTGTGGCCGTGTCCTCTTATTTCGTTATATAAACGCTCGCCCGTTATACCCTCTATCGGCTCTTCACCGGCGGCGTAAATCTCTGTTAATATTACGGTATCAGCGTCATTAAAAGCGGAGCTGAACTCTTCAAGCTGATCCTCGGTCCTCGAATACCTGTGCGGCTGAAAGGCTACTATCGTCTTCTTGCTCCATCCGTCTTTTGCGGCCTTCAAGACGGCCTTTACCTCGACCGGATGGTGTCCGTAGTCGTCAACGACCATAATGCCAGATGCCGTGCCCTTGACCTCGAACCTCCTGCCGACACCTCTGAAATCTTCGAGCGCCGCACATATCTGATCGAACTCAACATCGAGATCGAGCGCCACGGCTACCGCAGCAAGCGAGTTATATACATTATAAAGACCCGGAAGGTTGAGCCTTACCTTACCCAACAGTTTGCCTGCGACGACCACGTCGAAGGTTGAATAGACGCCGTGATGTTCGACATTTTCGGCATGTACGTCGGCCTGCGCCGTAAGTCCGTAAGAGACTATACGTCTCGATATATCGGGCACAAGCCCCTGTAAGACAGGGTGGTCAAGACATATAACCGCACAGCCGTAAAAGGGAACCTTATTTATAAAATCGAGATAAAAGCTCTTAACCTCTTCAAAGTCCGCGTAGTGATCCATATGTTCACGGTCTATATTGGTTACGACCGCAAGCGTCGGCGTCAGTTTTATAAAAGAACCGTCGCTCTCGTCGGCCTCGGCCACAAGGAACTCTCCGGTGCCGAGACGCGCGTTGGCCCCCAGACTGTTGATCTTTCCTCCGGTAACGATGGTCGGGTCTATGCCGGCGTGTCCAAGCACGGCGGCTATGAGCGATGTCGTAGTTGTCTTTCCGTGGGTGCCGGCGACAACGATACCGTACTTCAACCTCATAAGTTCGGCAAGCATCTCGGCTCTCGGTATGACAGGTATCTGCCTTAAACCTGCCTCTACCATCTCAGGGTTTTCACAACTTACCGCCGACGAATATACGACACAGTTCGAGTCTGCGACATTCTCGCTTGCGTGGCCGATTGTGACCTCCGCGCCGAGTTGCCGTAGCCTTTGTACTACGGGCGACTCACGCAGGTCGGAGCCGGTGACTTTATAGCCCATATTCACAAGGACCTCGGCGATGCCGCTCATGCCCGCGCCGCCGATGCCTATGAAATGAATCTTTTTTATTCTATTTCTATACATTTTTATATACTTAAATAATCATCCACTATGGCCTTAGCCGCCCCCGGCCTTCCTAACCCGACAACACTTTCGCGTACCTTTTCCAACTTCTTAACGTCCTCGTAAAAAGCCCTGATCGTTCCGGCCAGCTGGCTACCGGTCAGGGTATCTTGGCTTATCATTACCGCCGCGCCCTTTGCCTCCAGCGCTGCGGCGTTTATCCTCTGGTGGTCGGCCGCCGCAAAGGGATACGGTATTAATATCGACGGTATGCCAAGCGCCGTAATCTCGGCAATGGTCGTTGCGCCGGCGCGGCATACTACCAGGTCAGCCTCCGCGTAGGCGCTTCCCATATCCTCTATAAAACTCTTAAGCTCTACCTTGAGCCCCTTTCTTTCATATGCCTCGGATGCCATCGTATAACCCTCCGGGCCGCTCTGATGAATGACCCTCAGATTCGGCCATATATCCGATAAATATTCCACGGCGTCGATAAAGGCCGCATTTATTGCCGTCGCCCCCTGAGAGCCGCCAAAAACGAATACCGTAAATGGCTTATTAGCTTTCTCTATCGCCTTTTGCTCTCTGTAGGCGTTAAGTAAAGTACGCCTTATCGGTGTTCCGGTTACTCTTATCTTTTCTTTGGGCAGAGACTTCCCTGCCTCTTCAAAGGCCAGGTATATCCTGTCAACGAAACGCCCCAAGTGGCGATTGGTCGCGCCCGGTATCAGGTTCTGTTCAAGTATCGCCGTCTTTATACCCAGTATCTTTCCGGCCATTACCACGGGGCCGGAGACGTAACCGCCACTGCCGAGAATCGCGTCCGGCTTAAAACGCCTTAAAAGGGCCATCGACTTTAATGTCGCCATCGTTGCCCGCACAAATGCCCTGATCTTCGACAGTCCGCTCTTATTCTTTATCGCCTCAACGCCTATCAATTCAAAAGGATAGTCGTAGCTCTTTAAAACCTTTGCCTCTATACCGCCGCGCGCCCCTATAAAGAGTATCTCTACAGAATCGTCTTGCGACATAACCTCGTCGGCTATAGCAAGGGCCGGAAAGAGATGGCCGCCCGTGCCGCCACCGGCTAGGACAAGTCTCACTATCTACCCCCTACTGCTCATTGCTCTTTGTATAAATACTTAAGAGTATGCCCGCCGCTATCATATTCATAAGAAGCGACGAGCCGCCGTAACTTATAAATGGAAGCGCAAGCCCCTTGGGAGGAAGCACCCCCATCACCACAGCCATATTGGTCGCGGCCTGCAAGACCACTAAGAAAGTCAGACCCAAGGCCAGGTAAGTACCGAAGAGATCCTTCGCCCTTAAGGCCACCGATGTGCCCGCAATAAGAAAGAGGACGTAAAGCACGATGACGGCTCCGACACCTATCAGCCCAAGTTCCTCTCCGATAACGGAAAGAATAAAATCCGTATGCGCCTCGGGAAGGTAAAATAACTTCTGCCTTCCAGCCCCAAGCCCGACACCAAAGACGCCGCCGTTGCCAAATGCCAGAAAGGATTGAATCATCTGAAAACCTGAACCGCTCGGGTCCTTCCAGGGGTTCAGGAATATCTCAACCCTCTTGGACATATAAGGCACGGTCGTTATTAATATATACAAAAGCGACGACCCAATAGCCGTTACTCCAAGGATATACCTGAGCCTCACTCCCGCTATAAAGGCCATTATCATTACTATCGCCGAGAGCGTTACGGCCGTTCCGAGGTCTGGCTCTATAAGAATAAGCCCGATAATAATGCCCGGTATAAGCATTAGCGGCAGAAAACCGGCCGTAAACTCCTTGATCCTCTCCTGCTTGGACGAGAGGGCGTAGGCTAGAAATATGACAACCGATACCTTGGCCGCCTCAGACGGCTGGAATGTCATCAATCCAAGATCTATCCAACGTCTCGACCCGCCCGCCTTTATACCTATGCCCGATACGAATATGAGCGTAAGCATAATCATCGATAAGATAAGAAGCGGATATGCGGCCTTACGGTAGATCTTATAATCCACCTTCATAGCGACGTAGAAGGCCCCTAGTCCGAGTATAAAGAAGAAGACCTGTTTCTTTAAGAAGAAGAACTCGTCGCCGTGTTTTGAGATGGCAAAGACATTGCTGGTCGAATATACCATCAGGAGCCCCATCGCTATAAGGAGCAGCGTTGAGAGCATAATCACCCTGTCGCTATATGCGGCCTTTAATGTCATAGTTCCATCACCAAACTCTTAAAAGTATCACCGCGCTCGGCGTAACTTCCGAACTCGTCAAAACTCGAACATGCGGGGCTTAAGAGCACGGTATCACCCGTTATTGCCGCGCGCGCCGCGCGTTTCACACCGTCTGCAAAAGAGGTTGCAAGCTCTATCTTTGCCGCTCCCGTAAAAGCCTCTTGCATCTTTTTCGAGGCCTCGCCAATCAGTATCAAACGGCTGACCTTCTCTTTAATAATATCGTATGCCACGAGATAGTCGCCGCCCTTGTCAACACCACCGGCAAGAAGCACTACCGGGCCGTTCACACTATCGAGCGCCTTTATCATTGCGCCGACATTGGTGGCCTTGGAGTCGTTTATATAGGTCACGCCTTTAAGCTCTCTCACAAACTCAAGCCTGTGCGATAATCCCTTAAATGATCTTACGGTATCTATAATTACCTCTTTCGAGATGCCCATCTCCCTTGCCGTGGCGATAACGGCCATTACCGTCTCTGTGGCAACCACGCCGCCGGCATCTACGCCGATCAGCTTAATGCCGCTCATCTCGTACTCTTCTACCGCGCCGTTTATTCTCTTGTATACGATCTTACTTCCATCTAATGAAAGCCCTCTCTCATCTTCTCCATTAGATGACCCGACAGATGAAGAAACCCTGAAGGGGACGACACCGGGCGTGAGGGGGGTGGCCCGGAGTCGCCCCGAAATAACAGGATCTTCTATATTGACGATGGCTACATCGTCGGCCTGCTGGGTGGAAAACAATCTGAATTTCGTATCGGCATATTCTTCAAAACCGGCGTACCTGTCGAGATGGTCGGCGCTTATATTTAATAATATAGATATATGTGGTCTGAACTGCCTGACCCCTTCTAGCTGAAAGCTTGAGACTTCAAGCACGCAACAATCGGCCTGCTCGCCCGATGATAGATATTCAATAGCCGGAGTGCCGATATTGCCGCCTACAAAGACGCTCTTACCGCCGCGCCTCAAGACTTCGCCTAAAAGCTCGGTCGTAGTTGTTTTGCCGTTTGTTCCGGCTACCGCTATTATCGGCTCTCTTATGAAACGGGCCGCAAGCTCTATCTCGCTAATAACCTCTATACCTTTATCAAGGGCCTCTCTTACTAAGGACAAAGACGGGTCCACGCCGGGGCTAAGCACTATCATGTCCGAGCCGCGACCCATGAGAGAGCCATGTCCGCCGGCCTCTATCTCTACACCAAGAGCTGTAAGTTCGTCGAAAGACGGCAGGTCCGCGGGCAACCTTAGGTCGGTAGCCGAAACATTCGCGCCCATAGCACTTAGGAACCTCGCCACTGAAAGACCGGTGCTTCCGAGTCCGACGACCAAAATATTTTTTCCGCATAGATCCAAGGAGAACTCCCATTCGGACGTGCACGCAAGCGCGTTCATGCCCATTTCCATCTTAAGCGCCGCGCCGCTCATCGTACCTTGAGCGTACTAAAGGCTATCAGCGCAAGTATTATCGCAATAATCCAGAACCGAACGATTATCTTCGGCTCGGCCCAACCCTTCATCTCGTAGTGATGGTGTATCGGGGCCATAGCGAACATGCGTTTGCCCCTGAGTTTAAAGCTTGTCACCTGAAAGATGACCGAGAGTGTCTCAACCACAAAGATGCCTCCGACCAGAAGCAATAAGACCTCGTGTTTTGTGACGACAGCTATGGTGCCGAGCGCGCCGCCCAGTGACAGGGCGCCTATATCGCCCATAAAGACCTGCGCCGGATATGTATTGAACCAGAGAAAACCGAGGCTCGCCCCGGCCATTGCCCCGGCGAATATCGCAAGCTCTCCGGCGTTTGCAACGTACATGATATTCAGATAATCCGAAAACTTTACATGACCCGAAATATAGGCAAAGAGCATATATGTTACCGCCGCTATGGTTATCGGTCCTATCGCCAACCCGTCGAGGCCGTCGGTCAGGTTAACCGCGTTAGAGGCCCCGACTATAACGACAACCGCGAAGGGGATATATCCCATGCCAAGATCGAAGGTCACTTCCTTTAAGATCGGAAAGGTCAGTATCGTTGAGAACTCCGGGGTGGTGTAGAGTATCATCGTGCCGATAAAGGCGACTAATATCTGGCCGAGAATCTTCTTTGAGGCCGACAACCCGCCACGGTCCTTCTTAACTACCTTCTTGTAGTCGTCGATAAAACCTATTAAAGCCATGCCGAGCGTCACAAAAGAGACAACCCATATATACCTGTTTGAGAAGTTGGTCCACAAAAGGACCGAGATGCCTACGGCTATTATTATTATCGAGCCGCCCATAGTGGGGGTGCCGGCCTTTTTGTGATGCGTCGGCGGGCCGTCGCTCCTTATGACCTCGCCTATCTGTAGCGACTGGAGTTTTTTGATAATAAAAGGGCCGATAATAAAACTCAGGACCAACGCCGTCAGGGAGGCGTAGATGGCCCTGAACGTAATGTATTGAAATACATTAAATATAAAATAATGCTTGGCTAGCGGATATAATAAATGATAGAGCATCTGTGGTTTAAGTCCCCCTGAAGAACCCTTGGGCCTTCAACTTAAAACCTTCTATGACCTTAATAATCTATACCCCGAAACGGACCGCATTAAGAGATACGGTCGCCGGGTAAAGCCTAGATAAAGAGTAATTCCACCCTCCGCAATCCCAATATGAAAATAACTAAAGAGGTGCGGTTTAAATCTTTTACAGCCAGAACTTCTGCTGGAACTTGCTACCTGGTCTTACTGCCGAGTCCGGTTACCGGGTCTCCGGGTCCATAAAATGAACCAGGCCTTCCGTTCGGCCTTCGCCGGATATGTCGGCCCCTAAGTAGCGATCCGTGTCGTTTAGAGTTTCACTACGCGTATTACCTTCTCCAGCCGAAAAATGCGAGGTTGCGGCCTCGTTCATGCGGTTAAAAAAGCCCAGAAAACCTGTTTTGTTTTCAAGTGTTAGCGTACCCATCTCTATCCTCCGGTCTATCGTGCTTCAGGCGACTCAGAAGAGCCCGTTACCCGTCGTTGCCGCCGTCATTCTTCTACAACAAAAAAACCTAACAAAAGATCTTAGTGCTCAAACTTTAATGCCCGAAGCTTTAAGGCGGTAACGATCTCTTCCATCGCCGCGCCGCGCGAGCCCTTAACGAGCACCGATTCACTACCTGAAAGCTCGTTATTCAAACGCTCTATAATCGCCTCTTTATTACTTAAGGCAACGGCGTTCTCCTCGTTCATACCGGCCTTGATTGCGCCGCTTATGACCTTATCGGCCCACAGGCCGGTGGCAAAAAGCCTGTCCACGCCGCTCTCGGCCGCGAGCCTTCCGGCCTCTTCATGCTCTTCGTTAGAATGTTCGCCAAGTTCAAGCATATCTCCAAAGACGGCAACCCTCGGAGCGTAGGCACAGGAGAGTATCTCAAGCGCGGCCTTTACAGACTCCGGGTTTGCGTTATATGTATCGTCAAGGATCATAAGCCCTCCGACCCTTACCACTTCAAGCCTGCCGGGAGGGGTCGTCACATTTGTAAGGCCAACCTTGATATCTTCTGCGCTCGCTCCGAGCGCAAGCGCTCCGGCTGCGGCGGCTGCGGCGTTTTTTACGCCCACACTGCCCGGTACTGATAACTCAATCTCTATCTTTTCACCAAGAATTTCCATAATTATCCTCGTTCCTTCCACTCCGCGCGACTCGGTTTCCGTTACCCTTACGTCGGCCTCTTCATATAGGCTAAAGCTAATTACATCTTCCATGTCGCCGGCTTCGATACCGGCCTCGTCGCTCTTCCTTACGGCCCATTCGTCGTCCAGATTGAGAACCCTTAGGCCGCCCTCTTTAAGCCCTTTAAATACCCTGCCCTTTTCACTTGCCGTACGCTCTACCGTGCCGAGCTTTTCAATATGGCCGAGCCCGATATTCGTTATAAGGGCAGCGTCGGGCTGCGCTATCTCTACAAGCCGATCCATCTCGAATGGCTCGCTTATGCCAAGTTCAACGACCGCGGCTTCGTCCTCTTCTTTCAACCTCAAAAGGGTCAGCGGCAGGCCCAACAGGTTATTCTTATTTCCTTCGGTCTTTAAGACCGACCGGCTCTCGGAAAGTATACGGGCCGCCATCTCCTTTGTCGTCGTCTTTCCGGCGGTGCCGGTAATGGCCAGGAGCGGGACCGGCCTTTGCTTTCTAGTAAAGGCCGCCAAATCGCCAAGCGCCTGCGCCGTATCTTCTACCGTTACTATCGCCGTGCTCTTCTCAAACTCCTTTAAATAAACCTCGGCCTCTTCTTCGTCTAAGACCAAACCGGCCGCGCCCTTTTCAAGGGCCGCTTTCAAAAAGTTTCTACCGTCGAAGTTCTTACCTTTAATAGCGACAAAGGCCTCGCCCTTTTCTATCGTCCGCGTATCTATTGATACGCCGTTAAAAATCTCTTCGTTCAGGCCCGAAACCTGCTTGCCGCCGGTGGCCTTAACTATATCGCCGAAGCTAAGCTTCATTTAAACCAGGCCCACTAAATAGACCCGGTCCTCTTTACGGCGCGGGTGAGCGCTTGCGAGAGAACGACCCTGTCATCGAACTTCAAAGTTTTGCCCGCGACCAACTGATAATCTTCATGGCCCTTACCGGCTATGAGCACGATATCTCCGGCTCGTGCAATCTCAACGGCGCGCTCTATGGCCTCGCCCCTGTTAGGTACAACCGTATAGGCCGGGCCGTCCGGGATATCGCTACCCTCGAAAGATGCCACATGCTCAAGCCCTGCCTCTATCTCCGCTATAATGGAGAACGGATCTTCACTTCTCGGATTGTCCGAGGTCAATATCGTTATATTCGAGCCCTTTGTAGCGACACGTCCCATCTCCGGGCGTTTCTCCCTGTCGCGGTCGCCGCCACAGCCAAAGACCGTAATCAACCTGCCTGATGCGAGCGGCCTCAAGGCCGAAATCACATGAAAGAGCGCGTCGGAAGTATGTGCGTAGTCCACATACGCGCAGACACCGCCGGAGGCGTCCTCTGGCAGAATCCTCTCGACCCTGCCGGGTACGCCCCGTAGCGTCTTTACGCCGGCCTCTATATCTTCTTCATCTATATCGAGTGAGCGTGCCACACCGACAGCGCCCATTATATTCATCAGGTTATAATCACCGACAAGTGTCGATTCTATCTTAAGACTACTCTCGGGCGTCTTTATCTCCGCCTCTATGCCGTCGGCTGAAATAGCAAAGGAATCGGGGTGAATATCCGACGAACCCATACCGTAACTGTCGGCCCTCTCCGTCATGGCTTTCAAGACCTGCCCGCGCAGGTCGTCCTCGTTGATTACCCCGCATCCGTCCTTGTCGAGCAGTTCGGTAAAGAGCACGGCCTTACTCTCAAAGTAATCTTCCATGGAGTCGTGATAGTCAAAGTGTTCCGGCGTAAGATTGGTAAAGAGCGCACTCTTGAAACGCAGCGCGTCGGCCCTCTTTTGCTTCAGGGCATGCGACGAAAGCTCCATAACGCAGTGCGTAACTCCGTTATCAACCATCTCGCCCAAAAGCCCGGAAAGTTCCTCCGGGGGCGGAGTGGTATGGGAGGCCTTCTTTACCGTATTTCCGTATCTGTAATTCACAGTCCCGATAACCCCTACTTTAAATCCGGCTTCTTTCAGTATCGACTCTATTAAATATGCGCTCGTCGTCTTGCCGTTGGTGCCTGTAATGCCTATTAAGGTGAGCTTTTCACCCGGCCTGTGGTAAAAATTTTCGCTTACTCGCGCCAGAGCCTTTCTTGCGTCTCTTACTATTATCTGCCCGACCTTAACGCCGGGCTGCGCCCTCTCGGTAATTATCGCTCCAGCCCCGTTTCTTACTGCATCTTCTATATAATCGTAACCGTCGCAGTCAACTCCCGTAACGGCCACAAAGAGCCAGCCTTCTTTAATAAGCCTTGAGTCAGAACTCAAACCCGATATAGCGATCTCTAACTCTGCTCCGGCCTCATAATCAAGCCCACTCAAGAGATCTTCCAATCCGATAGTGCGTTCTATCACCTGAACCAGACCTGCATTGGTTCTTCCACGCTATAACTGGCACCCGAAACCGGAAGCTGGTTATATGCGATACCGGAACCGTTAACCTCAAGATCCGCTCCGATAGAGTCGGTCATTCTAAGCACCATCCTCATCGACTTGCCCTTAAAGTTCGGCACACGCCCCTTCTTTACAGGAGCCGAATCAGGCGACGGAATGGCGCGTACCTCGTATACGGGCGGACTATCCTCTCCAAGCTCCTTACCCTCCGGGAATATACCCTTATACGAGAGTGTCTGTTCAGCTATCTCTTTAAAGACCGGGGCCGCGAAGATGCCTCCAGTATGATAACCGCGGTATGCCTCCGGCTCATCGACCGCTACGAAGATAACGAGCTTCGGATCGTTTGCCGGAACAAAACCTAAAAACGACGCCACATAAGCATTCTTTTTGTATCCGGCCTTTTTGGGGTCGGCCTTCTGCGCCGTGCCTGTCTTTCCCGCGACGCTGAAACCCTCTACCGCCGCGTTCCTGCCGGTTCCCTCGGACTCGGTAACACGTTTAAGAACCTCTGTCGTCCTCGTGGCCGTCTCTTCGCTTACGACCCTGTTTACCACCTTCGGCTTACCTTCAAGCACGATATTTCCATCCATATCACTGACATTCTTCAATATATACGGCTTCATAAGGTAACCACCGTTTGCAATCGCGGCCATTGCCGTTGTAAGTTGCACGGCATTTACCGATATACCCTGACCAAAAGCAAGTGTTTCAAGCGAGACACGCGACCAGTTCGTATGGTGTCTGAATATGCCGCGTCCCTCTCCCGGCAGGTCTATGCCGGTCTTCTCTCCAAAACCAAAACGTTTGTAATACCTGTATAAACCCTCTTCGCCTAGATCTCTTCCGACCTTGGCCGCCCCGATATTACTCGAATACTTAATAATCTGCGCAAGCGTCAGCCACGCGTGTTTCTTGGTATCGTGAAATGTCCTGTCGGCAACCTTATATTTGCCGTTTTCACAAAAGAAGATCTTCTTTTCGTCTGCCACGCCCTCTTCAAGCACCGCCGCAAGCAGAAAACCCTTCATCACCGAACCGGGCTCGAATATATCGGTTACCGCCCTGTTTCTCCACGACGACGGCTTCGTGCGGTGAAAGTTGTTCGGATCGTATGTCGGCAGGGCGGCCATTGCGAGTATCTCGCCCGTTGCCGGGTCCATCACGACCGCCGTTCCGCCCTTTGCATTGCCCCTGGTGACGGCCTTTGCCAGCGCCCTCTCCGTTATGTGCTGTACTGTTTTATCTATGGTAAGTGTTACGTTCATGCCGCGTGTTATCGCTGTCTTCTCTACATCCTCGTATAATAAGGTACGCCCACGCGCGTCGCGTTCTCCTTTTACCTTACGCGCGCGGCCCTTTAAATACTCGTCGTAATATAACTCAATACCTTCTAGCCCCTTAGCGTCTATCCCTTCAAAACCCAGAATGTTTGCGGCAATCTGTCGGTTAGGATAGTAACGCCGGCTCTTTTTGAGAGTATCTATACCGGCTATAGCCTTTATCGTCTTTCGCTGGGTATCGGTTATATCTGCCTGCCTCTTAACCCATACGAATGACTTCTTGCTCTTTAACTTCTTAAGAACCTCTTTATTCTTAAGACCTACTATCGGGGCAAGCTCTTTGGCCGTCTTAACCGGCTCTATAATACGCGCCGGATTTGCGTAGATGGAATCAACATCCAGGCTTACGGCAAGTTCATTTTGGTTTCTATCGTAAATACCGCCGCGTTCGGCCCTGCGCTTAAATGTCTTTATATGCTGCCCTTGAGCCTTGCTCCTAAGTACCTGGGCATCGAGTGTCTGCAGCTCAAAGGCCCTTGCGAATACCACGCCGAAGATAAGAAAGAAGGCGGCAAGAACAAAGAGTATTCTAAAGCGGAGCCACTTGACGTCATGTGTCATTTTATCCTGACTATCTGGTCGGCGGTCGGGTAGACCAGGCCTAGTTCGTCCTTTGCGACACGCTCTATCCTCTCCGGAGATTTAAGTCGTGTAATCTCCATACTGAGCCTTCGGTTTTCTTCGCTAAGAGAGGCCCTCGCCGTAACGGCGCTAGATATCTCATAACCGTACTTGGTTACATTTACGCGGCTCCAGAGATATATAAAAGAGAATAAGAAGATTATAAGTACTACCCCCAGAGCGATGGGCAGAAACTGCGTCTGCTCAGTATCATTGGAAGCCCTCTTATGGGCCGCCCTCTGAACGGAGAGCACCCCGGGTGCGGAGATCTTCTTAATTGAAACGTGTGCCATGAAAAATAGTCCTTCTAAAATAAAAACGCTCTTAACGCGACTTTCTATGGCCCCTTCTGTAACGCAGACCGGAACGGCTATAGATCTTTGCGCCTGAATCCTTGTTCATAACCGTAAGAGAGGCCGGGGTAAAGAGGCAGTCGTGCCACGACCAATGGCATGCGCCGCTCTCCACGGGTTTGACGATTACAAGGTTATGGCAATACGGGCATCTGGCTGTCTTTGTCTCGTTCATCTTCCACCTCCTTATCTATACCGCCGTTGGGTCCCAGTGGTTACACCCTTTCGGCGGCCCTGAGCTTTGCGCTCCTGCTTCTTGGGTTCTCCAAAACCTCTTCGTCGGTCGGTTTAACGACGCGACGAGTGAGGAGTTTTAACTCTTTTACATGCCCGCAGATACATCCGGGAGTGCGGGGAGGACAGAGGCAATCGGCGGCCATAACCCTAAAGGCCCTCTTTACGAGCCTGTCTTCGAGAGAATGAAAACTTATAATAACTACCCGTCCGCCCTTTTTAAGGTTTTGGGGCAGTGCGTCAAGGAATCTCTTAAGTGCGCCTAATTCGTCGTTTACAGCTATCCTTAACGCCTGAAAGACCCTCGTTGCGGGATCTATCCTCTTTTTCATATAATGCCGAGGCGGGGGGACTGTCTCGGACACTATGGCCCTTAACTCTCCGGTCGTCTCTATCTCTTTCTCTATCCTCCTCTTGCAGATGACCGCGGCAATCTTGCCCGCGAAGCGTTCCTCCCCGTACTCCCGAAATATCCGCTTTAACTCGTCCTTCTCTAACTCGTTTATAAGCTCTCTGGCCGTAAGCTCAAGCCTTTTATCCATCCTCATATCGAGAGGGGCCTCTTTGGAAAAGGAAAAACCTCTTGCTCCGTCGTCTAACTGAAAGGAGGAAAGGCCGATATCGGCTATAATTCCGTCTACCCCGTCCGGGGCCAGTTCCGACAATACCGAGTTTATCTCTCCAAAATTCTCCCTTACTATCGTTACCCTGTCGCCATATGGCGCCAGTCTTTCTTTTGCTCTCTCTATGGCGTCGGCGTCGCAATCAAGGCCTATGACCCTGGTCTCCGGCCCGCCGCGCTCTAGAATCTCTATCGTATGTCCACATCCTCCGAGTGTCGCGTCTACATATATGCCGCCGCGTGAGGGTTCAAGGAACTCTATTACCTCTCCGGACATTACCGACAGGTGGCTCAACTCCGACACCTTAAAGGTCAAAATCCTCGAAGGTGCCGCTAATCAGACCCTTCGCTTCATCGGCCTCTCTTGCGGCGAAGGCGTCTTTATCCCATATCTCGAACTGCTGCATGAGACCGATAAGCACGACATCCTTATTAAGACCGGCGTACTCGCGCAGGGCCTGCGGCACGAGTATGCGCCCGAGCTTATCGATGGTAAAGTCGGTCGCGCCGGAATAGAAGTGCCTTAGAACATTCATCGTCTTGTTCTTCATCCTCGGCAGAGAGGCGAGCTTTTCCTCAAGAACGAGCCATTCCTTATAAGGATAGGCAACGAGACAGCCGTCGTTGGTCGTAACGATAAGGCGACTATCGTACTCCCCGCCAAGAACCTCGCGGAACTTTGCCGGAATACTGAGCCTGCCCTTGGCGTCTATCGTATGTTCAAACCTGCCTCTAAACACTTCATCCCACTTTCGATGGCTTTTATGGCACTTTATAGTACTTCATACAACTATTCTCCACCAACCTCAATATATTCCTCTCGTCAAACTTTGTCAAGGGCTTTTTCATTAAAATAGCCCTTGTTTTTCGGGTGCTTGCAAAAAAGTCGTTAAAGTGGAATAGAGTCCCATATAGAGGAGTTCTGGCAATACAACAATATATTGTGGTTGGCAGTAGAAGAGGGTGCAGATACGGTATTTAGCGTATCATAGAAATAAATATTTAGAGAGCTTTTAGGAGGTGTTTATTTCTTCTTATTTTTTTATTCTTTACAGGTAAAATCAACGCTTTCAATGGCTTTTGGCGTTTTATTAAGAGGTGGGATTAAAAAAGGATTTCCCACATGAAGCAATATTTTCAGGATGAATTAATAGTAATTTTGTGCAGAAGGGTAATTCTTCCAATGCAAGGAAGCAGTCCTGGGTATGGCTGAGAAAAGGCCGAATTATAAACTGGTCGATCGAAAAAACCTTCAAAAAAATGACCGGAGGATGCCTGTAAGCCGGATCTTGTCCCCTTCTCTATTAAGAGGAGGGTGGCGACCATTCATCTAGGGCCATTGTTGCCAATGACCTCAAGCAGCCTACCCGCTTCGCCCCCCTTTCGGGATAAGGACGGGCCGCCCTTAAGACGAAGCCTATTTGGCCTTGCATCGGGAGGGGGTTACATAGCGCTACCGGTCACCCGGCAGCCTGGTGGGCTCTTACCCCACCGTTTCACCCTTACCGCGCGCCCGAAGGCGCGAGGCGGTATACTTTCTGTTGCCCTAATCCCTGGGGTCGCCCCCGGTCGCCGTTAACGACCTCCCTGCCCTGCGGTGTCCGGACTTTCCTCGCCCTTTTAATGTATTGCTACAAAAAAGGCCGCAGCCGCCCGGCATCCTCCGGTCAGGATTATTATACTATATTATAGAAAGGTTTCATAACGGAACTAAGCAGGTGGATAAAAGAATTTGAAATAAGAAGATCGGACCTATCGTGAGTCCATAGCCTTATTAGCCAGGTGGTCGGCCTCTGAGTTAAGCTCTCTTCTTATATGGGTGATCTTAAAAGACTCAAAGGAGGTGATGAGCTTTTTTGCCTTGGCGAATAGTTCTTTTAAAACCGGATTCTTTACGCGGTAAACGCCCTTTATCTGCTTTACCACCAGCTCGCTATCGGCAAAGACCTCTATGCGAGAGGTAAGTTCGCGGGCTTCGGTAAGGGCGAGTATCAAGGCCTCGTATTCGGCGACATTATTGGTGGCGATACCGAGATAGCGATGCAGCTCTTTTACGGAATTACCCGCTTTATCCTTTATGATCGCGCCCGCGCCGGCCGGCCCCGGATTACCGCGCGAGCCGCCGTCAACATAAATAAAAAGAGGCTCTCCGCCGGACTTTGGCTTTACGGGCGAAGCTTTAGCCTTGGCCTTTTTTGGTTTAGGCGCGTCCACAAGGGCGCGCAGGGCCGCCTGTGCCTCTTCCAGATTTATATTTAGATTTAGAGCTGTGGTATGTATATCGAGAGTATCGTAGATATCGCGCAATACCCTCTTTGTAAGCTTTTTGGTGGACTCGGTCATCTACCGCCTTATCAGGAGGCTTCTTTTGGTACGCAGTAGAGCAGCCTGTGGCAGTTCGGACAGGTCATCAGCTCTTCGTCGCCCCTTAAGACCTTTATATATAGTTGCGGCGGGACGTGAATATTACAACCAAGGCAGGTTTCGTCCAGTATCTCTACCAGGCCGATACCTGCGCGCTTGGCCTTAATGTTTTCGTATCTCTTAAGAATGGCGGGTGTTATCTCTCCGGTTGCGGTCTCTCTCTCACCCTGCTTTACACTCAAGACAGACTCCCATTCGGGTGTTTTGGTCTCAAGCTCGCCGGTGAGCCGTTCGAGCTCTTCTTGCTTGGTCATGAGCTCTTCGCTCTTTGCGTCGTAACGGGCCTTACGCTCTTCATAGGTGACATCGAGCTTTTCAAGCCTCTCGTTGGCCATCTTGATATTTTTTCTGGCCGTTACCATCTCTTTATTGAGCGCTTTAAGCTGCTTGTCGGTAGTTACGTCGCTAGTGCGCTCTTCGTCCTTTGAGAGCTTTTCGTTATTTACCCTGATTATCTCTTTGACTTCCTTTATAGATTCGTCAACGGAGTTATAATCGCCTTCGAGAACTTCGAGCTGTGCCGAGAGCCTCTCGGCCTCTTCGGTGGCATTCTTTATGCCGTCATTATAACCCTTATCTTCGCGTTCTATCTCCAGTATTGCAAGGTCTATCTCTTGAATTTTAATAAGCGTGTGTATGGGGTTCGACAAGAATTCCTCCTATATGGATAGAGCGGTGAGTTGTATTTGGTGGGCCCACCAGGATTCGAACCTGGGACCGACCGGTTATGAGCCGGTGGCTCTTCCGGGCTGAGCTATGGGCCCATGAAACGGCGCTAAAGTTTACCTATCAAGCTGCTTGCCGTTTAATAATGCAGTGTACCACTTGGAGCGGAAAAATCAATTTAAAAATGAGAGAAAAAAGAAGAGAAGAGGAAAAAAAGCAATGCGAAAAAAGGGCAGATGCAAAAGGGTTGGAATCCCGGCTATTTATCTTTCCAATCATGGCCGCAAGCTCGACATCCGAGCCTCTTTCTAGCTCGAAAGAAAGGTAGACCGATAAAGATCCAAGAGAGGAATGCCAGCCGCCTATCGCTGTAGTAGTCCGTATCCTCGCTGCCGCACTTGGGGCAAGCACCCCAGCCGCCCGTCTCTCCTGCTTCGGACTCGTTGCCTGTCGCGGAGCTTCCTTCTTCAACCGGCCTATCCAGAATCGAACGTGCTCGGTCGAGATCTTCGGCACGGACCTTATTTACGCCACCGATGGCGTTAGAGTACATCCAGTTCATACTTACCGTATGCTCGTCAAAAAGTGCCGCAAAAATCCCCTCGGACTCAAGCCGCCCCTTTGCGATATGAGCCTCCCAAGTGTTCTCAAACGACGCGAC